>NZ_JAWOUS010000003.1:66331-443399 GCF_033339495.1 Vibrio sp. 2134-1
CTGTTGCTGTTGCTGTTGCTGTTGCTGTTGCTGTTGCTGTTGCTGTTGCTGTTGCTGTTGCTGTTGCTGTTGCTGTTGCTGTTTTAGCTTTTCTTCTACAACCGATAGGTTTTTCTTCGCGGCTTCAAAGTTAGGCTTTTCCTCTAGCAGTTTTTTATACAAATCAGCCGCATCTTCTAATTGACCATTTTGAGCGAGCGAGTTGGCGAGGTTATAGCGGCCGTTAAGGGAGGCATCATGAGAAAATGCTTCGATAGCGGCTTCGTAGTCACCTTTTTGATAACTGGCGGCTCCTTTCCAGCTTGGGTTTGTAAATAGGTTTTGCGCCTGTTCATACTCACCTTGCTTGTAGAGTTCCGCTCCTTGTTGGTCGGCATTTAAGAACGGATTAGCTTCTGCATGCGGTGTCCACGTTACTGGGACTACAGTCGCAACTACCATCCAAATCAGGCCGCGTCGAAACAGTAAAGCCGCAGGAAGAAGTAACAACGGCAGTAACCAAAAGCCACTGTTGAGACGAGAATCAGTTTTAACTTCTTCGCTTTGGGTCGCAGAAAGCTGGCTACCAATGTTATTGGTAAAGGCCGCGATGTTTTCAACATCACGGTTGGTGTGCTGAATAGGAACAAATAGGCCACCAGTCTTATTCGCTAGCGTTTGTAGATTTTTCAGATTTGTTTTCGCTACGACGGTAGTGCCTTGTGCAGTTTTTAGCAGAGAGCCATCGGGCAGCGCGATAGGCGCACCGTTAGGAGTCCCGACGGCAAGAACAGAAATGCGAAACTTTGTACCTTGGACTAAATCTAACGCGCGAGACAGCTCTGACGTATCAAGATCATCCGCTAACACGATGATATCGCCTTGCTGCGTGCCGGCTTGAGAAAACTGGTTGATCGCCAGTTCAATCGCGGCAGGCAGGTTTGCTCCTTGAAAAGGCATCAGCTCTGGTGACAAATTTTCGATAATGCCCGCAAGCGTACTGGAATCAGTTGTCAGTGGACTTAAGTTATAGGCATCGCCAGCGTAAGCAATAAGTCCAGTGGCTCCCTCTTTCCATTTAGGCAGCAAATCGAGCGCCTTATAACGTGTTTGTGCTAGCCGATTGGGTTGGATGTCTGTAGCAAACATAGAGCGAGACATATCAAGCACCAAGATACGGTTTTGGTTTAACTCAAAGCTTGGTCGAGCATTGGACTGCCAGCTTGGCCCCGCTAATGAAATGCAAGTTATTGCCCAAGCTAAACCCCATAGAGTGAAGTAATGCTTAGACTGCGTGTTTTGTCCGAGCATCCGCGATAGGTGAGGGGCAATCAGTGTGGACTTTTGGGCTCTAAATTTGTGATTAAGCAAGAGTGCAATAGGGATCACGATGAGCCCCAAAAGCCAATAAGGATTGAGGAAAATAAACTCAGCCATGTTTTCTCCTTAATAGGAATAACAATACCGACAATACAAATGCAGCGCTTAATGGATATGGAAACCATTCAGACTGAGGGCGCCAAGTTTGTGTGTCGCTAGATACGGGTTCTAGCTGGTTGATGGTGTCATAAATCTTTTCGAGCTCTTCTGTATCTCGCGCTCGAAAATATTGTCCACCTGTCACCTCTGCCACTTTAGTCAGTGTTTGTTCATCTAAGTCGGCTGCGGTGTTGACTTTGCGAGTCATGAAAAACTCTTTTACCATCATTTCACCAGCGCCCACGCCCACGGTGTAAACAGTGGCGTTGTATTTTTTCGCAATTTCCGCTGCTTCTAGCGGCTCGAGCACCCCTGCAGTATTGCTGCCGTCACTGAGCAAAATCATGACTCGTTGGGGAGCATCACTGTCTACAAAGGTTTTTGTGCCTAACCCAATACCATCACCAATGGCGGTTCGTTGACCAACCAAGCCGATGACGGTTTGATTAATCTGTTGCATGACGCTTTTGCGGTCTGCAGTGAGTGGTGTTTGCAAATAAGCATGGTCGCCAAACAAAACAACTCCGAGACGGTCACCTTTTCTCTTTGCTACGAAATCAGACAGAACTTTTTTGACTGCTGTGAGGCGATCGATATATTCGCCGTTGAGTTCCATGTCTTCCTGCTGCATCGAACCGGACAGATCGACGACTAACATCAAGTCCCGATATTTGGGTTGGAATTCAACGGGATCGCCAAACCAAACTGGACGCGCACAAGCGACGACAAGAAGGCCCCAGATCGCGATTGAAAGCGCTTTTTGCAGGGCTTGCTTAGGTTTGCTGCTATTCTCATTAGTTGGTAAGTACGCCAATTTGATCTCGGCTTGTTGAGATTCTTGTGGCAGGAACTTGTATACCAACCAGGGGATGGGCAACAAAAACAGTGCCCACCACCAGACAAATTCAATGTTTAGCCATTGGGCAAGATCGGTTATGAGTGTTTGCTCAGTCACGGTTATTTGCCTTTTTCTTTGGTGGCAAAGCGTAGGTTATCCAAAAGACACAATCGTCTACCAAGCTTTGATGATGCCCTTGGGAGGAATTCTGATACAACGCTTCTTGCCACTGATGTTGTTTATCTACGAATCGAGTCTCTTTGGTATGGCTATCGAGAAATTTATACCAAGCGATTCCAGTTAATGGTGCGATCTCTTCACGCGGAAAGTAACTCAATGCTGCCTGGCGCAATATTTCCAGAGCAGAAGAGGGGGTATGAGGCGCGGTAGGTTGAGTTAAAAGTGTTAATGCTGTCTTTTTTGCGCGTAAGTGTTTTTTACGCCATCTCACATAAAGACAAATGCCGAAAACGAACAGCAAGGTTGCTGCAATCACCACCCACCATCCCCAAGCGAGCGGAAACCAATCCGGTGCGTTTGGCAAAATCAAAGGTTCAAGGTCTAGGCTTTGGTTGTTTGTTGTCATTATTATTACTGCTTAATAAATACTGCTTGTCAGTTTGTTAGCTTAATTGTGAAATTAAGGGCCAGCCACTTGATAGCGTGTTAAATGGAATTGCTATCGAATGGCATTGCTGCTTAATGGTTTCTTGATGTTGGGTAAAGTGGCTTTCGAGTTCTCTTCGTTGTCCTTTAGAGCCAAAGTTAAACCATTGACTATGCAGCCCATCCGAAGCTTTCACTTGACCTCTAAAGTCTGTTTCGCCTCTTTCTAACGGATCATAAAACTGAACAGCCCTTACGCTATTGTGTTGTTTGAGTCGACGTAGTTGTGCCAGTTCCGTTGGTGTTACGTGGGCAAAGTCACTGAGCATAATCAATTCGCTGCCTTTTGGGGTGAGCGTATGAAGTGTCTCCAATACTTGTGCATACGGCAGTGTACGAGTGTCGTTGCTTGCAGTACGAGTTACTTGCGCATTATGTATGTCGACTATGGCGTTAAGAATCCGCAGCCCTTGTCTTTGTAAAGAAGAGGGGCGAAATTCAAGACATTGATGTCCGTCATCAATCACTGCGCCGATGCGATCTTTTTTAGCTAGAGTTAGCCAAATTAGAACACTGGCAAAGTGGGCCAATTGAACGGATTTGAGTACATACTTAGATCCAAAATGTAGACTAGAACTTAGATCAAGATAAAGAATGACCGCTTGCTCTTTATCTTCTGCAAACAACTTCGTATGTGCTTTACCGGTCCTAGCGGTGACTCGCCAATCAATGCTGCGAATATCGTCGCCAGGTTGATATTGGCGCACCTCCATAAAATCCATACCTCGCCCTTTTTGGCGACTGGTATGGTTACCACTCATCTGCGACCAGAGACTCTGTGCTGGTGGTAACCAACGTACAGATTGAGTGCGATATTGGAGCAGCTCTTCAAGGGTTAATGTCACCCCATTCGCATGAGGTGGTAATGAATGTGTAGCGGACATATCACTCACTCGTTTATGCACTGCCAACAAGGTTTAGCAGTTTATCGATGACCTGGTTTGCCGTAATGCCTTCCGCTTGAGCGTGGTAACTCAATAATAAACGGTGGCGCAGTACCGGATAAGCCATGGTTTGAACATCTTCCGGAGAGACAAAATCACGACCAGCAAGCCAAGCGTGCGCACGTGCACAGCGATCAAGAGCGATGGTGGCACGCGGACTCACACCCATTGACAACCACTTGTCCAACTCAGTGTCATATTCGTTGGCTTGACGTGTCGCCATAACTAAACGGACGATGTACTGCTCTATCGTTTCTGCCATATGAATATCCAACACCTCTTTACGTGCAGTGAATATATCTTGTTGGCTTAACATTGGGCGTTCAACCTTTACTTCGCCCTTTGCTTCTCCGCGGTTAATACGCAAGATAGATAGCTCATGCTCTGCATCTGGGTATTCCACTTCTAAATGCAATAAAAAGCGGTCTAGCTGCGCTTCAGGAAGGGGGTAGGTCCCTTCTTGCTCTATCGGGTTTTGAGTTGCCATAACCAAAAACAACTCTGGCAGCGGGTAGGTATGACGACCTGCTGTGACTTGTTTCTCTGCCATTGCTTCAAGCATTGCCGCTTGTACTTTGGCTGGTGCACGGTTTATCTCATCCGCAAGAATAAGCGAGTTGAAGATAGGACCTGACTGGAAAGTGAATTCTCCGGTTTCGGGACGGAAGATATCGGTGCCGGTTAAATCGGCTGGCAGCAAGTCAGGGGTGAACTGAATTCGGTGGAAGTCACCTTCAACACAGTCTGAGAGTGATTTTACTGCACGGGTTTTTGCTAACCCAGGAGGGCCTTCAACTAAAATATGCCCATCCGCAAGAAGCGCAACAAGCAGTTGCTTTACCAGATCTTGCTGTCCGATGATCTGCGACTCTAAGTATTGCTGAAGAGTTTCGAAGTTAGATTTATGCATGCTTTGGACTCTCGGTATCCATGTGATTTTCGTGTTGAGTATTGGTCATTTTCCATGTGAAAAAAGTTCCAATGCTCTATTGCAATTTATCTTTTCAATATTGGGACGCTACAGAGAATTGCAAGTACGTGCTATCTCTGAAAGTGCTTATTTGACAGTGTGTTACATTTATTTTTCATAATATAATGAGAAATGCCTCTAGTTTTGTACATATGAGCCGATAAAGATTCCGTGGTGTGCGTGTCATGAGATATGCACCTGATTCCCCTTGTGGGGCCAATAACAAGTGATTCTTTTAAAAGGTCCGAATATGTTGAAACTTCATTCCTTGAGCATCAAACAGAAGGTTGTACTTGGCATTACGTTTGCTGTTCTAGCATCAACAATCATTGTTGGTGTTATGGCTCAGCGTCATGCGAGAGATGTATTGAGCCATCGTCTTATTGACATCGAGCTACCTGCGATGTTGCAGCAAATCAATACCGAAATTGACCGCGAAGTTGTCGAAATGCAACAAGCGGCAAAACAGCTGGCTACAAACGAATTTATTGTTGAAGCCCTATCTAATACAGACCGTGATCCGTCAGTAGAAGTTCAGTTGGTTCAGCAGCTCAATAACGTTAAATCACAGTATGGTCTTAATGATGCGTCGGTAGCGAATCGTCAAACGGCATATTACTGGAATCAAAACGGATTCTTACGTCAACTTAACCGAACGCAAGATGCTTGGTTCTTTGGATTTACGTCGTCTGGTCAAGAAACATCCGTGAGTGTGTTCCAAGAGGCAAATGGCGAAGTGAAAATGTTTGCCAATTTCCAAGATCTTAATGGTACATCAATGTCAGGTCTCTCTAAATCTATGGGAGACATGGTTGCTTTGCTCAATGGGTTTAAAATTGAAGATACGGGTTACGTGTTCCTCACTAATGAACAAGGCCAGATTCAAATACACCGCCAACAAGGTAAGAACCAAACTTCTATCACTAAACTATTTGGTAGTGACGCAAGTGCGCTGTTGAACAAAAATAGCTTCAACCTAATTAATGTGGAGTTTGAAGGGCAGGATACTTTTGTTTCTAGTTTGTATGTTCCTTCAATGAACTGGTTTGTTATTGGCGTGGTTCCCGTTGATGAAGTATTCGCAGACCTGAATGCGACAGCTAAAAAAATGCTGTTTACGACCATCATTGTTGCCGTTGTATTCATCCTCATGGGCGTATGGTTAGCAAACAGCATTACGAAACCAATCCGACTGATTGCCGATCGTTTTACCGACCTTGGGCAAGGTGAAGGCGATTTGGCGCAGCGTATTGAAATTAAGGGTAATGATGAAATTGCTCAGCTTTCAAAAGGCTTTAATGGATTTATTGAGAAGATTCATGCCACGATGAAAGAGGTTGCTTTAACCAGTGGCTCATTAAGTCAAGCGGCAGAAAGTGTGTCAACGAAAGCAACATCCACACACGACAACAGCCAAGAGCAGCGTGATCAAACCATTCAAGTAGTTGCAGCTATCAACCAAATGGGTGCGACCATCAGTGAAATTGCATCAAACGCGGCTACCGCTGCTGATACGGCAAATCAGGCTTCAGATAACACTCAAACTGGTCGAGAAGTTGTGATGAAAGCAAAAGAGGTGATCAGCCGCCTAGCCGATGATGTTGAAACAACCAATATTGTTGTTACGCAGTTGGCATCGACAACCAAAGATATTGGCTCGATTCTGGGTGTAATTCGTGACATCTCTGAGCAAACGAATTTACTTGCGCTAAACGCTGCAATTGAAGCTGCTCGTGCTGGTGAGCAGGGACGTGGTTTTGCGGTTGTTGCTGATGAGGTAAGAAACCTAGCTTCACGCACGGCTGATTCTACAGAAGAGATTCAGCGCATGATCAATCAGCTTCAAAGTGACGCACAAGACGCGGTAAGTGCTATGGAAGCGGGCAAAGCGGTCACCATAGAAGGGGTTACTTCTACCGATGAAGCAGTCGAGGTATTAATCAGTATTTCTGAACGAATCACCGACATCTCTGATCGTAATACACAAGTTGCAACGGCGACGGAAGAGCAATCCACGGTGGTGCATACCATTAATCAAAATATCGAAGAAATCAACGCGATAAATGAAATGACAACCGCGACAGCAGAAGAGTTGGCGGATGCAAGTCGCGATCTTCAAGCGCTCTCTTCTCGTTTGGACAAGATGGTTGGTAGCTTCAAGTTATAGAGTTGGATAGAATAGGCGAAGTTTAAAAGTTCAATCATTAATTTTAGGTAAGTACTATGAATGACTTCGAAAAAGAACTAGAGCAAATTTCTCAAGAAACCGCTCAGGAGCCAGAAGTAAAACTGCCGTCGCTAGAAGAGCAAAAAGCGATCGTCGCTGAGCTGAAAAAGCTGGAAGCGGAAGGTAAGCTGACGCCAGAAGTGTTAGAACAACACTTTGGTAAGTTTAACCAAAAAAACGCAGTTCCAATCCACTAAGTTAGGTGGTGTTTTGCCTCTAACGTGCGTGATTAAATCACCTGCTCAAACACAAAAAGGGAGTTTATACTCCCTTTTTTAATGTCTGAAAAATGCTAATACCTCTCACATACTTGCCACTTAAAAATTATTGACACTTCAATGAGTTATTAATTAGTACTAGTGATTTTCATACTTGACAATACTACCGCTCTATCTAAATCTATTGCGTATTTCAATAAAAACGACCAAGGGAATGCGATCAGGATGGAGCAGCAAAAAAAAAGAAACGTTATTTTAATCACGGAGGGAAGTCTACAGTCATCTCTGTTGAAAGATGTATTGGAGACCAAACTCGGTATTAGTGTTGCTCTAATCACGCCAGATAATCTGATTCACGGAGTGTTACATGAATCTCTTGCATCAGCCATTATTGTTGATTGCAGCGTGATCACGGATGAAATTTTTCGCCGTTATGCGGAGTTTAAAGCGGCCAAGCAGAAAGACACGCTTGAAATCTTAATTAATTGTGAGCAATCCATATCGACAGAAGATCTCTTTGCTTGGCGTACTTTGGCCGGTATTTTCTATACCTCTGATGATATAAAAACGTTGCAAGTTGGTATTGGTAAGGTGCTTCAAGGAGATATGTGGTTCAGCCGTAAGTTTTCTCAGCAGTACATTACTTACCTTCGTCGACATTGCAAACCTATAAATAAGAATGTTTCCGCTATTCTGACCAAACGAGAGCAACAAATAATTACCTTTCTTTCCATGGGGGCGTCCAATCAACAAATCGCCGAACAATTATTTGTCAGCGAGAATACGGTAAAAACGCATTTACATAATATTTTCAAGAAGATTGATGTGAAAAATAGAGTTCAAGCACTTATTTGGGCAAAGGAAAATATTTCAGACAACTCGTTAACGGTGTAATGCTATTGCAATATTAGGTTGCCTAATTTAGTAAACTCTTAATAATTTCTGTGACCTGAATGTGTTAAAAGTGTTTCTTTTATGAGAAACACTTTTTTTGATTCTCTTTTTAATAACTTTAGAATTTAAAAAAGTAGCAAATAACTTTACTCTGTGAACTAGCACTTACATATCAAACTAAGTGCTGACGATTAACTACTAATTTAAGAATGTTAAGTCACTGAAAGTATGAGAAACATTATGGAACAGTATATGGAAAAGCCTGAAATCCTAATGCTCACTCAACAAAGTTTACAGAGTGAAAACTTTAAGGAAATGCTTTCTAAAAATACAGAAACTAGAATAACGATCATTGATACTAAAAACCCTAGCTATCATGAACTCATTCCGGAACGCTACTTTTTGCTTGTTGATTTTTCAGTTGAGATTCCTTCCGAAACTTTAGTTTATTTAAAAGATAGTAATAAAGTGCTAGGAACCATAATGCTTAATCTAGGTTATGACTTAGACACAGAAGAACTCGCTTCTTGGCCTCATGTAAAAGGTATATTTGGTCCAGGAGATTCAATGGACAAGGTTTGTCAGGGATTAAAAGCAATAATAAAAGGGGATAACTGGCTGTCTCGAAGATTACTTGATCAGCTAGTAAATTATTATCGAGGTAGAGAAGCAAATAACATTATCGAACCTGCTATTGAGGTTGAGCTTACTCGGCGTGAAGTTCAGGTTTTAAAAATGTTGAAAGAAGGTGGTTCAAATATGGAAATCGCTGATTCTTTATTTATCAGCGAGCATACTATTAAATCACATCTATACAATATTTTTAGAAAGTTAGAAGTAAAGAACCGTACGCAAGCTACAAGTTGGGCTAAGAGAAACCTGTAGTACTAGTATTAACTTGCTGTAATAAAAAGAAAATACTCTATAAAGTACTAAATTTTATATTTATTATTAAAATGTCAGTCTGAAATATCATCCCATATTCAAACTTATTCCTATTCAGTTGACTATTAGACTTCTCATGTCGTGACGAATCTAGTCAGACGTGGAACAGAAGGTCTATTCAATTAATAAGCTAAGAGGGAATAAAAATGAGCGCAAGTGACAATGACACGTATTTAGGCGATGCAGGTGTAAATAACCAATTTGCTGATTTCGATGGCGGCGATGATTTGTTTATCGGTTTTGGTGGTAATGACTCGTTTGTTGGCGGTGGCGGTAATGATTATGTGATCGGCGGCGACGGCGACGATCGCCTAACTGGTGGTGCTGGAGATGACATCCTTAGGGCTGGTACAGGAAACGACTACCTCGGCGGTGGTACCGGTAATGACTTGCTGTTGGGTTTGCTGGGTGACAATAAATTAAATGGTGGTGTCGGTGAAGATATTCTTGTTGCTGGTTCTGGTGACAACGTTTTAGTTGGCGGCAGCAATGGCGATAAGTTTGTGTTCACGGATAAGTTTGGTGGCCATGGCGAAGCCAAAGTTGTTGATTTCACCATTGGTGAAGACTCTTTGCATATCATTAGCGACTCTGTCACTGACTTTGGTGATTTAAGCTTTAGCTACGATGCAGTTGGGAATGCAGTGTTTACCGATGGGGCTGATCTAACAGTGAAACTTATTGGCGTGACTGAAACTGACATCAACACCTATGGTGCAGATCTGTTCGTAATCTAAACGACTGAAAATAACTCTGGATGGGAATTAGTTTGCGTGGCTCTGCCATGCTGAGGTGCACTAATCGGACACTCTAGAGCGATTTGAGGTTACCTTAAGCTAGGCGCTAGTATTTCTGGCGCCTACAATTTTCACGTTAAACGGAAGTAGTCGTGCAAAAAACGGTTTTCAAAGAAGTGAAACAAAAACTATGCACGCTTGCGGGCTTGCTGATCGTTTTTAGCCTTTTTATCAACTTATTGGTTCTCTCGATTCCGTTGTACATGCTTCAAGTGTACAACCGAGTGATATCTTCCTACTCAACCGATACTTTATTCTTGCTCACTGTCATCGTAATTGTCGCGCTGTTAACCATGTCCATCATCGACATTGCACGAGCACAAATGAGTAAATCTTTTGGTTATTGGATGGACACAAAACTCTCCGCTTTCATGCTCAAGCGCACGATTCAATATCAATCACATACTGGGAAGAGTTATACCTCGCAAACTCTGAGAGACATTCAGAACATCAAAAGCTTTTTGAGCAGTCAAGCACCTTACCCACTGTTGGATGCGCCCTGGACACCGCTGTTTATTTTATTTGTGTATTTATTGCACCCGATATTAGGTCACATCGCGTTACTTGGATCTATCGTATTGTTTAGCCTAGGTCTACTTAATGAGCTAATGACGCGTAAAACAATGCAAGAGAGCGAAGTCAGAGCGATTTCTCATATCAACAACGCAGAATTAGCCACGCAAAACTCCAATTCAATTCTCGCAATGGGGATGATGAATGCATTTTTAGAGAAGTGGCAGTCGCGCGTGAGCGAAGTGAATGTGCTTGAAGAGCGAGTTGCAGGTAAGTCTATCTACATGGCTAACTTTTCTAAGTTTGTGCGTGGCTCATTACAGATATTTTTACTGGGAGGTGGTGCATGGTTAGTTATCCAACATGAGATAACGGCAGGGGCGATGATCGCGAGCTCCATATTAATGAGTCGGGCATTATCGCCGATGGAGCAGGCGATAGGCACGTGGCGAAGCGCGATGTCTGCTAAAGGCGCCTATAAAAGGTTGAAAGAAATCGATGCGATCGTGCGCCAAGATGAATCAGATATGCCACTGCCTAAACCAAAAGGACACTATGAGCTTACCGGACTGGCCTATCGCCACCCTGGAGCAACTGAACCAGTGCTCTCATCGCTCAGCTTATCGATTCCTCCGGGTGTTGCTGTTGGGGTGATTGGCCCTTCTGGTACGGGTAAATCGACGTTTGCTCGGCTGCTATTAGGTACGGTTAAGCCATTAGCGGGTAAAGTGACTCTTGATGGTATGGAAGTCTCCGTATGGGCATCTGAAGATCGCGGCGTGCATTTTGGGTATCTCGCTCAAGAGGTGGAGTTATTTCCTGGCACAATTCGAGAGAACATCGCGCGCTTTAAAGAAGAAGACCCCGCTAAAGTCATCAAGGCGGCGCAACTAGCAGGATGTCATGAATTAATACTCAAGAAAAACAAAGGCTATGATTGCATTATTGGTGAAAATGGCCGTGGTTTATCTGGGGGGGAAAGGCAGAGAATCGCTCTTGCAAGAGCCGTTTATGGCGACCCATCTATTGTGATTTTCGATGAAGCGAATGCCAACCTCGATGGTGAGGGAGAGGCTGCGTATCAACGTTTGATTGCCCATTTAAAAGCACAGAGTACAACGATTATCGTCATTGCCCACAATCCGAGTACGTTACGACAAATGGATAGGCTGTTGTATTTGGCTGACGGCCGAGTCAAGTTATACGGCGCTAAAGATGAAGTATTAAAACGTTTGATGGGCGAAGAAAGAACAGATATCCCAAGGGTAAGAAATGAGCAATCAACTGCCAACCGTTAATCAGAGTTCTACCGAGATCGTATATCGTTTTAGCCCCAAAGCGAGACTAAGCTTTCGAAAACCAATTTTACTTGGTGTGGTGACCTTAAGTGTTTTTCTTGGAGGTCTTGGCTACTGGGCTGCAACAGCCAAATTAGAAAGTGCAGCGATTGCTTATGGTGATTTGTCAGTTCTCACTAAGCGACAAGAAATTCAGCATTTAGAAGGCGGTATTATTGAAAAGCTATATGTACAGGAGGGGGATTTAGTCGAAAAAGGTCAGTTATTAATTCAACTTTCTAAGCGTCAAGCTATGGCTAAGTTGGACTCGTTAAGTGGTCGTTTTATCCATACTCTAGCAAAGGAAAACCGTTTAAGTGCGGAGCTTGACGAGCTTCCAACGATTGTATGGTCTGATGATCTTGAAAGCATTCCCCGTGTCGATATCGTACAAGAAGCACAACTGGTTCAAAACAAGATCTTTGAAGCGAGAAAGCGATTCTTTGATAGTAAACTGAGTATCATTGAGCAGAGTATTTCTGGAGCAAGTTTAGAGCTTGAAAACCTTCAGCAAACCAAAGTGATTGAGACGGAACGGCTCAACTTTATTGCTGAAGAAATAGACAGCAACCAAGCCTTGGTGCAAAAAGGTTTCTCGGGAAAATCTACTTTACTTCAACTCAAGCGCTTAGCAGCGGAGGTGAGAAGTACCTTAAGCCAGTTAGACAGGCAATCGCTCACCGTTAGAAAAAGGTTAGATGAGAACCTAGCGCAAATTGAAGAGTTGAAGCTTGAAAGGCTGAATGAGATTGTCGAGGAACTACGAAATACCAAAACGGAAATTGTCGCAATTCGGGAAGAATATCGCTCCGCTCAAGATATTGTCGCAAGAACAACGATCAACGCACCTATTTCTGGTCGCGTAGTCAACATGCAAGTGTTTACCGAAAAAGGTGTGATTGGGTCGGGTGAAACGTTACTAGAACTGGTTCCGCAAGACGATAAGTTGTTAGTCGAGGCTCGTGTTAATCCTCAGGATATTGATTTAGTGAATCCAGGCCAGCAAGCGCATATTCGTCTGACCGCTCTGAATGCTCGGACGTTGGCACCTTTAGACGGTACAGTGCTGACGATTTCTGCCGATAAGCTCTCGCAAGAAAACCAAGAAGATTTTTATCTCGCTAGAATTGCAATTTCACCGGAAGATGTGACAAAACATCGTTTAACCTCAGGTATGAATGCCGAAGTGCTTATTTTATCTGAGCCACGAACGCCATTGAGCTACCTAATAAAGCCAATTACAGAAAGCATGAATCGCGCCTTCAGAGAGGAGTAATTTCAAAAAGACTTGAGTGAGCACGGACAACAGACAAAATAATTTGTTATCGTTAGCTGTTACTGGGCCGTATTTTTATTCGAGGGAGCCGTGGAATGGAGAAAGTGCAGTTAGTTGTCGATTTTCTTCTCACTCATAAATTGATTTTTACCGCACTGATCTTTGCGATTATGTGGTTAATTCGTCGTGCAATTTTATCGATGATTCGTGGTGATCACGCTTTTCTCTCAGAAGATCAGCGTAGTTGGATGTCCAGAACTAAAAATGGCACCTTTGCTGTTACATTACTGATTTTATTTATTTTATGGCAATCAGAAATTAACGAGTTTGCTCTGAGTGTAACGGCGATTGCCGTTGCCATTGTAGTGGCATCCAAAGAAATCATTTTGTGTTTTACGGGTTCGATTCAAAGAGCAAGTTCGCGTTCTTTTCGCGTTGGAGACTGGATTGAGGTCGGAAAGTTGTGTGGTGAAGTGATTGAGCACAATATGATGGCGACGGTGATTCAAGAGATCGACCTGCATCACGGGCAATATCATTACACCGGCAAAACAGCGACATTGCCTAATAGTATGTTCTTTACCTATCCAGTAAAGAACCTCAACTTCATGAAGCGGTACGTTTACCACAACTTTTCTGTAGTGGTGAAAGACTTCGTCAATTTGTATCCACTGTTACCGATTTTAACTGATAAAATTGAAGAACATTGCAGTTACTTTGCTGATGTTGCACATCGTTACAATGCGATGATTGAAAAACATGCCGGTGTTGACCTTCCTGGTTCTGAGCCACATATGCATATTTCTAGCAACATTAATGGTGAACAAATTCTGCACGTGATGATTTTCTGCCCAACCGATAAAGCGAACCACTTAGAGCACTTAATTCGTAAGGACTTTATGGAACTTTATGAGCAACGTTTTCCTGTAGTGCGAGAAGAATAGAGCATCGTACTTCGCCTTTAATTTCAAACCCCGCTATCAAAATAGCGGGGTTTGTTTTTCTTAGCGTATTTTTAGGCTGTAACAATATTCCCAACTTAGCTGAATTTACTCTTCAGCATTAAAAATAGGAAGTAAGTGCTGCCTATAATAGCGACCAACGTGCCAGCTGCGACCTGACTTGGATAAATAGCGATTTGTCCTAGCCAATCTGCCCACAACATTAGGGTTGCGCCAATTAAGGCACCGACACACAGTTGCTCTTTCACTTTTCTTGCTCCTAACATCATCGCCATATGGGGAGCGACCAAGCCAACAAAAGATATTGGACCAACTGTAGCGGTAGAAAAGGCGCATAACAAAGCAACGATGGTGAGCATAAGCGTATTGGCTACGGTAGGGTTAAGCCCTCGTGCATTTGAGAATTGTCGCCCGATGGAAATTAGTGTTAGCCAACGAGAAATCGAGAAAACAGCGGCAAGCAGAACTATTATGGCCAAACATAGCATCAGTGCGGTGTCGGCTGTGACTCGATAAATAGAACCAGTTAGCCACAATAAAATTTTGTAACTGTCACCTGAGCCTTGAGCTAGCGAAAATTGAACGAGGGCTTCTAATAGTGCCGTTAGTGCGATGCCGGACAACACGAAGTTAGATGGATTAAAATGGCTTCGTTTACCGATAATCAGCAATAACATCAATACGGACATACTTCCGAAAAAAGCGATACCCCAGCTAAATGCGGAGAGAAGCGACCCAGCGATGACTCCTGTCGTAATAATGGCAAACGTGGCTCCGGAAGACACACCGAGAATATCGGGACTTGCCAGAGGGTTATAAACAATGCGTTGCAAAATGATTCCGGCAACGGATAGCGCAATACCGACAGAAAGTGCGGTTAACATTCGCGGCCAACGCAATTGCCATTGGAACTCACCTGGCACAGACCATTGAATTCCGTTTATACCATGGGTAACGAATGAGTAAGCTAGAATCCCAACCAGACTGAATAGCGCAATGCTGCATACCGCGCGTTTAGAAAGCGCCGTTTTTCCTTGGCTCATTGAAAGGTTAAGTTGATCGGTTGCCGTCAGCTTTTTACGAGTAAACCAAATTAAAGCGGGAGCGCCAATAGCTGCAGCCGCTACACCGCTAGGAATGGTTTCCTCTAACCATAAGCTCAGCGAGATAGCGGCAGAGTCTGTGATGATTAGTAGCATTGCGCCCAAAAGCATGCTGCTGATCAATTCGTCGCGCGGTGTTCTTGCCCCCATCGCTCTGGCAATATTGGGTGTCAGTAATCCGATGAAGCTGATAATACCAACTGCGGTGATGGAGGCTGATACCAGCCAAATACCCATCACCATTAATGCACCAAACGCGGGTAATACCGCTAAGCCTCGGGCTGCTGCGCCTTCTTGTCCCAGTTTCATTAAGGTCAGAATACGTGGTGCGACGATCAAAATTACGATTGCGATAGCGCAGCGAGGCAATAACCACTCAAACCAATCCCAGCTGTATTGAGAAAGGTCTCCTGCTCCCCACATAAAAATATTCTGTGCGAACTGGGCGTTTAAAATAATAATGGCTGTGGCGATAGAACCGAGCAAGATATTGATCACCATCCCCGAAACGACCAGCGGCAAACCTGTCATATTACGCACACCGGCAATTGATACGATCAGGCCAAACGCCACTAAAGCCCCAACCATTGCGGCTAATGCAGAGTAATCGGCGACCCAATCGACGAACCAAATGTTTACCACGACTAATGCAAGCCAAGCACCAGAAGAGGTGCCAAGAGTCAACGGCGAGGTGAGGTTATTCTGCGTTAATTGCTGCATTAAGCTGCCGGTGAGACCAAGCATGGCACCAACAAGCAGGGTCATACTTAACCTAGGAAGCTGCGCTTGCGTAAAGAATACGTCACGAAACTCGGTTGCTACCTCTGGTTTTGTTAATAATTGCCATTGTTCGAAAAGTGATAAATTAGTATCAATTTGTAGGCTAAAGACGCTAAGTAACGTAATCAGCGCCAGATAACCAATATAATGTTTCGTTCTCATTGTTCTGGTGCCAACTCTATTAGACTGTCGGTAATCGCTTCAGCGGTGTATTGCAAAGACATGGCACCGCCATACGCCCACACTGCTCTGACTGAATTTACCCGCTGCTTTTTCACAAACGGCATCGCTTGCCAAAGTGGCGACTCTTTCAGTTTTCGTTCTTCTGGGAAAGGTTGTACGTAGAGAACGTAGCTGTTTTGAAGGCTCTGAAGCCGATTGATTCGATCTTGCTTTACTCCCCACGCACGTGGGTCCTCTTTAATTGGAGCCTGTAATCCCAGTTTTCTAACCACGTAGTCAGTGGTGGAGTTTTCGGTTGCAAGTAATACAGTATTCGGGGTTGAAAATCGCATCACAAGAACGCTGAGTGGAGCAGAGTAATAATGGCGAATTCGCTGGCGCATCTGCGCAAATGAAGCATCTAATTTTGCCAATTTCTGTTCAGCAAGTGCCTCTTTATTGAATAGCTTGCCGAGCGTACGAAAGTGACGAATGGCCGTTTCAGCTGCGGCCTCATTTTCAGAAAAATTAGGTAAATAGATTACCGGAGCAATTTGTTTGAGTAACGGAATCAAGTCTTGCTGTGGAGACGCAGCAAGGATGACATCTGGTTTCAAACTGGCTATTTTTTCTAAGTTGGGTTCTGCTCGGGTCCCAATATCTTCAATTGACTCTGGTGCGGTTGGATTGACGACCCATTGGCGGTAGCCTGGTAAATTTGGGGCTGCGATTGGTTCTACGTTTAGCGCCAAAACTTGTTCTAAGATGTCCCAGTTTAAGGCAACAACGCGTTGAGGCGCTTGCTCAAAACTATGCTCACCATATTCATCGGTAACGGTGATGACTGCATGTGCATTGGTCATAAAAAATACGAGGAGAAAAGCAGATTGTGTAACCACAGTAAGTAAACGAGCTATTATGCGCATACAACAGCCACCTTTTGGCTCGCTAATGTGTTAGCCGGGCTTGGGTGTTCAATCAGCTTAATTGGTGACTCATATAGTTTAGAAAGGCGTGCCTCGTCTAACAACATGTCGGCGTTGCCTTCAAAGGCAATCTTACCTTTTTTGAGCGCAACAATGTGGGTGGCGTAGCGCAGTGCTAAGTTCAGATCGTGCAGGATCACGATAATGCCTACATTCTCGGTTCGATTCAGTTCTGCCAGCAGCGCCATTAGTTGAAACTGATGGTGAACATCGAGCGCCGAGGTTGGCTCATCGAGAATTAAAATTGGCGATTGTTGAGCCAGTAGCATAGACACCCAAGCACGTTGGCGCTCACCGCCCGATAAGTCATCCGCCAAAGCTTGAGCAAAAGGTGTAACCCCTGTTCGTTCCATAGCCTGCGTGATGATCTGTTTGTCTTCGGTTTTCCAACGACCAAGTGCCCCACGCCACGGAAAGCGACCTAAGCGCACTAGCTCTTCGACCGTTAAACCAGCTGAAGAGGGCAGCTTTTGTGGCAAATAGGCGATCTGTTTTGCCAACTCTTTGGTTTTAAGTGATGAAAGGGAAGTATCGTTTAGTGTTACCGTACCTTTATCTGGCGACATTTGACCAGAAAGCAGGTTCACCAGTGTCGACTTACCTGAACCGTTATGGCCTAAAACGACCGTTAGCTCATTTGTTGGGATGTTAAGTTGTTCGATGCCGAGGATCTGACGTCCACCTCGCACGATCTCAATATTAGACAGTTGAAACATGGATGGCTCTTAGGAGAAAACTCCCCTCAATAGAGGGGAGTAGAAGTACAATTACCAGCGGTAGTTTGCGTTTAGCATAACAGAGCGAGACTGGCCGTAGTAACACCAGTAATCGCAACCTGAAACAAACTCTTTATCTAGGATGTTGTTCACGTTTAGCTGTGCTTGCCACTGTGAAGTGATGTCGTAAGTGACTGACGCATCCCAAAGAGTGACTGAAGGAACCGTTAGGTTCGAGCTCTTAGGGTTATCTTTTGACTCACCTACGTAGCGCACACCAGTACCGATATTGAGGCCTGGAATCAGGCTGTAGGCGCTGTAGTCTACCCATGCAGAAGCTTGGTGCTCAGGAATAAGTGCGGCTTGTTTTTTACCTTGGCCAAAGCTCTCATCTGTTTTCGCTTTAGTGTAGGTGTAGCTTGCCATCAGTTTTAGATCGTCGGTTAGCTGCGCCGTGCTTTCTAGCTCAACACCTTGAGATGTCACTTCACCTGTTTGTGTCGCAATCCATGTTGATGGGTTAGTGACCAACGCGTTCTTTTGCGTGATGTCGAACCATGCAAGGTTGATAAAGCCATCCATAAAGCTTGGCTCATACTTTACACCCACTTCTACTTGCTCGCCTTCCAGCGGTTTGTAAAGTTCATTGGTTGCCGCATCAATAGTGCTGATCACTTCAAACGACTGAGAGTAGTTTGCGTAAGGTGACAGACCATTGTTTGCAAGGTACATCACACCCGCACTTAGAGAGAGCTGACCATCATCACGAGATTCACTTTGATCAACGGTAGCGCCTTTGCCAGAGTTTTCTGTTTTCACCCAGTCGTAACGAGCACCGATGTTACCAATCCACTGTTCATGCAGTTTCAATTGGTATTGTGAATAGAGACTTGCTTGAGATTTCTCAATCTCACGTTTCACGTTGTTGGCAGGATCAAGAGGGGTGAAGTTGCCGTAAACTGGGTTCCACGGGTTGATAGTGCCAAATGCATAGTTGTCTTGCTCGTCGCCATCGGTTTTGTGGAATTGCAGATCCATACCGATAAGCACTGTGTGCTCTGCGTTGTCTGTCATCCAGTTGCCGACAGCATTGTTGTCGAACGTGATGCTCTGGTTTTTTCCGTCACGGAATACGATGCCTTGCGTTAACTCTTCTTTCGCTGGATCGTTGTTTGAGAACGCGTAAGAGCTGCGCAAGTACAACTCATTCGAACCGTAGTTGAGGTTTTGCGAGAGTGACCACGTGTCATTGATGTCGTGCTCTAGTAAGTAACCTAGAGAAAACTGCGTGCGTTCGTATTTATCGTAGTTTGGTTGACCAAGGTTAGTCGAAGGATCGATTTTGCCAAAGTTAGAACCAATCAGAGTACCTGCAGCTGGGAAGAATGGGTTAGTTGGTACACCGTCATCATGAAGGTAAGTTGCCAAAACGGTCAGCATTGTACGGTCAGAAATGTCGAACTCGACACTTGGCGCTAGGTAGAAACGCTCGTTGTTTGTGCCGTCCAGTTCACCATCTTGGCTTGTCATCAAGCCAACCAAACGATAGCGCACAGTGCCTGCGTCGTTTGCTTCGTCAGCAATGTCAAAACCTACGGATTGGTGTTGGTTGTTGCCAACTTCGACTTTTACTTCGCCTTGAGGCGTAAACGTTGGTTTTTTCTGAACAGCATTCACGATACCGCCTGGTGCCGATTCACCAAACAGAATAGCCGATGGACCTTTAACGACTTCTACACTTTCTAGGCCGTAAGGTTCGACCAACCATGTGTAGTAACCATCGCGGAATAGGCGGTTGCCGTTTAGGTAAGTCGCTGCATCAAATCCACGAACTTTGAACCAATCAGTGTCGTTGTCTGCGCCATAAGGCTGAGCGGTTACACCAGACGTGTAGCGTAATGCTTCATCTAGCTTTTTCGGTGCACGAACACGAAGTTCATCTTCAGAAATGATAGATACGCTGCGAGGCGTTTCTGCCGCAGGGGTTTCTACTTTAAGTGCTTGCGCGGTGACCGTTATGGTCTCCATGGCAATCACGTCATCTTGTACGACGTCTTCTTGAGCTTGTGCTGTGAATGCAACCACTGCTGTAGGTGCTAAAGCACAAACCAACGCGTTGCGGATAGCGATGGTCAGTGAGTTATTCTTTTGCATAAATCTATTCCCGATAATTATGATTAACGCTAAGCTTAATTGTAATTATTATCATTTGAGCTTTTGTTTCGGTATTTTACTGACTTTTGTATCAAAAGATAGTAAAACGTTCGCAAATTCATTCGCGGTACCTAAAGTCATTGTTATGTTCAATTGGTTTGAAAAACTGACCCAACCCTTTCCCCAGATGGAAACCGAAAAGCCACCGAAGACGCTATTTGGCTTTTGTCGTTTTTACACTCGTGGCTTTGAAGCCCCTTTACTCGTTATGGCTGTGTTCAGTGCGCTTATTGCCATTACTGAGGTGACGCTGTTGCGTTATATGGGCGAGCTCGTCGATATTCTCTCTAATCAAGATCGTGCAACATTCTGGCAAGACCAGGGTGATCGCATGCTAATGATGCTGTTCTTAGTGGCGGTTGTGATGCCAGCTCTCGGTTTTGTCCACTCAATGGTGATGCACCAAACGTTATTGGGTAACTACCCGATGTCTATCCGTTGGTTGATTCACCGTTACTTGCTAAAACAAGCGGTTGGATTTTTCCAGCGTGACTTTGCAGGCCGAGTTGCGACCAAAGTGATGCAAAGTGCGTTAGCGGTACGAGAAACGGTCATGAAGCTGGTGGATGTACTGGTTTATATCAGCGTTTATTTTCTTTCGATGCTCTGGATGATGGGCGAAGCCGATGGTTTGCTAATGTTGCCTATTGTGATTTGGATAGGAATGTACGCGGTTATCCAGTTCTACTTTATCCCTAAAATGAAACAAGTAGCGACGGAGCAAGCGGATGCTCGTTCTGTAATGACTGGGCGCATTGTCGATTCTTACACCAACATATCTACCGTAAAGCTATTCGCGCACTCGCAACGAGAGTTGGAATACGCAGAAAGCAGCATGAAGCAATTTTTGGTGACGGTTTACCGCCAAATGCGCATGGTGACTTGTTTACTGTTTAGTGTGGATGCCATCAACTATTTGCTGCTGATGTCTATTAGTGCCATTTCGGTTTATCTATGGCTAGATCACGCTGTAACAATTGGTGCTATTGCGATTGCCATCAGTATTGCGTTGCGCGTACAAGGTATGTCGAAGTGGATCATGTGGGAAGTTAGCGCACTGTTTGAAAACATCGGTACAGTAGTAGACGGTATTAATACGATTTCAAACGATGTTGAAGTGAAAGACGTACCAAATGCTAAGCCTTTGCAAATCTCTCAAGGTGAGATCTGCTTTGATCACGTAGGTTTTAACTACAGTGACGAGAAGGCGGTATTTGAGAACTTGAACCTGACTATCAAACCGGGCGAAAAAGTCGGCATTGTCGGTCGTTCTGGGGCAGGTAAATCCACGTTGGTCAACTTGTTGCTGCGTTTTTACGACGTAAATACCGGTAAGATTTGTATTGATGGACAGGACATTTCTCAAGTCGAACAAGAGTCGCTTCGCCAACACATCGGTATGATCACGCAAGACACCTCTTTGCTGCATCGTTCAATTAAAGAGAACATTCTTTACGGTGATCCAGATGCTTCAATGGATGCCGTTATCGCAGCTGCTGAGAAAGCACATGCTCATGATTTCATTCAATCTCTACGAGACGAGCAAGGTAACGTTGGCTATGACGTTGAAGTGGGTGAACGCGGTGTGAAGCTGTCTGGTGGTCAGCGTCAACGTGTGGCGATTGCTCGCGTTCTGCTGAAAAACGCGCCAATTTTGATCATGGATGAAGCAACGTCTGCACTTGATTCAGAAGTAGAATCGGCAATTCAAGAAAACCTTGAAGTTCTGATGGAAGGAAAAACAGTGATTGCGATTGCTCACCGTTTATCAACGATTGCCGCGATGGATCGTTTGATTGTAATGGATGACGGCAAAATCATTGAGCAAGGCTCGCATTACGAGCTGCTGCAATTGGGTGGTGTTTACGCTCAGTTGTGGAAGCATCAAACCGGCGGATTTTTGTCTGAGCAAGGTGATGCTCAACTGCAAGTCATCTAATATGACGCTACACGAAAGAGGAGCAAATGCTCCTCTTTTTTGTGTCTGTCGTTTATACCGAGTAAGTAGGCGTTAATGGGCAACGTTAACTTGTGATTATTCATTAAGTTAGGCTAACTTAATGATGATTATGTTTATAACTCACTGTCGTTATTGAATTTTTTACGCTTTTTTTACGCGAACTCCGAATGGGCTTTTGCTAAAGTTTTCTACATCGAATTTTGGTTGATGTATTTTATGTTTGTTCAATGGCGAGATAACACCTTTCTCTTTTCTACTACCGTGATTGTTGGCGCGGTTGTCGTCTCATGGTTGTTAGACCAACTGTTTGGCTCTACAGCCGCAGTTCTGCTGATTTTACAGTTAGCGGTCGTGGTAGTGGCGTTTCAATGCAACTCGCGATTCGCTTATGCGGCGGCGGTGATCGAAGCGTTGAGCTTCAACTTCTTTTTCACGACGCCTCGTTACTCTTTGCAGATGTTTCGTCCGGAAGACATTTTTAATTTAGTCGTGTTTATGGTGGTGGCATTTATCACCAGCACCTTTGCGGATCTTTATCGTCGCCAGCAGGGCGAGTTAAAACAAACCAAGCTGCAAAACAGCATCCTGCTATCGGTGTCCCATGACTTACGCACGCCGCTGGCAACCATTATTGGAACATTGACCACACTCAACGAGTACATGCCCAAGCTCAATGGCTTAGAGCGTAAAGAATTGCTCGACAGTGCGACTTCAGAAAGCCATCGCTTGCATCAATATATCGAGAACCTCTTACAGGCGACTAAGCTCCAGCACGGCACATTAAAAATTACCAAAAAAGATGAGTTGATTGCAGATATTGTTCGGGATGCGGTTTCTCGTTTGCCAAATTACACCGAGAAAGTGTCCATGAATATGGATGATTCCGTTGATTATTTGTCAGTAAGTCGTTCGCTCATCGAACAAGCGATTTTTAATGTGCTGGATAATGCCATGCGATTTTCACCAGAGAATGAATCTGTTGAGGTTTCTCTTTCTAAGCAGGGTTCGTCGTGCGTGATTGATGTTCGGGACATGGGGATTGGCATCAAAGCTGAAGATGCGGAAAAAATATTCAACCTTTTCTATTCCGGCGCGAACAACAAATCGGCCGATTCAGGCACCGGAATGGGACTCGCGGTTGCCAAAGGCATCATCATCGCACACCAAGGAGAGATTCAATCTATGCCAGTATCAGAAGGGACGCTGATCCGCATTCGACTTCCACTCAATCAAGGAGCAGAGCAGGCGTGAGTTACAAAGTTTTAGTCGTGGACGATGAGCCTCGCATTCATACCTTTATTCGAATTTCCCTGTCTGCTGAAGGGTTTGATTACATTGGCGCGAGTACCATTTCAGAAGCCAAAGCGTGTTTCGAAGCGCATTCGCCGCACGTCATTCTGCTAGATTTAGGCTTGCCCGACGGCGATGGGAAGGAGTTTCTCACTACGCTTCGTCAGACGTATAAAACGCCAGTGCTAGTGCTGACGGCTCGCGATCAAGAAGAGGAAAAAATCCGCCTTTTAGAAGCGGGCGCGAATGATTACTTGAGCAAGCCTTTTGGCGTAAAAGAGCTCATCGCGCGCATCAAAGTGCTGGTTCGAGATTTGGTGGATGAGCAATCCATCGCTGATGAGCTGGTGGCTGGCCGAGTCAAAATCATCAAAAGCACTCACCAATTTTGGTTGGATCAGAGGGAAATTCCACTCACCAAGAAAGAGTTTTCTTTCATTGAACAATTGATTCTCAAGCCGGGAAAACTCATTGAGCAAACTCATTTGCTAGCGGTGATTTGGGGAAAAAGTCATGTCGAAGATACTCACTACTTACGCGTGCTAGTGAGTCAACTACGCAAAAAACTGAACGATAGTGCTGACGAACAGCGGCTATTAAAAACCGAGCCGGGGCTGGGTTATCGTTTAGTGCTTGAGACGTCCAAGCACCACTAAATTCCAAATTTAATCAACGTTAATGCCAAGGTTTAGTGCTGGTTATCAGCACTCGAACAGGATTCGTGTTGCCTATTTTCCGCGACGGAAAATCAGTCTAGCCCTTAACGCATTAGCATTTTCTATACATAAAACACAGTTAGGTATTGATATGGCTCACTTTACAGTAATTGGTTTAGGGCGATTTGGCGTTGCCGCCAGCTTAGAACTTATTCATCTTGGACACACCGTAACGGGGGTGGATAGCGACCCGAAAATCGTCGAAAAATACGTCGAAGAGTTAACGCAAGCGGTCATATGTGACGCAACAGACGAAGGTGCACTCAGAGAGTTAGCGCTAGCGAACAGTGATGTGGTGTTGGTGGCGATTGGCGAAGACATGCAAGCCAGTTTGTTGTGTACGCTGGCGCTGAAAAATCTGGGTGTGAAATCCATTTGGGTCAAAGCGAGCACCAAAGCACACCACACCATCGTGTCTAAGCTTGGTGTACAACGCATTATTCATCCGGAAGAGGAGATGGGCGTAAGAGTCGCGCAGGCACTCAACTATCCGATGGTGAACAACTATTTGGAAATGGGGCATGGTTTGTATGTGGTGGAAATCCACGTTAAATCCAATCTGCACGATACGCCGCTTTCTAAGTTGATCAGCCGAGGCAGTTATAACATTCAGCCAATCTTGGTGAAGCGCGAAGAAGCCGTCTACACCAATATCAATGATGAGTTTGTGCTTAATGAGTTCGACACGCTGTTGCTTTGTGGTAGTCGCGCTGAGCTGAAATACGTCGCTCCAAGGTTGGTGTAACATGGTTTTGTGGCATCCCTCTATTATCCCAATCGAGCGAAAACCCAAAGCGGGCAAAAAATTGTTGGGCGCACCGCCATTAATACTTAGCCTCAGCTTTGCGTGCTTGATCATGCTCGGCACGGTCTTACTCAAACTGCCGATTGCCACCACAGAGCCCATCACTTGGATTCAAAGCCTGTTTACTGCGACATCGGCCATTA
Source organism: Vibrio sp. 2134-1 (assembly GCF_033339495.1). Classification (NCBI taxonomy): domain Bacteria; kingdom Pseudomonadati; phylum Pseudomonadota; class Gammaproteobacteria; order Vibrionales; family Vibrionaceae; genus Vibrio; species Vibrio sp. 2134-1. The sequence goes on from NZ_JAWOUS010000003.1 coordinate 91,252, forward strand.
CGGTGACGGGATTAGTTGTGGTGGACACGGGCACGGCGTTTACGCCTTTTGGGCAAGTGGTTATTGCTTTCCTGATTCAATGTGGTGGCCTAGGTTTAATGACGTTTGCCATCGTGACCTTGCTGGCTCTGGGCGGAAAAATTGGCTTTTTGGAGCGAGCAGTCGCGAGAGAGGCGTTCAACCAGACTGATTCATCGACACTCATTGCCACTGCTAAATCTGTATTGATGTTCGCTCTGCTCGTTGAACTTATTGGTTTCACTATTTTGAGCGTTTATTGGAGTGAAGTGCTGGGCTGGGAAACCAGTTTGTTCCATGGTTTCTTCTACACCATCAGTGCGTTTAACAATGCAGGTTTTGCGTTGAGTGCCGATAGCTTAATGCCTTACGTGGACGACCCGGTCGTTAACTTCACCATTACCAGTTTGTTCATTATTGGTGGTTTAGGCTTCTCGGTTTGGATTGACTTAAAACGCAATCGCCGTTGGCATCGACTCACCGTTTACAGTCGAATGATGATCTTAGGCACGATGATCATTAACGTGGTGGCACTTATCGCGATTTATCTGATTGAATATGACAACCCCAACACGCTTGCCCCGTTGAGCGAAGCAGGGAAATGGTGGGCATCGTGGTTTCAAGCGGTGACGCCAAGAACGGCAGGGTTCAACACTTTAGCTATCGATCAGTTGGAAGATGCCACAACGGCGATCATTCTGGTGTTGATGTTTATCGGCGGTGGATCATTGAGTACGGCAAGTGGCATTAAAGTTGTGACATTTATGGTATTGGTCTTGGCAACTTACAGCTATTTGCGTCGCGATGAAGCAACCTATGCCTTTCAACGCGAGATTCCCAAAGAGACCATCAGCAAGGCATTGGCGCTGACTCTGATCTCGGTGGGGGTGACTTGGTTTGCCATATTCACGCTGTTACTGACAGAGAAAGCGTCTATGTTAGACATTATGTTCGAAGCGGTCTCGGCACTGGGTACGGTTGGGTTATCGCGAGGCTTAACGGGCAGTTTGTCCGAACCAGGTGAGTTAGTGATCATCTTCATGATGTTTATGGGACGATTAGGGCCTCTTACATTAGCGTACTTCTTAGCCAGTCCAAGAAAGAAAAAAGCGCGTTACGCGAGTACTAAACTGGCAATAGGGTAAATGGGCTAACTCGTACAAAGTGAGCAAAAGGCTAGACAAAAGAGGAGTAACTGCTCCTCTTTTTGTGCTCGTTGTAGCCACGAAACTGTATACGGCAGTCTCTCTCACAACAATTTATGATTCATCTCTATTTTTTATCATTTATAAATTGTCGTTTTTGAGGTGTTGTCCAGAATGGCATTATCCACGTGCAACATAAGATTGCCGGGAATAAAAATAATTACAATACTGCCTTACTGGAAGATACATGAAAATCAAACCCCTCCCACCTTTAAATAGCCTCGTTGCGTTTGAAGCGTCGGCGCGGCACTTGAGTTTTACGTTAGCCGCTGACGAGCTAAACGTGACCCAAGGTGCTATCAGTCGCCAAATTAGACAATTAGAAGAATACTTAGGCAAGGCTATGTTCACGCGAGCCAATCGAAGCATTAATTTAACGCCTACAGGTCTTCAATATTATCAAGCTGTCAGCCAATCTTTGCTCGATATTGCTCAAATCACGGGTGAAGTGAAGAAGTGGCAGGGCGAACAAAAGATCACGGTTGCGACGACAAATGCAATGGCAGCCTTGTGGTTGTTGCCTAAGGTTGCTCAATTTCAAAATGAACATGATGACATCGATATAAGAATATTGGCCTCAGATAATGTGTTGGACTTACGCCGATTAGATTGCGATATCGCCTTGTTTTATTGTCGCACTCCACCTGCGGAAATGGACGTGACAACGCTATTTTCAGAAGAGGTATTCCCTGTGTGTAGCCCGCTTTATTTAGAGAAAATCGGCCAGCCTAGTGAGCCAGAAGAAATCTTCAATAAAACGTTACTCTATCTGGAAGAGTCTCAAAGAGATTGGGTGAATTGGGAGCAGTGGTTTGCGAGTGTAGGATTGCCAAATATTTCGCCTCGTAATCGCATGAACATCAATAACTATCCAATGCTGTTACAAGCGGCAATTAATGGTCAGGGCATCGCGTTAGCCTGGGGCTCATTAGTGGACGACTATTTACAAAGCGGCGCTTTGGTTAGGCCAGTCGAACACGTGCTTTCAACACCTTCCAATTTTTCTATGCTTGAACCTAAAAATAGAGGTTTAATCCCAGCCAGCGTCAAACGTTTTAGAGAATGGCTTTTGCATCAGTTGCCAGATGAGGTAGGTGATCGAGGCTTAGCTTAAATCAATAAGCAGAGAAAATAACAGAGTTTGGTAATGTTAAAAAAGCGGGAATATCAGTTCCCGCTTTGTTTTAATTGATTGATGAAACGACGCACTAACTTAGTACTGGTCCCTGATTGAGTGTGGAATCATCTTTTAGTGAGGATGTTGAAGCGATAGGCTGGGAAGCCACAGTTTTGCTTTCAACAAGCGGTTCAACAGGACCATCAAGTTTCTCTTGCTCTGGGTGAACATGCTCTGGAAGCATTGCCCATGGCTTAGGTTCGCGTCGAATACTATGAAACAGCGTTAAGCTCATCACCGCGATAAAAATGGCGATAGGGAAACCGGCAATAATGGAGGCCGTTTGCATTGCTTTTAACCCTCCTGCGTATAGAAGTACTCCCGCAATGGCTGCGATCATGATCCCCCACAATACGCGTATAGAGGTGGGAGGCTCACTGTGCCCAGCGGCATCGAGGGTACATAGAACCAAGGTACCCGAGTCTGCGGAGGTAATGAAATAAGTACCGAGCAATAGACACGCAAGCACGCTAAGGAGTTTACCAAACATACCTGTATCTAGGTTGTCGAATAGCGTAAACAAAGCGCGTGTCGTATCAGCTTTAGTCGCTTCAAGAATCGGGCCGCCAGAAAAATCCGCAGGTGGTGTCTGTTTGGCTTCTTGTGCCGCAGTGACTTGCTCTTGATGAGCAACACGAGCGTCTTGCTCTACCTTCAACGCTGCACCACCAAATACTGAAATCCATAAAAACGTGATTAGCGTAGGTACGATTAATGCGCCACCGATAAGTTCACGTATTGTGCGTCCTTTAGAGATACGAGCCACAAACATGCCAACGAAAGGTGCCCAAGTCATCCACCAAGGCCAGTAATAAGCCGTCCACCAGTTTTGCCAGCCAGAGTCATTCTGTGCATCGCTCCATAAGCTCATACCGACAATGTTTTGTGCATAAAGCCCCGTACTTTCGAGTAGCGTATTTAAGATATAGCGAGTTGGACCAATGTAAAGTACGACTAGCACGAGTGCGAGTGAAAGCAGCATGTTCCATTCTGATAAACGGCGAATACCTTTTCCTACACCAGATAGCACCGACGCAACCGCACAAGTACAAAGGGAAACGATAATAAAGAGTTGAATCCCCAAACTAATGTCTAGACCAAAGGCTTGATTCAAACCAGAGTTTATTTGGATAACTCCCATCCCTAAGGTTTGAGAGATACCGAAAGCAGTCACCGCTACTGTTAGGATATCAACGGTGTGTCCGATAGGCCCATAAATACGATCGCCAATCAAAGGGTACAAGATAGAGCGTAGGGTAAAAGGCAGATCTTTACGGTAGGAAAAGTAAGCTAATGCAAGTGCCACAATGATAAAGACAGACCAAGGATGTAGACCCCAGTGAAAGAATGTCAGTTTCATTGATGTTGTTGCGGCGTCATTGGTCAGGCCTTGAGTAAATGGGTTGTCAGCGTAATGCCACATCGGTTCGGCGACCGACCAGAAAATCAAGCCTATCCCCATGCCTCCGGAAAAAAGCATGGATACCCAAGACAAATAACTAAACTCTGGTTTTTCGTCATCTTTACTCAAACGAATATGCCCATATCGACTAACCATAAGGTAAAGAAGAAAACCGACAACGAGTGAAACAAGTCCGATGTAAAACCACTTCATATTCTGTAGCAAAATGCCGGAAATCGTTTCGAAGTATTGGCCCGCTTGATTGGCGAGAATGGCGCAGAAAAGTACAAAACCGATAACGACGATCTTTGATGCGATTGTCACAGTCGGATTGAGTCCTTTCAATATCCCAGATGTTGCTCTCATAGGCATCCCTCACAGTGCGTTTGTTTTAGCGTTATTGTTTGTTGCGTTATTGTTAATTTTTGAAAGAGAGTAGAGAGAGGGCTTTTGTGTTTCAACTGATTAATACTCATCGTTTAATGAGTATTAATCATGACAAGAAGATCATTGTTAATTAAAAGGTTATTTTTTTGTTCGAGATCAATGCATGAATGACAAAAACTCATCCAAGCCCGGCGAAAAAGTCGTTTGTTTGTTGCCGGGTTGTTAATCAAAATCATCTCCATTAACACAACACGATGTTGTACGCACTGGATGCAACTCGACTCTCGGAGATAAGAATATGAGCAATGTCAACCAAACCATTATTCCTGTTGAACTTGTTGATAATGTACTGAACCCAATCAGTGAAGCAACAGGAATGCCGAATCAGGCCTACACCAGCGAAGAGTATTTTACTTTTGAGCGTGATCAGGTGTTTGGTAACACTTGGGTATGTATTGGTTTTGCATCAGACCTGCTTAAAAATGGTTATGTAATGCCACTTGATTTCATGAATCTTCCACTACTCATGATGAGAAATCGTCAAGGTGAAGTCCAAGTTTTCCACAACGTATGTAGTCATCGTGGTATGAAGCTGGTTCATGAGGCAGGCGAAGTTCAAGGCATGATTCGCTGTCCTTACCATTCATGGACGTACGATCTTGACGGTAATCTAAAAGGCACACCACACATCGGTGGTATCGCAAAACACAAAGATGATCGATTTAAGTGTGAAAAACATGGCCTTAAGCCACTTCGTTCAGCCGTTTGGATGGACATGGTATTCGTCAACTTATCGGGCGATGCAGACAGCTTTGAAGAGCATATCGCGCCGCTAGAGCAACGTTGGCAGCAATTCTTAGGTGAAGAAGGATTAGGGCTTCTTCGCCGCGTGAACATGGGTGGCAACCTAGAGATAGAAGTGAAAAGTAACTGGAAGCTTGCCGTAGAAAACTACTGTGAAGCTTACCACTTACCTTGGGTGCATCCGAGTTTGAACAGTTACTCTCGCCTAGAGGATCACTACAACATCATGTTTGCAGAGCGTTTTGCTGGCCAAGGTAGTCTCGCATACAACCTCTCTGATACTGCAGGAACACACTTACCTAAATTTCCAAGCTGGCCAGAAGATAAACTGCGTCATGCAGAATACGTTGCACTCTTTCCAAACGTGTTGCTTGGTATTCAAGCCGATCATGCCTTTGCGATGATGATTGAACCAATCACTGCGAATAAGAGTGTTGAGCACCTACGTGTTTTCTATGTGGGTGATGAAGCAACGAAAGATGAGTTCGCTGCGTGCCGTACTGCTACCGTTGAGTCATGGCGAGTCGTATTCGGCGAAGATATTGGAGCGGTCGAGGGCATGCAGGAAGGTCGTTACTCACCTGGCTTTGGTGGTGGTGTGTTCTCACCAGAAATGGATGTTCCGACGCATTTCTTTCAAACCTGGTTGGCAAAGCAAGTGAAAGCGGCACTGGAGCAGTAATATGATGCATTACCTTAATTATATTGATGGTGAGTGGTGCGATTCAGAGCAAGCGCTGACCGTCATTAACCCTGGCACAGCCGAAGCGTATGCGACGATTGCAGAAGCCACTATCACCGATGCAGATCGCGCAATGGCAGCGGCACGTCGAGTGGTCAATCAAGGTCTTCTTTCGGACGTTCGTCCAGCCGTCAGAACCGAGTGGATGTTAAAAGCCGCCGCGGCTATTCGTGAAATGGTTGATGAAGGTGGGCTAGTTGCCTGCCGTGAAAATGGGAAATCTTTGCAAGATGCCAAAGATGAGTTTTTAGAATCGGCACGTTACTTCGAATACTACGCTGGCATGGCCGACAAGCTGGAAGGCACGTCAATTCCGTTGGGTAAAGATTATGTCGATTTCACCCAATATGTGCCGTTTGGTGTGTCAGTGCAGATTGTGCCGTGGAATTTCCCAGTTTCTATTTGTGCACGCTCATTAGCACCTGCATTAGCTGCTGGTAACGCAGTGGTGATCAAATCGCCAGAGATTTCCCCACTAGCTATAACGTTGTTGATTAAAGCGATTGAAAAAGCGGGCTTCCCAAAAGGCACGATTAACTTGCTATGTGGCAAAGGCTCAGTCGTTGGCAGTCATTTAGTGCAGCACCAAGAGGTCGATCAAATTGTCTTTACGGGTTCTGTTCCAACTGGCCAACGCATCCTGCAAGATTCAGCGCAACGCGCTACTCCATCGGTGATGGAGCTGGGTGGTAAATCGGCTGCTATCGCGCTGAAAGATGCGAGTCTCGAAACACTTTTGAAAAGTGTCCAGGTCGGTATTTTCTTTAACGCTGGTCAAGTGTGCTCGGCAATGTCTCGTTTGCTGATTCAAAAAGAGCGTTATGAAGAAGTAAAAGCGGCGGTAGTGGAAATGGCAAAAAGCCTAACTATTGGTCAAGGCGAAAGCCAGCCGGACATCACACCGTTGGTATCGGCTGATCAACAAGCACGCGTGCTTGAAATGATAGAACAAGCAAAAGCCGACGGCGCGAACATCCTAACGGGTGGGTACGCCCCTGATTTGTCGGGTTACTTTGTGGCACCGACGGTGATTGAAGCCTTACCAGATATGCGTATTGCTCAAGAAGAAGTGTTTGGCCCTGTACTGGTAATTACACCGTTTGAAACCGAGCAAGAGGCCGTTGAAATCGCGAATGGCACCGATTTTGGCCTGGTCGCTGGTGTCTTTGGTGAAAGCCTAAACCAAACATTGCGTGTGGCACAGCAACTGCGTGGTGGACAAGTGTTCATCAATGAATGGTTTGCTGGTGGCATCGAAACACCATTTGGTGGCGTGGGCTTGTCCGGGTTTGGGCGAGAAAAAGGACAAGAAGCGATTTATAGCTACGTCCAGACACGCAATATTGCCATTCGTTTGCAGTAAGACAGCAACGTATAGCTACCGTGTAACTGTATTTTCATCACCTCGTACCGGCTTGGATTTCAGACCACAAGCTAGGGCGAGGTTGATGGAATCACAACAAATCTGACAGCGGTTTGTAAACACGGAAATTCTGAACAAGGTAGTTGGAGTATAAGTGATGAGAAAGTGGCTCTGTATTATTTGCGGCTTAATCTATGATGAAGCACAAGGTTGGCCATCCGATGGCATTGCACCAGGAACAGCATGGGAAGATGTACCGGATGACTGGTTATGTCCTGACTGTTTAGTGGGTAAGGCCGATTTTGAAATGATCGAAATTACCGACGATGCGCCACTAGAAGAGGTTGCAGCGGTGTCTTCGGTGTCGGTAGAAGCGTCTGTTCAGCCAAATACGGCTCAGCCTCTTCCATCTGAAGTTACTCAACCTGTATTCTCAAATGACCCTATCGTTATCATCGGTAGTGGCCACAGTGGTTACCAGCTGGCGGCGGCACTTAGAGCACAATCCGAGACGGTTGCTATCACCGTCTTTACCGCTGATGATGGCGCTTTGTACAGCAAACCAGCATTGTCTAATGCACTGGTCATGAATAAAGACGGCGACGCGCTACAAAGTGAGAGCGCGTTGGAGTGGGAAAGCCGTCTCAATATCCGAGTTTACCCGCATACCCGTGTTGAACAGATCGATCGTGCCCATTCAACGTTATATACCTCCATCGGTAAATACGCCTACAGCCGCTTGGTACTGGCAACAGGTGCATCACCGATTGAAATCCCAATTGAGGGCGATCGCTCTTGGGTTATGAGTGTGAACGACTTAGTTGATTACCGCCGTTTCAGAGCGGAGCTGCAAGACAAAAAGCGCATCGCGATCCTAGGTGATGGCTTAATTGGCTGTGAGTTCGCAAATGATCTGATCGAAAGCGGTTATGAAGTAACAGTTATCGGGTTGGGTCAATGGCCAATGGAGCGTTTGATCCCGCAACAGTTGGGTGAATCATTACAAAGCGCACTTGCCGATCGAGGCGTGCAATGGGCTCTGCAAGACAGTATCGTCAGAATCGAGCCAAGGTCGGAATCTAGTGTGGTTTTACATCTAAACAGTGGCAAGCAGATTGAAGCAGATCTAGTGCTGAGCGCGGTTGGACTCAAGCCAAATGTTTCTCTGGCTGAGCAAGCAGGGCTCGAAGTGGGCCGCGGCATTAAAGTGAATCAATTCGGCCAGACGAGTGATGAGAATATTTACTCGCTAGGTGACTGTGTTGAAACTGAGCAAGGTTGGCAGCCCTATATTGCACCGATTAATCAAATGATCCCTTCTGTAGCGAAAAGCTTGCTAGGCGATGTCGCCCCTATCTCGTTAACACCAACTCCAGTGATTGTAAAAACGCCGATTCTTCCACTCACGATTTTCCCGGTAGCCGCTGAAGAACAGGGACAATGGTACATCGAGACCCAAGCAGATGAATTGACCGCTGCGTTTTATTCACCAGAAGGAGCAATGCTCGGTTTTGCGTTGCTAGGAAGAAAAGTACAGTCATTACGCGGCCCTTGGCTAGATCAATTGTCATTGAAACTGTCAGCAGCGTAGCGGAGAAAAAAGATGATTCATTTACCCAATGATGACGTGACGTGTGGTTGGTACCATGCGTTGCCAAGTATTCCAGAAAAATCGGCGTTAAAAGGTAAACAAAGTGCTGACTATGCCGTGTTAGGTGCCGGTTTCGCAGGCTTAGCTATGGCAAGACGTTTAGCTGAACTTATGCCTAATGCACGAATTATACTGATTGATGCGCAACGTATCGGCCAAGGGGCTTCAGGAAGAAATTCGGGCTTTGTTATCGATTTGCCTCATAAGTTTTCACTTGAGCATCCCGACCCTGAGCACAAGCAAAAGTTATTATCACTCAACCGTTCTGCGATTGCTCAGCTAAACACTTTAGTGTCGAAGCACAGTATTTCTTGTCAGTGGTCAGCAAAGGGCAAATATCAAGGAGCCGTAGGGGCGCGCGGTGAAGCGTATCTCGATCACTTTGAGCACCTAATGAAAGACCTTGGCGAACCATACTTCCATGTTAATGGCAGTGAGCTGGCGAAAGTCTTGGGAACCAACTACTACAGCCGCGCAATTTACACGCCAGGTGGTTATTTAATGCAACCTGCTGCTTTGGTGCGTGGGCTAGGGGAAAGCCTTCCAGAGAACGTCGAGGTGTTAGAGAACTCGCCAATCCGCAAGCTCAGTAAAGAAAACGGTTGCTGGGTATTACATGGAGATAGTGGCTCTGTTGAAGCCCCTGAACTGCTGCTTGGGACCAGCATTTTTACTCGGGAGTTTGGTTATCTTAAAAACAGACTACTTCCAGTGATGACGTTTGCAAGCTGGACGCGTCCATTGACTGACGTAGAAATGCAGCGATACGGAGGAGAGCTGAATTGGGGCCTAACTCCAGCTGATCATGCGGGAACGACGTTACGTATGACCGCCGATCGACGTATTTTGATCCGCAATACTTACAAACACGTGCCGAAATATGGCTCAAGCATGAACGATAAAGTCAGAGAACAAATTCGCGACGATCATCGTCAGGTCTTTCTGGCGCGTTATCCCGAGCTGGCCGACGTACCATTTACTCACACATGGGGTGGGGTGTATGCCATCTCTCGTAACTTTACTAACTTTTTCGGTCAATTAGATGAAGGTGTTTATGCCAGCGCTTGTGACAATGGTGTTGGTGCTGCGTGGGGAACCATTTCTGGAACACTGTTAGCTGACTATGTCGTTGGTGCGACATCTAAATCATTGGATGACATACAGCAAGTGACAGGAATGCCTTGTTTGAATCCGCCAGAGCCTTTTTTAGGTTTGGGAGTAAAAACACGTATCCAATTAGCAAAATGGCAAAGCCGGAGTGAATTATGAAGCAAGTCAAACTCGTTGATAGTAAAAACCTAGATTTTAATGTTCGTGGTGATACGCCGGGAATGGCGTACGTAGCCCGAGCGTTAAGCCCGGAAATTTCACCAAACATTGGCGTAGGCTTTGCTAAATGGGAAGGCGCTAAAGTGGCTTGGACAGTGCTTTATGATGAAGTTATTTTCGTGATTGAAGGCTGTTTCGAGCTGACCGCAAATGGTGAAACACATTTTGTGCACCCAGGTCAGATGCTGTGGATACCGGAAGGGACTGAATTGGCTTATGGTGGGCATGCTCTGTTCGGCTATGTGGTTCATCCAGGAAACTGGAAAGAGTTACATGGTATTGAATGACTTTTATCATTTAGTAGTGTTTCGGAAAGGCAAAACAAAAATCCGATTTTTACCCATGAGTTTTCGTAAAAGAACTTAATCTCAATGGAGCAAGGGTTTCTTACTTGCTATGTTTCTTGGTCACGTTTCCAGACGTGTTAGACCTTTCTCAATTGCTATTTTATCTATCAAAAAGGGAAGCCTTGGCTTCCCTATAATGAGTCTTCTTTTGGCTTGGCTAAATCTTTTATTTTAGCTCAAATTTACCCTGCATGATTGCCCAGTGACCCGGGAACGAACAGAAGAATGAATAGTCACCGCCGGCTTTCATTTTCTCAGTACTGAACGTAATGCTGGTGCTTTCACCGCCACCAATTACTTTTGTGTGAGCGTAGACGCGATCATCATTTGGTTTTACGTAGTTATTTTCTGCTCCAGCTGCCATGCCATCAGTACCGACTGCTTGTAGGTTGGCTGTGTCAGAGATGACCACGTTGTGACCCATCGATTGCGCTGGCATCTTACCTGTGTGATTCAGCGTCAGTTTTACCTCTTTACAAGTGGCTGGTACGCTCAATGTTTTAGTAGAAAACTGCATCATATCGTTAGCATCTAATGACACTTCACACTCGGCACTGGCTTGGGCACCAAAGCTCATTCCTACTAATGCGAAGGTTGTTGCTAATAAACGTAAAGACATATAACACTCTCCATTTTGTATTTTAGGCTGACTTGGATTGATCTTATCCAATAGTTCTCATTATCAGCCAATTTTCACTCCAAAAACGTGCTTCAATCGGTATATTGACGTTTTGTTGCAAGCTTGTACTGGTCAGTTCCGCTATTTGATCACTCAAATGCCTTATTTCATGCGATTGCGTGAGTTAAATCAAAAGTCGTGATTAGCCAGAGTTAAGGTGAAATTAATCTCGCTAAACGGGTGGCAAAATCGTTTGGTTTTAAGGTATTGGAGAGGTTTCGAGAAAGAAGCTCAGCTAGACTGCTGAGCTTCTAGAGAACAGATGACAAGTAAACCTAGCGAGTTTGTTTTAACGTGTGCAGCACATCATGCAGTGAAGGTGCGACGGTATGGCCTAATTGTTTTATTTCGTTGCAAGGCTCAACCAAATCAGGAATTTGATAAGTGATCATGTTCGCTGCTACCGCAGCACGCACGCCATTATTTGAATCTTCAAAGGCGAGACATTTGGTTGGATCTACGCTTAGACGACTTGCTGCAAGCAGGTAGATCTCTGGATCAGGTTTGCCGTGTGACACTTCACAGCCCGTCGTTAAGTTGTCGAAATACTTGCTTAGGCCCGCTAACTCCAACTTCTTCTGTGCCACTTCTTTTGCTGTAGAAGTGGCGACTGCAATTGGCAACCCTTGGCCTTTCAACCACTCAAGCAGCTCAATCACCCCTTCTTTTACCGGTATCGCTTGGTGCTTAACCACAGCGTCGTAACGGTCGCGCCACTCTTGGTGTAAGCGGTCAAGATCATCCCCATAAGCTTTACGAAAAATCACTTCAATGCCCGCTGCATTGCGACCAATGATTGAAAGGTAAACATCTTTATAGAAGGGTAGGTTCTGGGCTTCACATGCTTCTTGGAAAATATGCATACAGACGCGCTCGGTATCAAGGAGCAAACCATCCATATCAAAAATAGCAGCTTGGTAGTTCATTACATTAAGACTTTTTGGTTGGGATGGCGCATTTTGACACAAGCAGACCGGTTTTTCTTCTAAAAATTAGAACTTGATTTTGATCCTATGAGTTCACATTGCCTCTGAACACACTATACATAGAGTCTATAAATTAGGTGTTAAATATAATGTTTTTAAAATTAGAAAAATTTCAGTTAAATAGATAAAACTCTATCTTAATATAAGCTAGAGTTTTATTAATATTCTATTGTTATTTTAACTATTGGATGATTTATTAATAGTTAAAATTAATAATAAAATAATACCAAATCACGATTGTTTACGACTGCATGAGTGTACCAGCTCTTGACTTCAGATATTTGTTGCTCTGATAAGCCTCCGAAGTCAACGTTATCTTGGTGAATATCTTGATTTTTTATCATAAAAACAACAGGGAAATCGTCAGGGAATGGGAATTTTATAGGATAATCGGTATTAGTGAATGGAATATCGCAGAAATCGTTTACATCGCAAGGATACCAAGAGTTATTGGATAAGTAATAACCAGTTATCTTACATATAGCTTCAAGCAAGTAAGCATAGGCGTAACCCAAGTGACTGTATTTTATCTCTTCAGACAACATTTGCATAAGAAGCTCTTCAGCTCGGATGCTTTCGCCACTACTTTCCAGCATTTCATTAATCACCTTAAAGGAGTCTTGACACCTTTCCATTATGGCTTTTTCTAGCTCTGGATTACGCTCATTCTTTAGTACGTTAAAAACCTTTTCAGTATCTAATGAATATACTGTCGCCCCATATCCCATATTTTATTCTCCTCACTTTTATACAGTTAAATTCATTTAAGTGTTTTTTATCGAAGGGATTATATTTTGATGTTTTTTGAAGGTAAAGTGTATATATAGAGGTTGTATTTATTATGATGAACTTTGAAAGTTTAGATTCTTAAAATAAATACTATATATTTAATTTTATTAGATCTAGCTCATAAAAATACCTTAACTATTATTGTGTTTATTGTTAAGGGTTATTAAATCTGTGAGGTGGTTCAAGACAATAAAATTTAGAAGAAAATACCGTCAAACTTAGGTAGCTATTCTATCTGAGCACTCAGCCCACTACTTATGGTGGGCTGAGTGCGCGGTTGGGCATCAGGCACATTATTTGGCGATGAATATGCCATATTAGGTGATATTCGTTAGTGTCTATTTTATCCCTAGGCGTTTTGCTAAGCGGTGTAAATTACCGTTATCTAATTCAAGCTGACGTGCAGTTGCTGCCCAGTTACCTTGGTTCTCTTCCAGAGCTCTAACAATCATCGCTTTTTGGAAGGCATCTGTGGCAGGCTTCAATCCGCCTTCTGGTAGCTCAAGCCGAGAGTTTTGTTCCGCTTCTTCAATGTTCTTGATGTTCTGATTCGGCGTTCGGATATCAAAATCTTGCTCAACCAACTCAATGTCCAAGGCGTGACTACGCGCTTTTGCCAAAACACCGGCACGTTTAATGACATGTTCAAGCTCTCGCACGTTGCCTGGCCATGAATAGTCTTTAAGTGCCAGCACCAAAGCAGGAGACAAACGAATGCTGTTTAATCCCAATTTGCTTCTTAAGCGTTCGGCGAAAAAGCCTGCGAGTAATACCACATCGTCTTCACGTTCACGAAGAGGTGGAACATGAAGCGGGAAGACACTTAAACGATGATACAAGTCGGCTCGGAAGCGACCAGCAGTCACTTCTTCATGCAATATGCGGTTAGTGGCGGCGACAATGCGTGTGTTGACTCGAATATGACGGTCATCACCCACACGTTGAATGTCGCCGTATTGTAGAGCTCGAAGTAACTTGGCTTGCAGCTCTAACGACAGTTCGCCGACTTCATCCAAAAACAGTGTGCCGCCGTCGGCTTGTTCGAACTTACCCTTACGATTACTGATTGCGCCTGTGAATGCGCCTTTGATATGGCCGAACAACTCGCTTTCCGCGACTGACTCCGGCAGCGCCGCACAGTTGAGGTAAACCAAAGTATTGCTAGAGCGGCTAGAACGATGGTGAATAGCGCTAGCAACCAACTCTTTACCTACGCCCGTTTCTCCCATCACCAGCACAGACAATTCCGTATCGGCGACTGCATCAATCTGCTCTTGAAGATTCTTCATACCCTGAGAGTTGCCAATGATTTCGTTACTTAAGGTGCGCTTCTCGGCGTAAGAATCACGTGGCAGGCTCGCTTGTGTCTCTAGTTGTTCTAGTAGGAGTGCAGTGTGTAGGCCACCTGCTGCCAACGCGCTGACAAAACGTAACTCTTGGTTGCGTAGCCCATCAAATTGGTTGGGGTCGAAGGCGTCAATCGTAATAGCACCAATCAGTTGATCGTCGATCAGCAAAGGCAAACCAATGCAAGAATGGACATGCAGTTTGTCATCGTGGTTTGGAATCAAGCCATCGTATGGATCAGGTAAGTCGCTGTCGGAGGGAAAGCGCACGATATCGCCTGCTCGGGCAATGGCTTCTAATCTTGGGTGCTGCTCAATGGAGAAACGGCGTCCAAGGACCTCTTTCGCCAATCCATTGATCGCTAAAGGTTTAAAGTGCTGGTCTTCATACAAAAGAAGGGCAGAAGAGTCACACTTCAATACCTCTCGAATCGTGGTTAATAACGTGTCAAAGCGAGCTTGTTGAGTGAGCGCCGAGTTAAGGTCTTGCGTGATGTGTAGCCATTGCGCGATTAAAGAAGTCATAGCCAATACCGATTGTGTCAATATGACTATTGTAGTGTCTAAATGACAATTTTCAACTGTGTCTCAATGACAGTCATTAAAGTTGGGTTTCAATTAAGCTATTGAAATATATAGCAATTAGAAGTTGGCACGCCCAGTGCAATACAAGAAGAAATTATTTTTGTTTATCCCGTCATTCAAGGTAGTAATTATGACAATTCACGTAAAAAACAACATCCACTGGGTAGGTCAACGCGATTGGGAAGTTCAAGACTTCCACGGTACAGAATACAAAATGACAAAAGGTACCAGCTACAACAGTTATCTAATTCGTGAAGAGAAAACCGTATTGATTGATACGGTCGATCATCGATTCAGTCAACAATTCATCCAAAATTTAGAGATGGAAATCGACCTTAAGTCTATCGACTTTATCGTGGTAAACCATGCAGAAGAAGATCACTCAGGTGCATTGTCGGCATTGATGGAGAAAATTCCGAACACACCAATTTACTGTACAGAAGCGGCGATTGATTCGATTGTGGGTCATCACCACCATCCTGAGTGGAACTTCAAAACCGTAAAAACGGGCGACAGTATCGATATTGGTAACGGTAAGCAATTAGTCTTCGTGGAAGCACCGATGCTGCATTGGCCAGACAGCATGATGACTTACCTAACGGGCGATGCAGTGTTATTCAGCAATGACGCATTTGGTCAGCACTATTGCGATGAACGTCTGTTCAATGATGAAGTGGATCAAAATGAGTTGATGGAACAGTGTTTGCGTTACTACTCAAACATCCTAACGCCATTCAGCAGCTTGGTAACCGCTAAAATCAAAGAAGTGCTGAGCTTTAATTTGCCTGTCGATATGATCGCAACGTCACACGGTATTGTATGGCGCGATAATCCAGTTCAAATCATCGAGCAATACTTAGCATGGGCAGACAATTATCAAGAAGATCGCATTACGATTTTCTACGATTCTATGTCAAACAACACCCGAATGATGGCCGATGCAATCGCGCAAGGCATTCACGATGTCGATCCTCGCGTGGCGGTCAAAGTCTTTAATGTCTCTAAGCATGATAAGAATGAAATTCTCGCCAACGTATTCCGCTCAAAAGGCATCTTGGTTGGCTCGTCTACCATGAATAACGTCATGATGCCGAAGATCGCAGGCATGCTAGAAGAAATTACTGGTTTGCGCTTTAAAGCGAAGAAGGCCGCTGCATTCGGTAGCTACGGTTGGAATGGTGGCGCGGTGGATCGTATCCATGCTCGATTGACTGACGCAGGTTTTGAAACCGCAGTGAGCTTGAAAACCAAATGGCGACCAGATGGTAAAGCGATGCGTGAATGTCGCGAACATGGTCAGAACATCGCAAAATTGTGGGCAAAGCATGACCTGACAAGTCCTGTTATTTCTCCTGCGATTACTGCATCTGTACCACAAGTTCAATCACAACCCGTTGCGCCAGTGACAACACAAGCGGTAGTAGATGCTGCTCCTAGCAACCCAAGTACTGAGGCGCATCCCGCAGATTGTCAATGCATGGTTTGTACGGTTTGTAATTGGGTATACGACCCAGCTAAAGGCGAGCCTAATCAAGGCGTTGAACCGGGTACTGCATGGTCTGAAGTGCCAGATTACTTCTTGTGCCCAGAATGTCACTTGGGTAAAGACGTTTTCGTTGAATACAACGGTTAGGAGGGAATATGCAAGCACCTATTGTGATTATTGGTAGCGGCTTTGCGGCTTACCAATTGGTGAAAACAGTGCGTCGAATGGACGCACATATTCCGCTGCAAGTGTTTACTGCTGATGATGGCGCGGAATACAACAAGCCCGATTTGAGTCATGTATTCAGTAACAAGCAAACTGCCCGAGACTTGGTAGTTAAAAGTGGTGAGGCGTTTGCACAGGAACACAACATCGAACTGTTCGCCCATACCAAGGTTGAGCATGTCGACGTGCAAGCTCAGCAAGTGGTCGCCAACGGCCAAACCTATCCTTATTCCAAACTGGTGTTTGCGACAGGCGCGAAAGCCTTTGTGCCGCCAATATCTGGTGGTGCAGCACCTGAGGTGATAACGCTGAACTCGCTACAAGAATATCAATTTGCGGAAGAGCAAATTAGCCGCGCGGAACGAATTCTAGTAATGGGTGGTGGTTTGATCGGCGTCGAGATCGCCATGGATCTCGCAACCAGTGGTAAAGCCGTTACGGTGGTTGAGCCAAATCCCCGTTTGCTCGCTAACTTGATTCCTGAATTTGTTGCATTGCCGCTGGAGAATCAACTTAAGCAGCAAGGTATTCAACTTGCCTTAGAGACTGGAGTTGTCGCGATCAATCACTCGGATGATTCGCTGGTGGCAAGCTTGAGCAAAGGTAAGGAAATCGAAGCCGATGTAGTGATTTCAGCGGCGGGTTTACGTGCAAACACTTGGTTAGCGAAGGCTTGTGGGTTGAGTGTCAATAAAGGCATCGAGGTGGATGCCCGATTACAGACATCAGCAGCCAATGTGTTCGCTTTAGGCGATTGTGCTGAAATCCAAGGTCGAATGATGCCTTATCTCCAACCGATCGTGCTAAGTGCCAATGCTTTGGGCAAACAGCTACTAGGGCAAGAAGCTGAGTTGAAACTACCGCCTATGATGGTAAAGGTCAAAACACCGAGTTATCCAATTCAATTGGCAGGCGATTTTAGTTCGGTGACGAATTGGAGCGTGCAGATTTCTCAAACTGGCATTGCCGCGAAAGCAGAAGATGAAAATAGCCGACTCATGGGCTTCGTCGTGACGGGAGAACAAGTTACGCAAGCATTTCCATTGCTTCGAGAGTTGTCTCAAGCCGCTCAGGCTTAACCGATTTAAACGAAAAGAATTGTAATTAGAGAGGGTATTATTATGTCGCATCTACGAATTCCTAAAGACTGGACTGTTCAACGTTCAACGCCTTTCTTCACTAAAGACAATGTGCCACCAGCGCTACTGACTCATCACAATACTGCTGAGGGTGTGTTTGGGCAGTTGTGCGTCATGGAAGGGCAAGTGACTTACTACGGCTTTGCTGATGAAAATGCCACAGAAGCAGAAGTAGTGGTGGTGATTAATGCAGGCCAGTTTGCTACCAGCCCACCGCAGTACTGGCACCGTATTGAGATGAGCGATGATGCTCAGTTCAACATCAATTTCTGGTCGAACAAGGACAAGAGTGGGCAAGTGATGTTCCATGCTAAGCAGTAGTAAACCTTTGTAAGTGCTTTGACTGTTACGCTAATCGTCAAGTAAAGGGGTGTAGAAGGCGCAATAAACGGACTGAAATACTGGATCATCGAGACCGTGGAAAGAGAAATCACGAGTAATGATTTCAATTCTTTAGTAGCATGTTACGAAACATTTCAGTCAGGTGAACTAAGGGAAGCGTGCAATGGAAAAACAACGAGTAGCATTTATTGGTCTGGGTGTGATGGGATACCCAATGGCTGGTTACCTAAGTAAAGCGGGCTTTGAAACCAAAGTATACAACCGCACAAAAGCGAAAGCCGACAAATGGGCTGAAGAATACCAAGGCGTAGCTTGTGAAACACCGCGTGAAGCGGCAGAAGGCTGTGACATCGTTTTTACCTGTGTGGGTAATGATGATGACGTTCGTAGCGTTGTTTACGGTGAAGAGGGCATTCTGGTCGGCTTGAAAGCGGATGCAGTGCTAGTGGACCACACGACCACTTCTGCAGACCTAGCGGTTGAGCTGGCTGAAGCGTGTGCTAAGTATGGTAATCACTTCATTGATGCGCCAGTTTCTGGTGGTCAAGCAGGCGCAGAAAATGGTGTTCTAACCATCATGTGTGGTGGTGAACAAAGCATTTTTGACCGTGTGTCTCCGGCGATGGATGTGTACGCGAAGCAGATGACGCTACTGGGTGAAAACGGTCAGGGTCAACGCTGTAAGATGGTAAACCAAATCTGTATTGGTGGCGTTTTACAAGGGCTGAGTGAAGCTTTGTTGCTGGCACAAAAATCAGGCTTGGACATCGCTCAAGTTGTAGAGACGCTTAAGCATGGCGCTGCAGGTTCTTGGCAGATGGAAAACCGCGCAAATACGATGGCTGAAGACAAGTTCGATTTTGGCTTCGCTATTGATTGGATGCGCAAAGACTTAGGTTTCTGTCTGCAAGAAGCTGAGCGAGTGGGTCTAGAACTTCCACTGACTAAGAAAGTGGATGAGCAATACGCAGACCTTCAACGTGATGGTTTAGGTCGCATGGATACATCAGTACTGATCAAAGCGGTAGCTAAAAATCAGTAGTTGATGAATCAGTAATAGATAAACAGTTCTTTGGTATCAAAGAGCTTAAAGAAATCTAAGTTAATCATAATGAACCTCCTTGAGCATGGTTTATGACTTTTGATTAAGGATTAGTGATTTGAAATCAGGAGGTGCTGTAGAGCACCTCCTTTTTTTCGTCTTTAAATCACACAGTGTAATGATTGCAGCGTTCGCTTACTGGTTTAAGCCTAGTGCAATTTCAAGACCTTTGCCGTACGCTTCGTCCGCTTGGTATGCGTGTTGAACGTGGCGCTGTTGGATGAACTCTGGTACACCGTCCATTGCGCGAGCTGTGTTATCGAGCAGAGTTTGACGTTGCTCTTCGCTCATCAGACGGAATAGGTCACCCGCTTGGCTGAAGTAGTCTTCGTCTACACGATGATCGTAGTGATCAGCGTTGCCATTGATGCGTAGAGGTGGCTCAGAGTAATCTGGTTGCTCTGCCCATTCTTGTTTGTAGTTTGGCTCGTAACCCAGTGTTGAACCAAAGTTGCCATCAACGCGCATTGCGCCATCGCGGTGGTAGCTGTGAACAGGGCAACGAGGTGCGTTCACTGGGATTTGATGGTGGTTCACACCTAGACGGTAACGCTGAGCATCGCCGTAAGCGAACAGACGACCTTGTAGCATTTTATCTGGAGAGAAGCCGATACCAGGTACTACTGCAGCTGGGTTGAACGCTGATTGCTCAACTTCTGCGTAGAAGTTTTCTGGGTTACGGTTCAGTTTGAACTCACCAACTGGGATCAGTGGGTAATCTTTTTGAGACCATACACGTGTTAGGTCGAATGGGTTGAAGTTGACTTCATCCGCTTCTAGCTCAGGCATGATCTGTACGTACATCTTCCATTTAGGGAAGTCTTGGCGCTCAATCGCTTCGTAAAGGTCACGGTGATGGCTTTCGCGGTCTTTACCTACGATCGCTTCTGCTTCTTGGTCAGTCAGGTTCTTGATGCCTTGCTGAGTTTTGAAGTGGAATTTCACCCAGTAACGCTCGTTTTCTGCGTTGATGAAGCTGAATGTGTGGCTACCAAAACCATGCATATGACGGTAAGACGCTGGGATACCACGGTCACTCATTACGATAGTCACTTGGTGGAATGCTTCTGGTAGTGATGTCCAGAAATCCCAGTTGTTGGTAGAGCTACGCATGTTAGTGCGAGGGTCGCGTTTTACTGCGTGGTTTAGGTCTGGGAATTTTAGTGGGTCACGTAGGAAGAATACTGGTGTGTTGTTACCAACCAAGTCCCAGTTACCTTCTTCAGTGTAGAATTTTAGTGCGAAACCACGGATGTCGCGTTCTGCGTCTGCTGCACCGCGCTCACCAGCTACAGTAGTGAAGCGAGCGAATAGTTCTGTTTTTTTGCCGATGTCAGAGAAGATCTTAGCGCGAGTGTATTTTGTGATGTCGTGCGTTACTGTGAACGTACCGTAAGCACCAGAACCTTTTGCGTGCATACGACGCTCAGGGATCACTTCGCGGTCAAAGTGTGCCAATTTTTCAAGGAACCAAACGTCTTGTAATAGTTGAGGGCCACGAGGACCTGCAGTCATAACGTTTTGGTTATGTGCGACAGGGCAGCCTGCTGCTGTAGTCAATTTCTTGTTTGTCATTTTTCTTCCCCCTCCAGGGTTCAATACCTTAGAAACTGTAGAGGAGGTTATTACGGAAAAGCTGGGGGAGAAAACTGATATTGCTTATCAATTCAATAGATGGTGACTATGGTCGAAACTATATTAGAATCAGAAATTTACTACATTAGCTTGATTGACATAACAATCGGCGTTCTCGAAAGCGATTGACTGGGGGGAGCGCTATCCAGTTAGCGTGTCTGCGATGCTAGTAATATCGCCCCTTAAATGAAGTTTTACGTGTCATCAAAGGGGCGAAAGGGGGGAAGTAATTAAGAGTACTTCACTTCAAGTTGTTCAGCTTTTGCAAATGCTGGGTGTGTCGCGAGCTGTTTCCCATAACGTTCAATATTAGGGAAGTGATTAACTAAACCAAACTTTTGAACCAATTCGACAATGAAAGACATCATGATGTCAGCGCCAGTCAGACGCTCTTCTACTAGGTAAGTTTTGCCTTCTAAGGATTGCTCGAAGTAGCCTAGTACATTCATTGCTTCCTTGTCGGCATAGCCTGATAAAAACTGAGTTTCATTTGGCTCTTTGCTTACGAAGATTTTTAGCAGCATAGGTAAAATTGCAGAGCTTTCTGCAAAGTGCATCCATTGCAAATATTCTGTGTGTGCTTTTGTACCACGCTCAGGAGCAAAGGCTCCGTCACTGTATTTCTCAATCAAATATTCGGTCATTGCACCTGACTCAATGATAATCTCGCCGTTATCTTCAAGAACAGGTGACTTTCCTAATGGGTGAACACTTTTTAGTTCTGGCGGTGCCATGAAGGTCACGGAATCACGGACATAGGGTACAATCTCGTAATTTACATCTAGCTCTTCAAGTAACCAAATGATGCGCTTTGAACGAGACTGATCGAGGTGGTGAAGTTTAATCATTTACATATCCCTTTTTATAATGGGTCGTTAATCTGTACTACAAGCTTGCCGAAATTCTTACCTTCCAACAGACCGATGAATGCTTCTGGCGCATTATCCAGTCCTTGTACTAGATGTTCGCGGTATTGGATCTTTCCTTCTGCCAACCATTGATTAATATCTTGCGCAAATTCACCGTAACGATGTCCGTAATCATCAAAAATGATGAAGCCTTGCACCTTGATTCGTTTGGTCAGGAGCTTACCCATTAGTAATGGAAGGTGGTCGGTACCTTCAGGCAGCTCTGTCGCGTTGTACTGAGAAATCAAACCACAAAGTGGGATACGCGCATTTGTATTCAGAAGTGGCATTACAGCCTCGAATACTTTGCCACCTACGTTTTCGAAGTAAACATCGATACCTTTGTCACAGGCATTTTTCAGTTGTTCTGCAAAGTCTTCAGCTTTGTGATCAATACACTCATCGAAACCAAGCACCTCTTTAGCGTAACGGCACTTTTCTTCTCCGCCTGCTATACCAACAACTCGGCAACCTTTGATTTTACCAATTTGACCAACTGTTGCGCCTACAGGCCCCGTAGCAGCTGCTACCACGATGGTTTCCCCTGGTTTTGGCTGACCAATGTCGAGTAAACCCATGTACGCGGTAAATCCTGGCATACCTGCAACGCCTAGCGCGTAAGAAGGATTTTTCGGTTCTTTACCAAGTTTAATGACCATCTCACCAGTTGAGATAGCGTAGTCTTGCCAGCCAACAGTGTAGGCAAGAACCCATTCACCTGCTTCGTAATCTGGGTGGTTTGATGCTTCTACCTGACAAACTGTACCACCGACCATTACGTCATCAATTGCAACAGGGTCAGCGTATGATTCGGCATCACTCATGCGACCACGCATGTATGGATCTAGAGATAAATAAACCGTTCTCAATAGCATTTCACCCTCTTTCGGAGTCGGTTTCGTTACCTCTTCTAAACGAAAGTTTTCTTGTGTCGGTGCACCATGGGGACGTGACGCGAGTACTATTCTGCGATTTGTTGCGTTAGTCATATCTATCTCACTTGTTGATTAGACCGGTCGTCTAGTATTTGTTTCAAAATATCCCGCTTATGTAAAGCGGGAAGGTTTACTGTGTTAACACTGACGCTTTTTCTGACAGTGAAACGTGTGTAGGGTGTTCATTCTGCTTCCACGCCGCCCGTTATGGGCAAGTGCGCGTATTCTGCAGTAAGTGTTGAGTATAGGTCAGACTTTGCGTCAATGCTGCCTGATCTTGATAAAGTTTGTTCAGCAAGCTAGCGCCATTCCAAAGGTAGTATATCTGCCTTGCTAATAACGCACTGTCACCATTGGGGATTGAGCCATCTTGAATGCCGATGTCAATGCAATCCGCTATCGCTTGAATGGTTTTGTCTGCTCCTTGGCGTAATGCCAAGCGCATTGACTCAGAGAGATCGGAGACTTCTGCACTTAACTTAACCAATAAACATTTGTTCGCATTACACACGTCGTCTTCTACTTTAACCATTTCTTCGAAATAGCTCATTAGGCGTTGGTAGCCACTCAGTTCAGTATTGGTAAAGCGTGCGTTTAAACGCTCAAAATACTTAGTAAAGTAGTCTTGAATCATCGCTTCACCAAATTGTTCTTTGGATTTGAAGTAATGATAAAACGAGCCTTTTGGCACTGCGGCCTTTTTTAATAGCTCTGAAAGACCAACACTCGTGAACCCTCGGTTTACGATCAACTCGTATCCGACGTCGAGAATATGTTGGCGTGTGTCATTCGTCTTTGCGTTCATGAAGTTTACTATAGAATGAATTAGACCAGTCGTCTAGTATTTGTTGTGTGTTATTTAATCAGCTCATACTCAATAACAAAGAGCGTGTCGGTATTTGGGTAGATTTCTCGAATTAACTGCTTGAGTTTTGGTAGTTCGATGGCTTCTTGTTCTGCATGAAACTCATTAATATCTTCAAAGTGAAGTGGTTCTACAGAACGTATCTTGATATCGCAGACTTTACGATCCGTTTCTAAGGTAAAAACTTCGACTTCTGTATTGGGAACGTAATGGCTTTCTGATTCATCTCGAATCGTTATCGTCTTTTTGCCTGACGTGATCAACGGAGTTAAGAATTCAAAAAAAGTAATCTTGGTTGGATGAGATGGCATGATGTACTCGTTAGTCTGGTTGTTTGGCGTAATTATATACCCAAATCCCTCAGAGATTCCTGTATTACTAGAACGATCGAGCGCGGATGAAGCGAATTAACTTGGCACTAAAGTAACCTGAGATAACACCTATCCAGTTGGTGCTGAGATCATCAAAACTAAATGATCGATTTGGAATAAAAAGTTGGCTTATTTCTTCCATTGAAACGATAGCCAACAGCAGTAGCAAAAGACGAATCCCAAAAATGTCGGTTTTATTCGAGCTCACCAGAGAAGGGAACGTGAAAACCGATAAAAAGCCGATCAATAAACTGAAAGTAAAGTGAAGCGTACTCGATCCGCCTAAGTAGGTTTCCATTTGCAGGTAAGCAGTATGGTGTAGGTCAGAGCTTTTCCACAAAGAGAGTGAAGCGGTTAGCATCAGGACTAAAAAAAAACTCGTGCGTGCCAGTATTAAAGCCATAATTAACCTATTGGAAAGAAGCCTAAGTAACGTTTTACAAAGTACAGTGCAGCTAAATTCTGGATAGCCATGCCAATTGCCATTGCCCACGCTGCACCAATCACCCCAAACATTTGGCAAAGCGTAACAAGTAGGCAGATGGACACCGTACCGGAGGAAATTGTAATGTATTTCATGGTTCTCTCATGACCGCTCATTAATAATAAAAACCCTACTGAACCAGTCGCAACATTGACTAACTGCCCCAGAGAAAGGACGACTAATAGTGGCGCCGCGGCGAGAAACTCCTCACCAAAAAACTGCATTACAAACTCGGGGAAGAGGGTGCAAATAATTACGGGTACAATCGCTAAACCAACATTGGCTCGGCACGCCAAGCGGCTCAGATTCTGCAGTTTGAGCATTTGACGCTCTTTGTAGAGAGAGGCAAACATCGGGGCGACCACAAAGTTAATGGTAATCAGCACAAAGCCAATCAGTAGTGATGTGCGTTGGGCTGCGGCTAACAAACCGATTTCCGCTGTTGAGATAAAAAAGCCCGCAATAACAAGGCTTCCCCATTGAAGAACATTCGTGAAGATACTGCCAACCCAGACTTGCTTGGCAGAAGAGACCATTTTTTTGTTTGGTACGAAAGCCGATGTTTGATATTGATCTGAGCCAAGCCAATTGGCACTAGATATGACCGCGACACCTATGCTCGCTAAAAGCAGTGCGGTCATTAGATTGTTGATATTTTGCTGACCGATATAGTCTAGGGCAAAGACAAAAATGACCATCAACATGCTTACCCCAAGCTGCAACGCAAACAGAGATGATACGACTTTTCTACATGCTTGAAGCACCCGACTGTTGGTTTGCGCAAGCACCAAGAAAGGTATGCAAAACAAGCATAAAATAATCGCATACATTGGTGATTGAGTCTGGTTTAGCTGCTCTGGAAACAGATTAAACCCTGCCAACAAAACGCCTATGGCGAGCAAGCAAAATGCCATACTTCGATAAAGTGCGGTTTTATAGTTTTGGCTTTGTTCAAGCTTCTCTTTGTTATTAAAAGCGATCGCATTGTAACGAACTAACGAGACATCAAAACCTAGCTGAGAAACGATGGCGAGTAGCGAGACTAGGTTGAATAAAAAGAAAAATTGACCGGCCGTCGAAGCGTCACTGGTTTTCGATACAATCAGAGTCAGTAAAAAAGCAAATAGCGCACTCAACACACGCGTGATTGCGGTTTTTAATCCAGTAGATAACAAGCTTTTTTTACCGCTGGGCATCAACAGTAATTTTTGTTGAACAGTGTGAAACATAGGGGCATTTAACCGTAAAGTTTATTGAGTGCGAGGCGCTGTTTTTCTTCACTGAAGGCATCGTTTAATTCTGCTGTATATTGGCGAAAATCGATCTCTTCATAATGATTGACACAATGCGCGATCTGCTTGGCCATTTCTTCAGGTGTGAGCGCTAAAAACGGGTAGTTGAGATCTTTGGTTGCGCCGATGGTCCGAATAACCATAGGAAGATGTAACTTGGATGCTTCTAGAATGGTTAACGGCATCCCTTCCCATGCTGCAGTATGTAGATAAAGGTCTGAACCCTTGAGCTTTTCAACTACCTCATCGCGAGGCAGCATGCCCGTTACATCCACATTTTCAGTGCGTAATTTCTGTTCGAGTACGTGGTCACCGCCACCTATCCATGTGATCTCTATCGGGCGGTTAAGCGCATACCGATTAAGGAACTGCAATGTGCTGATAAGAAACTGAGGATCTTTTTGGGGCGCGACACGACCAAGTACAACGAGCTTCAGCGCTTCTTGCTTGTTTCGCTCTATACGATCTTCACTTTGATAAGACACGTAGTTGTTGAGCAGTTCGGCACGTTTCGCACCAATGCTAATGGCTAGGTCACACTCTCGTTGGCTACAGCCTGCAACCACATCAATTTTGCTCAGTTTTACTTTCTCTAGTGCTTTATAGATCTGGCGTGCAAGCTCTGAGATATCTTCACGTTCGAAGGCATAACAGTGCGGTGTGTAAACCAAGCGTGCCTTGCCAAGCTTTAGAAATCGGCCGAGAAATCCTGCTTTACTCGAGTGCAAATGCACGACGTCGGGACCAAGTGATGCAATCATGTGGTTTGCATCGCGAATAAATTGAAGCAAGCCGCCTTCTACCCACTTTGTCTGTACGAAAATGTGGTGGTTGTTCTCATTGGTTAAGTCGTTTTCTCGGGCTCTGGCTAGCAAGAAATGCTGATAAGGCTCGTCTCTGGATGAGTGAACATAACTATAGAGGGCGGTTTGAACGCCACCTCCAAACGCTTCTGTAACATGGAGTACTTTCTTCATGATGATTTTGTCCCTGTTGTTTGCATCCATTTGTGTTTAAAAGCATCACGCTCTTGCTCTGAATAAACGTGGCGATACAAGGGAAGATCGTACATATAGAACAGTTTTGAGAAGTCGTAGTGATTCTTAAAGTGTTGGTGAATATTGGAGTACCACTTGTTTTTCGCTTCGTTGCTGTTTTTCAGCACGAAGTCTTGCAACTCAAGAAACTCACCGATTTCTTTATCAAGAGAACTGAGCTGTTCGCATTTGATTAGCATGACGTTGGCCTGATCGTTCTGGAATGTGAAGAAAGGTTGAGTGTTGTCCAGCTCTTGGCGCATCACATCGATATTGAAATTACGCTTTAACTCGTTGTCGAACCAGTCCGCAAAATAGTTGAGATTGATATAGTTATCAAAACAATGCTCGAGGTGCTGATACGTGACTTCCATATCTCGGTGAATTGCATCGTTCTTTTTGCCTTCGATAAATTGCAAATGGAGATCTTGAAAGAAGCGAGAAAAGACAGTTGCGATTGGATCGCGGACCAGCGTAACGATTTTAATCTGTTCTCGTTTTTGTAAGATACGTTTTCGCTGCTTGAGCACTAAGCGATAGAGTGCGCGGTTTCGGAAGTCGAAGAATTTACTCACGTCTTTTTTATTGTGATACATGTGAAATTCTTCGTGATCATCAAAGGTGTGGATGTGATAGCTCGGGATGTTTTTCTCCCCTAGTGTGTGCTCAATTGATGAGGAGCCAACTTTGCCCATTTGGTAAACTAAAACAAAATTATCAGCTTGGAGTTCTCGGTTCTTTTCAAATTGTCGAGAGATTGAATACTTCATCTATCCTATCCTTGATTATTCATATTCGTGGTGATGGTTTACCGGAAAAGTATGAGCAATGGCCCTTGAGTCGTTGCTCATGCTGATCATGACGGGTAATAAGAGTATTAAAATTATGGTGGTGTTTACCGCAACGAAAAACACCATGATGAGGGCGTATATCGCAAGTAATAGGCTTTTTCTGTTTTCATTAAGACTACGGAAGCAAAAGCGAATAAAAAGAAAATAACCACCAAACAGCAGACCGATACCAAGCAATCCGTATTCAATGGCGGTATCTAACACAAAGTTGTGGGTGTAGATCGCCAGCTCATCATAATTAAAGTAACTGATCATAAAGTTGGGTAACATTTTCGCGCCGACACCTAACACCGGGTGTTGAAGTAAAATATCTAGCCCATTGGCAAGTAAAAGTTTTCTATGAAGATTCGATACCCAGCGCGCTTCACTTTGGTTGGCAAATAAGACGTCTTCTTGGGTTATTTCCAATGTGTCTGCTAGCGTTTCAAACCCAACGTAGAGTGTGGTTGTGACGGCAGTAAACACAATGAAGCTTAAGGCTAATAAAATCGTCCACGTGTACGTTTCGCTGAGCGATTTTCTCATTAAGTTTTTTACGAGCAGTTGGTCAAAGAAGAAAAGCAGACAAAAACCAAGTAGCGCTTTTCTTTCTTGTGACAACACCAGTAATACTAAAGCTACGAGCATCAAAAGGTGGAAAGCGCGAATTTTATTTCGATAAAGGTACAGTAGTGAGCACAGTACACCGAACCCGTATTTACTTACCCCGAGTAACTTAAACCCACTTTGATAGCCCTGAGCAAAGTGCCATAAGGCAACGAGCGAACAGATGAAAAACAACAGATACGTGAAATAAACCATTACCCGTTCGTCATCAAACACGCCATAGGCGTACATTAGGCTCAGTAGGCACAAAATCGCTAACCATTGCACAGTTTCTATAACTAGCGGCATTAAAGGGACGCGATTTAGCAGACCATTTATGAACACATACCCAGTGAACAATACGAGGAATCCCATACAGGGATGCATGAGTTTTTCAGCTTTTCCTTCCAATACCACTAATGCAGTAAAACCAATAGACAAAAGGCTTGCGATGTCAGATGGGGCTAGCGCTATTCCTCCAGCACGAAACTTCATAGGAATAAAGAACAATGCTAATAGGCATGCTGCAAGCAATGAGGCGCGATGGCTCGATGGCGCGGAACTATTTGTTGGCGCAAAGCTGCTGGTAGATTCCATAGTAACCTTCACGAAATTTATCGATGGTGTAGAGAGAGGCCCTATTGACGGAGTATTGACTTGCAGCGTCGTACCGCTCAACACTTTCACACAGCTGGAGAACTTTTTGGCTCAGTTCAGTGGCGTTACCAACTTGAAATAAATATTCGGCACGTCCGGTGACGTCATCCAAACCAGGTACGTCCGACGATAGTACGGGTAAGCCTGCTGCCATCGCCTCAACCGCCGCCAAACCAAAGCCTTCGACGTGCGACGATTGCACGTAAATATCCATGTCGTTCAAAAAGGCTGGAACGTCAGAAACTACGCCATGAAAGTGAACACGTTGCGCGACGTTGATTTTTGTTGCCAATGCTTGCAGTGACGATTTTTTTTCTCCATCTCCCGCAAGGTGGAGTTCGTATCGTCTTGGTAAATGGATAAGTGCTTGGATAAGCGTTTCATGATCTTTATGTTGGTGAAGTCGGCCCACCATTCCAATCTTGATAACTGGTTTGTCGATTAGGTGGCTGGCGCATCTTGGCGTCATAGAAAACCTTTTTAAATCAACGCCATTGTGCACCACGTGATATTTGTGTTGGTAGCGAGGCATGAACTTCACCAGTTCATCTTGTACTTTTTCACTAATACTGACCGTCAAGTCGTGGCCCCAATACAAGACGTATTCCATGAACTTAAACAGCGGATAGTCACGTCGACGGTTATAAGAACAGTGCTCAGTCTGGATTCGTTTTTTACCTACCGCCAATAGCGCTAGGTAAATGGAAGGGTAGAGGTGCCCGTGAACGACATCCGGCCAACGCAGCAAAGAGAATTTCTCACTCAATGACAATGTGCGCCAGTTAAAACACTCTATACTTTGGGCGGATAGCATTGGTAAATAATCATTTTCATCACATAAGACCAAAATTTTGATTTCGTATTCAGGCTTATGTTCTAAAACAAGATCGACTAAGAACTTCTGAGCACCGCCGTTCTGAGAAAGATCATTAATAATATGTAGAATCTTGGTTTTCATGATTAATTGGTCAGATATTGCTGTTTAAGGTCGGTGATTTCTGCATTTGAGAAAAAGTGCTTCGTCAATTTAGAATTCAGCATTTCTTCAACGTACTCGGGTGTAGGTTGAAATTGCGTTTTGAATTCTTTCATTAGTGGCGAGTACCATTTGTTGTCTGATTGATTTTCATAAACAACATCCACGGGGTAACCTAAAAAGTCTTCAACTGCGGAGTTAGCCTTCGTTAGCTTGTCACTTCGAATCACCAACAGTGAGAAGTTATTGTTATGGTATGTTTGATAGCCTACTTCGTGATTAAAAGACTCGTTAAACACATCAATCCCTGTTAGTTGTTTGATCTCGTTGTCAAACCACTGCAGCGCATATTGATGATTCATGTGCTTATCAAATGCTTCTTGGAGTAATTGCGGTCGTTCGGTACGTATTGCGCTGTCATCCTTTAGATATTTGTCCGCCATCCAAAAAGGAAGTGCTTGAAAGAACATTGAGACATTTCGTCCGATCGGTTCACGCACCAGCGAGATAATTCGAACTTTTTTCTTGCGCTTTAACATATGGCTCATCGTTATACGCTTTAGTCGTCGCTTTAACGCATTGATCTGAGGCTTATGCAATTGCGCTCTAACGGGGGATATTTGTTTTTGCGCATCGACGGTCATAAGGTCGTGCAAGTGAATCGAGTTAGGAATGGAATGCTCTAATGCACTCGAACCTACTTTGCCCATTTGATAGATCAATACCGGCTGTTCTTGGCTTTTCAACGTTTGGTACCAAGATAGGTTTACGTTAGTAGGCGTATTTCTGGACATAAAGCGTCTCTCCTTCCTTGGCCTTGGCTTGTGTGATTAAGACGCCAAGAGATGGAACTGAGTGTTGTATTTGTTTAGATAACGCAAGGTTAACCAGTGATGATTTTGTTGATTCTGAGCGAATGACGGTGATCAGACCATTGGCATACTGACCAAGAATAAGTGCGTCACTCACTGACAGTAGGGGTGGTGTATCGATAATGATCCGGTCATACTTATTTTGAAAATGTTCGAGCAACTTTTTAAAGCGATCAGAAGCCAGTAATTCCTGTGGGTTTGGCGGAATTAGGCCGGCCGGTAATACATCTAAGTTGGCTTCTTTTATATGTGTAACACAATCTTTGATTGGCGTATCCATCGTCAGGATATGCGTTAAGCCAGGGCTTGATTCAGCAATACCGAATCGCTTTGCGATGGAAGGTCGACGTAAATCGCAGTCGATGATCAACACCTTTTCCATTTTTGAAAACGACACCGCCATATTGATACTGGTCGATGTTTTTCCTTCTTCTGGAATAGCAGAGGTAAAGGGCAATATCTTTTGCTTCGTGTTGGTTAATCTGAGCAGAAGCGAGGTTCTGACGGAGCGGCAAGCTTCACTAAATAGCTTTTCTTCATCATCTAAATACGCGGTATAACTGACGCCGTTTTTACGCAAATTGCGTTTTTTGACCATAGGAATCACACCTAAACACGTAACACCAAGTTTTTCCTGCACATCGGCTGTGCTTCGGATAACTTCTCGCATCGTTTCTAAGATGATGACCAGAGCGCAAGCAATGGCAAAGCCAAAAAAGGTGGCAATCAGTACCAGTTTGATTCGTTGTGGTGCCACCGGGAATAGAGGAATGATGGCTTTATCAGTAAAGCGAGCAGTGACATTCTTGTAGTCGCTGGTGGCGTTGGTCTCTTTCTCACGATTTAAGAACGCTTCATAGAGTGCCTTATTGGATTCAACCTCGCGTTTTAACTGTTCGTAACGCGCTTTTTGTGACCCTAACGATTGGAAGTCTGACTTTTTGTTATCGAGTTCTGCTCGAAGCATGTCCTCTTGCGCTTTTGCAGCAAGAAGGTCTTGTTGCTTACTGAAGGAAATGTCCCGGATGAGTTGCTGGGTTCTTGATTGAATTTCAGCAAGCTGTGCTTTCGCCTGAATCATTCGATCATGCTTAGGTCCGTAGCGCTGTGCCAGTTCAGAGAGATTTTTGGCTGCCTGTGCTTCCGACAATTTTAGATCGCGGATTTGCGCTTGATTAGCGAATTCATCAATTGACAACAAGCTGTCTAAACTTTGCGAAGATTTACGTCGTAACAGTTGGATTAACGTCTGCGCTTCAATACGCTTATTAACAGCGATATTCAGCTTGCGAGTGAGTTCTTCTAGCTCATTTGCGTAAATTTCATCAATACCGTTTATATCGATCAACCCTTCTTTTAACAAGAATTCTTGCAGCGCTTGCTCCGAGTTACGTAATCGCTCCTCCAATTTTTGAGAGTTATTTGTCAACCAAGTAGCCGCATTTTGTGTAACGACCAATTTGGCTTCAAAATTTGCGTCAATGTAGGCTTGGCCGACCGCGTTGGCGATTGTCGTCGCAAGCTTAGGATCGATAGAACGAAAGCGAATTCTGACTAATTGGGTGTTACGTACTGGCTCAATATCGAGTTTACTTCTGAAAGCTTGAAGTGCCTGATAATAGGACTCTGAAAACTGGGCGGTTTCTTTTGGGCTTGGTGCCACATTCAGTAGGTCTTGAACAAAAGGAATCGACTTTATTTGGTCGATTTTTTTATTTAACCCCCCTGAGCTTGTGAATTCAGGTAATTGGGTAAGGTTCAGCTCTCTAATGACCTTATCTGCAATATGATTCGATTTTAAAATGGCGATTTGCGTTTGAAAGTACTCTTTTTTTGTCGTGTCGACGCCATATACTTCCTCGATTGAAAGGGCGCTTTTTTGCTCCTCTTGGATGAGTAGCGTAGCTGTAGCTTGGTATATCGATGCTTTGGAGTAGATATACCAAGTACAAGTTAATGAGAACAGAAGCGTGAATGCTGCGATGCTTAGCCAATTCTTTTTAATCGCTTTGAAGTGATGGCCAAAACGAATCAGTTCTACTTTGTTCATCTGGAGATTATTTGGATGAGTCCCGTTCATTTGATTCCCTGTCACTTAAAAGAAGCTCTGGTCAATAAATACAATGTCACCAGGTTCAACGTTGCGGTGCATACTGACCCCTTCCATCGTTTGACCCGTCTTATGCTTGGTGAGGTTAATGCCTTTGCGTGAGGCTCTGTCGGTCAAGCCACCTGCTAGAGCGATGGCCTTCTCTATGGTTAACCCTGGACGGTATTCAAATCCACCAGGTTTCCTGACTTCGCCATTAACGTAAAACAGACGAAAGTTATTGATGGTGACCATCACTTTTGGATTGATGAGATAATCGCCTTTTAAGCCCGTTTCTATTTCGTACTTGAGTTGTTTCGGTGTTTTTTTGATTGCTTTAATTCGGCCAAGGTAGGGGTAATCAAAGTAGCCATCTGACGTTATTAGAATACTTTTAATCGTAAGATCTTCTTCACCATAGACCTGCACGGAAATGGTATCGCCAGTATCGAGTAAGTAATCTTCCTCGTTTGAGTCAGCGTTGACCAAAGTGCTAAATAGCAACAACGCTACACTCATGAATTTGATGAATGCCTTCATTAATAATCCTTTTTACAGAGAAAACTGTGCGCTTAAAGTCCAAATGTTTTGTTCGAAGCTATAACCCGATCGGCTAGAGTTTTTATCTTGGTATTGCCAATCGGCTTGCAGCAGTATCCAACGTTTGATCTGATAATCGATACCAAAAGATAGAGTGTACCGATCGTCGTTTCTGGAGATTCCCGTGTAATCATCTTGTTGATAAACAGCACCTAAGCGAGTTGCAAGGTAACTATTCCAATCGTGCTTGAGGTTCAGTCGGTAACGAGTTTGTAGGTTGTAATCGCCATCTTGGTCGGGGTTAACCGCCGCTTGAGTGGTTTTCACGCTGACTAGAGTTTGTTCTTGAGGCAACCATTCAAAGCCGATATCCCAACTAAAGCCTTTAAATGTCTCTCGTTGAGCGCTGTCAAAATCTTTGATTTGATAACCGATTCGAGCGATGCCTTTGGTTTTTCCTGTGACTTCCCATTCGGCACCGGTGTAATAGAAACTGGTGTTGTTATCTTTCGATGGCTGCGCAGAATTTCGGTGCTGATACTCGGTTACGATTTGGTTTGTTCCGACTAACCAATAGGTTCTTGGCGTCGCTCTTAAATAGAACTCCAAATGTGCATTGGGAGCTCGAAAATCGTTGTATTTAGTTTTAGCGTTTGGGCGCCCAGGCAAGCCGTCACGATAGTTTTGATAGGTTTTATCACTATAGCCTAAACCGAATTCGAGTCTGCCTTTGGCACCGTTAGAGCCAAAGACATAATTGGTTTTTACATCGTTACGGTTGAACTCTATTGGTGAGTCGATTACGCTACCATTACCTTCGGTAATATCTTCTCCTCGAACTTCATGCTGGGCGCGAAAACGGTAATCAACCACTAAACGATGACGATGATTAAATTCGAAAAAGTTGGAAAACTGAAAAGTGTGGTCGTCGAAGTCGTTGCGATCGTCAGATGAAAAGCCCGCTTTTAACTTATATAAAATATCTGCGCGATAGCGATTCCGTTCTATACGTGCTAGTAAGCTTGGTTCTATACCCCAAATATTGACCGATTCTACATTGCCGGATTTTTCCGCTTTATTGATGTTGTCATCTCCCTCGTAGAAAGTTTTTACGAGGGGAATCAACTCTATACCAGACTCGGTTTGGTAAGCCATCGGTTCTGCGAGCAAGTCAGTAGAAAACAGACTCAATGCTATTGCCATTGTCAGTTTCTTCATAATCTTAACCTTAGTAAGCGTTAGCACCAGTGAAGCCTTTGAAAACGGTCATAAAGATGATTTTGATGTCCATCCAAACCGACCAGTGGTGGATGTAATCCAAATCAAACTCGACTCTCTTTTCCATTTTTTCTAAGGTGTCTGTTTCGCCGCGATAGCCATTAATTTGCGCCCAGCCAGTAATGCCTGGTTTTACTTTGTGACGTAGCATGTATCGGTCAACAATCTGGCGATACTCTTCATTGTGCGCCACGGCATGAGGGCGTGGACCAACAATAGACATGGTCCCTTGCAGGACATTGATAAATTGAGGCAGTTCGTCCAAAGAGGTGCGACGTAGAAATCCGCCAAAAGGCGTAATACGAGGATCGTTCTTTGTCGCCTGTTTCACGTTGGAACCTTGATCCATGGTTGTCATTGAACGGAACTTCCAGACTTCAATCTTGCGTCCATCAAGACCGTACCGATGTTGTTTAAAGATGACAGGGCCTTTAGACGTTGCCTTAATGACAATCGCAATGACGAATAGAATAGGGGCGATTAAGACCAAAATAATGCTCGAAAACAAGATGTCTTCAAACCGTTTTACCCAAGAAGAAATTCCAGCAAAAGGTGTATCAAAGACACTTAGTGTTTGAACTTGGCCGATCTGCGCCCAACGAGAATGTAAAAGGTTATAAGTGAAGAAGTCGGGAATCAGATACGTATTTGCGGTGGTATCTGAGAATTGGTTAAGAAGTGACGCAATGCGCTCTTTTGCGTGCATTGGCATCGCGATATAGACGTAATCTACTTCCCCTTTTTTAGCTCGCTCAAGGGCGTGGTCAACAGCTCCTTTAATAGGATAATCAGAATTTGGCAATCTGTCGGAAGATCGTTCGTCGTAAAAGCCATCAAAAAGCACGCCGTGTTCTGTGTGGTTTTGAATTTCGTTAGCTAGGGTAATGCCGTGAGGAGTTTGGCCGATGATGATTGCAGTGCGAGTGTTGAATCCTTTTTTTCTCAAATAGGCTAATCCGGTACGGAATGTTACTCGCCATGCCAAAAGCAGAGCGGGCGTAATCGCAAACCACAGCGCTAAAATTGTGTTATCAAATAAGGTATGGACTTCAGAAAAATACAGCACAACAAAGATAAGTGCAGAAGTCACCGCCCAAGCAACACAGACAATAAACATCTGCTCTTTAAACGAACTGGTTCGCCAAGAGCGATACAGATTGCCGCTTTCTGCCATAAATAGAAAGGAGATGCCTCCAACGAAAGCCAATATGACGTAATCTTTCCCCATCGCAGTATTCATGTCTTTGAACACTAAAAGCAGCATAAAAGAGACGATGACAGCAAGATCTGAGATGCGATATAAAAAAGCGAACTCCATCTCATGAGAGCGGATAAGTCCTTTTTGTTTCATGACTCAGTTTCCCTTCTGACACGCTACCGCCCTTGGGTGTCTTCCCCAATTGCCGTGTCGTGAACGTTATTAGTAGTTGGTGCACAGAGCATTCTGTGGAATGCTGCTGAGTTTTTGTCACGTGTAATTTCGTTGATAAGTGTAAAAATTTGCTTTGTTGAGGTAAGTGGAAATAAGAATGATATTTAGCCCTTTGGCTAAGTTTGGCGGGTTAGGAAAAAGCTGGTACTTACTTATGAGGAATGAGGAAAAGTATTAAAAATGAAGTATCAGTACAAAGACAATGGTTTATGTGAGGGTAGAAGAAACGGGTGATTTGATTCGTTAACGATTAATGATTTAGTATCGAATTGCTGATATTTATTAAGATAAAAAAATCCCTCTCACTTGAGAGGGATTTTTTTGAGTAAGGACGAATGAACTATTCGACTTCTACGCCGTTTTCTTTGTATAGGCGGCGGCATGCGCGACCATCACTGTGGAACAGGTGACAACGATGAGCTGGAATACCGATCTCGATTTTATCGCCAGTGTCGACTGCAAGCGTGTCAGGCTGACGGAAAATAACGTCGGCGTCCGCGCCTTCTAGATTTAGGTATACTTGAGTTTCGTTACCTAGCTTCTCAACAATCATCACTTCACCGTGAATACTTGCATCAGCTTCAGAAGCGGATAATAGGTGCTCAGGGCGAATGCCTAAAGACATTCGGTCGCCGCGGTTAACTGTTGTACCATCCACCGGAATCCAGAAAGATACGCCGTTAGATAGTTGAACTTTGACGCGCTCTGCTTCTACTTCATCAATGAATACGCTCATGAAGTTCATTTTAGGAGAACCGATAAAGCCAGCTACAAAGCGGTTTTGTGGGTAATGGTAAAGCTCAAGCGGCTTACCAACTTGCGATACATAACCGCCGTCTAGTACAACGATTTTATCTGCCATTGTCATCGCTTCTACCTGATCGTGCGTTACGTAGATCATGGTACAACCAAGTTGGCGCTGAAGTTTCGTGATTTGTGCACGCATGTTTACACGCAGTGCCGCATCCAAGTTTGATAGTGGCTCGTCTAGAAGGAATACATTTGGCTGCGATACCAATGTTCGGCCAATCGCCACACGTTGACGCTGTCCACCAGAAAGTGCTTTTGGTTGGCGCTCAAGCAAGTGGCCTAGTTGTAGGATTTCTGCTGCTTGTTCAACACGCTTGTCGATTTCTGCTTTGTCTGCTTTTGCTAGTTTCAAGCCAAATGACATGTTGTCATATAAGTTAAGGTGCGGGTAAAGAGCGTAAGACTGGAATACCATACCAACACCACGTTTGGATGGTTCGACGTCATTCATGCGCTGGTCACCAATATACAAATCACCTGAAGTAATGTCTTCAAGACCGGCAATACAACGTAAAAGGGTAGATTTACCACAACCTGATGGACCTACGAAAACAACAAATTCACCTTCGTTGATTGTTAGGTCTACGTTCTTAGAAATCAGTACGTCGCCATACGCTTTACAAACATTTTTTAACGTGACACTCGCCATGTAGCTCGTCCTCGATCAATTTTTTATTATTCACCGCTCATCATTATATGAATTATCTAGCGAGCAGTAACAGTAGGAATCGGTAAGTTATTGCGGTTGGTAAGAAAAGTAGGGTAGCACTTCAATAAAATGTCCTGAATAGAAGTGCTACCCATCATAGCCAAGTACGAGTTTCTCTCCCCCACATTATTCGTATTGTCTCCCCCGTGAAATAATTACCACAAACAACACTAATAATGACATTCCACTCGTCTGGCAATGCAAAACCAGCAAATCTTTTTCCTAATACGTAGGCACTGCTGGGAAAGGGTTCTTACCATCCACTCTTGGATGACTGCAGTTTCTAAGATTGTGCGTAGTGCGACATCCTCCTAATAGAAATAATTGTAGGGGGAGTAGAAAGGGAGGAGTAAAAAAGGAGGAGGAAGAAAGCAGTTGGTCGGAAATCACATTATTGCACCACCTAAAGTTGAAACCGATCACAGGAACTATCCATTTTGTGATTTGAGTCTCTTACCCTTGGCGATTTAGATCACGAAAATACGTCATAATTGTAAGGGCGTAGGGATTAGGAGGATGAGACATATTGGATTATTTCAGATGATATATGTCGAAATACGGCTGAACCTCAATGGACTAGCCCTACATCAAAAATATAAAAAGGATACGAACATGAAAAAGTTAAGCGCTGTAGCACTAGGTACTCTTGTTGCTTTGGGTTCTTTTGGTGCTAATGCTGCCATCGAAGAAGGACAACTTACTATCTGGATCAACGGTGATAAAGGCTACAACGGCCTTGCTGAAGTTGGTAAGAAATTTGAAGAAGACACAGGCATTAAAGTGACTGTGGCTCACCCAGATGGCCTTCAAGACAAAT
This sequence comes from Vibrio sp. 2134-1, assembly GCF_033339495.1. Taxonomy (NCBI): domain Bacteria; kingdom Pseudomonadati; phylum Pseudomonadota; class Gammaproteobacteria; order Vibrionales; family Vibrionaceae; genus Vibrio; species Vibrio sp. 2134-1. The sequence goes on from NZ_JAWOUS010000003.1 coordinate 129,499, forward strand.
TCCCTCAAACTGCAGCGACTGGCGACGGTCCTGATATCGTATTCTGGGCTCACGACCGTTTCGGTGGTTACGCAGAAGCTGGCCTGCTAGCAGAAATTAAACCTTCTAAGAATATTCAAGAAGGTATCGTTGATTTCGCTTGGGATGCAGTACGTTACGACGGCAAATTGATCGGCTATCCAGTTGCGGTTGAGTCTCTATCTCTAATCTACAACAAAGACCTAGTTCCAAACCCACCAAAGTCTTGGGAAGAGGTTGCAGCATTAGATGCAAAACTTAAAAAAGACGGCAAGTCTGCAATCATGTGGAACCTAAAAGAACCGTACTTCACTTGGCCATTAATGGCGGCTGATGGCGGCTACGCGTTCAAATACACTTCTGAAGGTTACGATGTTAAAGACGCTGGTATCGCGAAAGAAGGCGTTAAAGACGCAATGAGCTTCGTAAAAGGCTTAGTTGATAAAGGCGTAATCTCTGCGGATATGGATTACTCAGTGTCTGAGTCTGCGTTCAACCAAGGCAAAACAGCGATGACGATCAACGGTCCATGGTCTTGGGGCAACATTGAGAAGTCTGGCGTTAACTACGGCGTGACTACGCTACCTAAGTTCCAAGGTCAATCTTCTAAGCCATTCGTTGGTGTTCTAACGGCTGGTATCAGCACTGCGTCTCCAAACAAAGACCTAGCGGTTGAGTTCATTGAGAACTACCTACTAACAAACGACGGCCTACGCATGGTTAACAACGATAAGCCTCTAGGTGCGGTAGCGCTTAACTCGTTCCAACGTGAACTAGATTCAGATACTCGTATCGCTGCGACTATGGATAACGCGATGAACGGCGAAATCATGCCAAATATCCCTCAAATGAACGCATTCTGGGGTGCGGCTAAGAACGCAATCATCAACGTAGTTGACGGTCGTCAAACTGTCGATGCAGCTCTTGCAGATGCAGAAAAACAAATGACTAAATAATTAAGTAAGACCTTTTTAAGGAGGAGGCAACTCCTCCTTACTTTTCTATATTTATTCTATATTCGCTAGCAGGTTCCCTATGCAGTCAGTTCAAGGTACAAATGCTATGACAGCACCAGAAGCCAGCCTTCCGAGCAGCAAAAAAGTGTTCATGAAATGGTCACTTTTAGGCACAGTCGGCATCATCAATGGCTACGCAACAATCCTTATGTATTCTCGCGGTGAGATTGCGTTTGCACTACTTACGCTCATTCTTACCGCTTTAGCGTTGTTCATCTTTGGTAGCAAAAAGACGTACGCACACCGTTACATCTACCCTGGTATAGCAGGGATGATCCTTTTCATTCTTTTTCCTTTGGCGTACACCATAGGTTTGGCGTTTACCAACTATAGCGCGAAGAACCAACTCTCTTTTGATCGCGCTCAGAACGTACTTTTGGACCGAACTTACCAAAGTGGTGATAGCTACCCGTTCACTTTGTATAAAACGGAGCAAGGCCATCAACTTGTGGTTGAAAAAGATGGTGAGCTACTTGCAAGCCCGACTTTTCAGCTTGATAACCTTTCAGCATCGGAGTTTGATCTTTCACCAATTGAAGAAGTAACGGGTGAAAAAGAATCAATCAAGGCGATTGTTAAGAACCGCAGTGCGTTGAGCAGTGTCGATTTACATTTGCCAAGTGGTGATGATATCCGCATGAGTGGGCTGCGCAAATTTGCTGCAGTTGTACCTTTGTACACATTACAAGAAGATGGTGAAACGCTTTACAACAACCGGACTGAAGAAACGCTACGTCCAAATATGGAAGTAGGTTACTACCAGCCTGTCGATGAAAATGGTCAATTTGTTGGTAGCACAGTGTCACCAGGTTTCGTGGTGAACATTGGTACCCACAACTTTGAGCGTGTTTGGAAAGATGATGGTATCAAAGAGCCGTTTATCAGTATCTTTATCTGGACCATTGTTTTCTCTGCGCTAACCGTATTATTTACGCTTGTTATTGGTCTTGTCCTTGCCAGTGTGGTTCAGTGGGAAGCACTTAAAGGTCGCTCAGTTTACCGTTTGTTGCTAATCCTGCCTTATGCAGTTCCGGCGTTTATTTCTATCTTGATCTTTAAAGGTTTGTTTAACCAAAGCTTTGGTGAGATCAACATGTTGTTGGAAGGCTTGTTCGGCATTAGCCCGGCTTGGTTCTCTGATCCGTTCATGGCGAAAACCATGATCTTAATTGTGAACACTTGGCTTGGTTTCCCTTACATGATGATTTTGTGTATGGGCTTACTAAAAGCGATTCCAGACGATTTATATGAAGCATCAGCAATTGATGGTGCGAACTTTGTCACGAACTTTACACGTATCACACTACCAATGATGTTGAAGCCATTAACACCATTGTTGATCGCGAGTTTTGCATTTAACTTCAACAACTTCGTACTTATCCAGTTGTTGACTGGCGGTGGTCCAAACATGATTGGTACATCAGAGCCTGCGGGTTACACCGACCTGCTAGTAAGTTACACCTACCGAATCGCATTCGAAGGTGCTGGCGGTCAAGACTTCGGTCTAGCAAGTGCGGTAGCAACGCTTATCTTCCTATTGGTTGGCGCATTGGCACTTATCAACCTACGCGTAACTAAAGTAGCTCAGGACTAAGGAGAAATTACAATGGCAATGGTACAAGGTAAGTCATTAAAGTATCGTGTTTGGGCTACTCATATTGCAATGTGGGCATTCTTGGCACTGATTATTTTCCCTTTACTGATGATCATCGCGATTTCATTCCGTGAAGGTAACTTTGCAACGGGTAGCCTGATCCCAGACAACCCAACACTTGATCACTGGAAATTGGCATTAGGTTTCTCGGTGACTAATCCAGACGGTACAGTTACACCGCCACCATTCCCAGTAATGACATGGTTGTGGAACTCGGTAAAAGTGGGTGGTATTTCTGCAATCCTAATCGTGGCGCTATCAACCACATCGGCTTACGCGTTTGCTCGTATGAAGTTCAAAGGTAAGAACACCATTCTTAAAGCGATGATGATCTTCCAGATGTTCCCTGCGGTGTTGGCACTGGTTGCTCTGTACGCGTTGTTCGACAAACTGGGTCAGTACATTCCTTTCCTTGGTCTGAACACGCATGGCGGTCTGATCTTCGCTTACTTAGGCGGTATCGCACTGCACGTTTGGACCATTAAAGGCTACTTCGAAAGTATTGACTCGTCTCTAGAAGAAGCAGCGGCTCTTGATGGTGCTACACCATGGCAAGCATTCCGTTTGGTATTGCTGCCACTGTCTGTGCCAATCCTAGCGGTAGTCTTCATATTGTCGTTCATCATGGTAATTGGTGAAGTTCCTGTAGCGTCACTACTGCTTTCTGATGTAGACTCGTACACACTTGCAGTGGGTATGCAGCAATACCTATATCCACAAAACTACTTGTGGGGTGACTTTGCCGCAGCTGCTGTACTTTCAGCAGTGCCAATCACTGCCGTATTCTTACTTGCGCAGCGCTGGTTGGTTGGTGGTCTAACCGCTGGTGGTGTGAAAGGATAATCTCTTGTGGTCTGAGATTGATAAGAATAACTAGAAAAGGGCGACCACATGGTCGCCCTTATACTTAGCACGGATATTACAATTTTGGTTTGGCCGCCGATCAGTAATATCTTGGCTTTTATTGGCGTTACGCATAGCTGGCTGTTAGCTTAGTTCCTTACGATTCAATCACTAACAGTTTTTGTAACCATAACCTGAGTTTAGACTCAGGTTTTTTTATGCCTGTTAAAGGCAATTGTGCAATAAGTAGATAGAGATTAGCGGCTTTGCAATGGATTACACAGGGCTTGAATAATGCCCTGCGTAGCACTTCACATAAATAACTAGAGCTTAGTAAAAAGCTAAATTGAGGTAGGGAAGGAAGAGATTAAAACTCTCGGCTGGAAGGTGCGCATCCAACGTATTGAAGCAGCGTGTACAAACTTTCTTGCTGCAGTGCGACGCGACGAAATAGATTAGCAAAGGTAACGTCACCGCCAAAGCAAGTTTGAATGTAATGATTAATTTCTGTTTCGTTATACCCCTCGACGTACATGGTTCTCACCCACTGGTACTCGACCGCTTTTAAATTGGTCAACGTCTCTTCACTTAAGGTCGTTTCTTTTAGTCTCAAGATCCAAACTCTATCCAACTCTAAAATAATGGATGGATTTAAGCAAAGCTAGGTGAAGGATTTATGACAGAGAAGGGCGAGCGTGAAACAAATGGCAAAACCATGATGTTGCTCCACACTCTGGGTCTGGGTAACGTTGAGGTACTTAATAGCGTTCTTAACGGATGCCAGTTACTTGAGATATTTAACGTGTGCTTCCATTTCTTCCCCAATCTCTTTACGCATGTTCATAAGACGGATCGCGGATTGCTCTAAGGCTTTGTCTTCATCTGACTCTGGAATCCATTTCGGTACATCGGTTGGTTTTCCGTTTTCATCTACAGCAACCATGATAACGATACAGTGAGTGGTGAGTCTGTTTTTCATTTGCTTTGGATCACTGGCTTGCACGTCAATCGCAATGTGCATTGAGCTTCGTCCGGTATAAATGACTTTCGCGCTAACTTCGACTAAGTTGCCGACATGAATCGGCGCAACAAACCGAATGCCGCCAGCATATGCGGTAATGCAATATTTACCACTCCACGCTGCAGAGCAGGCGTACGCTGCCAAGTCGATCCATTTCATTACGGCGCCGCCGTGCACTTTTCCGCCAAAATTTACGTCGCTGGGTTCTGCTAAAAAGCGAAGGGTAATGTCTCTTTGACCACTGCTCATCTGTCTTTCCTTGATGGGTTATTGTTTTCCCAATTTAGCAGCAAGATGAATTTTCGGGAATAGCGAATGAAACAAAATATTAACTTTTATTCGAACGCTGGAAGTGACAAGCCACAGCGTAGTTCTGTGGCTTGGGGTGTAGATGTTAATTGGCGGTAGAGGCAATCTCAGAATTGGACAATGGTTTTCTCTGTCTTACTTTTATTTGCGACAAGATAACGCCAGAGATGACTAACAACCCACCAATAATGTGGTAAGCGTAAATTTTCTCACCAATTAGTGTTGAAGCAAGTATGACGGAAACCACAGGCATTAGGTTCATGAACATAGCACTTGAATCAGCACCAATTGAATCAATCGCTTTGACCCACATCAGCGGCGCGAAAATGGAAGCAGCAATACCAGCATAAGCGATTAATGGTAGCGCGTCTTGGCTTGGTAACAGTTGCTCACTAGAGAGCCAAAGTGGTGTGAGCATCAAAACAGAAAAGAAGCCCTGCATGTAAACCAGAGTCAAACTACTGAATGGCATTTTCCAGCGTTTTAGCAGAACACAATAAGCCGCGTATACCATGGCAGCAACGAGCATTAAGCTGTCACCTTGCGTTAAGTCTTGATGTAAAAAGTAAGTGATATCACCGTGACCAAGCATAAATGCCAAGCCGCCGAGCGAAATGACACCACCGACGATACTTAACATTGATATAGATTTACCGAGCAATGGGACACTTAAAAACACACTGAGCAAAGGAACTAAAGAGGTGATCAGGGCCATATTAGAGGCCGTTGTTGTTAAACCGGCATAGTATCCAAGTGACTGGTTGAGAACCATACCAAGTAACGCAAGAAACGCCAACTTAGCTAAGTAAGGTCGAATAATGTGTCGTTGTTTGATGATTGCAGGCAGGCAAAATGGCGTTAGGAGGACCATTGCGACAAACCAACGGTAGAAACTCATCGCACTTGGTTCAATGGCGCTCGCAGCCATCTTGTTCACAATTGAGTTACCACCCCAAATCATAACGGTGAAAAACGGAAGTAAATAAATCATGAGAACCCTATAGCACAATTATTGATGGCGCTAGTCTGGCAGGTCTTTATAATAAAAAGTATCTCTTAAAAGACATCGTAAGCGATAGGAAGACAATTTTGAAAAAGAGCGCCAGAAATCTTCACCCCTCCTTATCAATCGATCGTGCGCCATCAGATGTATTTATGAATTTCGAAGCGTTTCTCTCTAATACAGAAACACGAATTCATAGCCACCCTTGGGGGCAAGTGCAACTGATCAGCGGTGGGATTCTGGAGATGGATGCAGAAGACACAAGATTTCTAGCACCTCCACATCTTGCTATTTGGGTTCCCGCCGGAATTCGTCACACTAGCTACAACCGTAAGCCAATCGAATATTGTTCTTTGAACATCGCCCCTGAATTGACGGCGCATTTTCCAACTAAAACGAGCTTGATCAAAGTGACTCCAATCGTGTCATCTATTATTGAGGACTTTCGTCAGCGAGACATTAACGTGGCGCAAACTGATGAAGACAAGCGCTTGGTACAAGTGTTATTGGACCAGCTTGCAAAGCAAGAAGTCGAACATCACTTTTTACCGACAACCGACAACAAATATCTTCAGCCAATCTTAAAAGCGGTAGAAGAATCGCCGACGGATGAGATCAGTTTGGCGGAATGGGCAGAAAAAGTGCACACCACTGAACGCACGTTAGCGAGACATTGCCAGAGTGAGTTAGGCATGAGCTTTACTGAGTGGCGCTTACGTGTGCGATATTTACATTCTATGGAGTTGTTGCGTAAAGGGCAGACCGTAAAAGAAGTCGCTCTGACGTTAGGTTATAACCAAGCTAGCCCTTTTATCGCGATGTTCAAGAAATACTCCGGCATGACACCGGAGCAATATAAGAACCGCTTATTATAACTGAGCCAGAACGTAATTCAGACCACCGACCACGGCTGCAACTTGCGCATCGTTGCATTCTTCGTCGGTCACCGTTGGGCTGTCTGGGTACACTTCCGTTGTCGTGCCGTAAACGCAATTTGTTACGCCGCCACACAGGCCCAGTTTTACCATTGGGTAGTTGATAACGCCAAACTGTACGACGGGTGAACCAATGATTTCGCCGTTTTCATCTGCTGGTGCAATGTGAGTCACTTTTGCAACTGACTCAATGACCGCTTTTTGGAAGTCAGGCTGAGGGTTTTCACTATCTCCCACCGTGTAAAAGCCATCTGGGATCATACCTTCAATGTACTCAATACCATCACGAGCAGCTAAGGCTGGACGGAACTCAGTTTCGTCAGAATCTGTCGTTTCATGTAGATCAATGTGCATTAACACATCGCCTAAAGTTGCAACGAGCTTTATGAGGTTAGCGGACTCTTCGGCAGGGCTATCCTTATAGAAAGAGCGGTTTGGATCAATCGCGTTTGGATTCCAGCGGTTGATCACCTCGTAACCCCAAGGGCTTACGCAGGGTGCAACGACAATATTGAAATGCTCTGCATAGCGCTCTGCTTCTGTTTCTACAAACTTTAATGCGCCATGTACACCGCTGGTTTCGTAACCGTGCACGCCGCCTGTGACCAACACAACAGGTTTAGTTGAATCCCAATTGTGTGTTTTGATACAAAACAGAGGGAAGCGTGCCTCGTTGTATGAGAGCGCACCATATTGTTCAACATCAAAACGCTCGCGTAGGGCATCGATTTTACTGACGACTTCATCTTGGTAGCTACGTTTTACTTCTTGCGTTGCTAACCAAGCTTTACGTTCTTCTTCGTTCCAAGGTTGGCCAGGAGTACCGATCGGGTAAATGTATCCACTTTTCATCTATACTTTTTCTTTTGACTGCTGAAAGGTATCACAAGACTAGACCCGTCTTATCTTTACGGCAATATAAAACACCATTTGGGGTGGTATTCTTTGCAAAATCATCACTTTGATGAGTGATTCATTGGTGTTACATTTTGTTACTTACTCAATTTCATATAAGAGACAAAAAATGGCTGGAGCAAGTTTACTCACACTGTTGGACGATATTGCCACGGTGCTTGATGATGTCGCCTTAATGTCAAAAATGGCGGCAAAGAAAACCGCAGGTGTGTTGGGAGATGATCTAGCGTTAAACGCTCAACAAGTGTCTGGTGTTGCATCTGAGCGAGAGATTCCAGTGGTTTGGGCGGTTGCAAAAGGCTCATTCAAAAATAAATTGATTTTGGTTCCTTCTGCTTTACTTATTAGCGCCATTATTCCATGGCTTATCATGCCATTATTGCTAATTGGCGGCTTATTTCTCTGCTTTGAAGGGGCAGAGAAAGTACTTGAGAAAGTGTTTCCTCACTCGCATCCGCACGAAGAAAAAGAGGAGCTAGTTAATACTGGCGAGTCGATAGAAGAGTATGAAAAGCGTAAAGTTTCTGGGGCGATTCGAACAGACTTTATCCTCTCAGCAGAAATCATCGTGATTGCGTTAGGTACCGTGACAGGAGCCAGTCTTGTTACGCAAATTTTAGTTGTCAGTTTTATTGCAGTGATTATGACGGTTGGAGTTTATGGACTAGTCGCTGGGATTGTGAAGCTAGATGATTTAGGCCTTTACCTTGAAAGTCGCTCAAACGGTAAAGGTTGGGTGGCGAAAGTCGGAGGGGCCTTGGTCGCTTTTGCACCAAAGTTGATGAAGTTGTTAACCATTGTAGGAACTGCTGCGATGTTTTTGGTGGGTGGAGGAATTGTGGTGCACAACGTGCCAGCCATTCATCACTTTGTAGAGCCGATTATTATGAACTTTAGTGGTCATTCGGTTGCTACAGCCATTTTGCCTATTTTACTGAACGGTATTATCGGCTTTGTGGCGGGGGTGGTTGTGGTTGCGGTATGGACGATGGTTGAAAAGCTTCGTGGTCAATAATCACATCTAAAACATGAGACGATAATAACAAGGGTCATGACTTCTTTTTACAAAAAGCATGACCCTGTTTTATGGGTGAAACGTCAGTAAAGTACTTACTTCACTTTCCACTCGATCTGTTCATTTGCTCGAATAGGCACAACGATATCATTGCCAAATGGCATCGTTTCTGGCACATCCCAAGCGGATTTTTCTAACGTTACCGTATCTGTGTTACGTGCAATGCCGTAAAAATCAGGACCATTGAAGCTTGCGAAAGCTTCCAAGTTTTCCAACTTGCCTTCTTTTTCGAAGACTTCTGCATAAAGCTCTAGCGCTGCGTGTGCAGTGTAAGAACCAGCACAACCGCAAGCCGATTCTTTTGCCCCTTTCGCATGTGGCGCTGAGTCTGTACCTAGGAAAAACTTCTTGCTACCACTAGTTGCTGCTTCGATCAGCGCTTGCTGGTGGGTTCCGCGCTTAAGAATTGGCAAACAGTAGAAATGAGGTTTAATACCACCCACAAGCATGTGGTTACGGTTGAAAAGAAGGTGGTGGGCAGTGATGGTAGCCGCTACGTTGTCTGAGGCGTTGCTAACGAAGTTTGCTGCGTCGGCGGTGGTGATATGTTCTAGAACGATTTTAAGATTAGGGAAGTCATTGACGATAGGAGCGAGGACAGTATCAAGGAATTCTTTCTCTCGGTCGAAGATATCAATATCGTGATGTGTTACTTCGCCATGAACTAGAAGTAACATTCCGACTTCTTCCATTGCTTCTAAAACGTGATAAATGTTTTTCGCATTGGTCACACCGGAATCTGAGTTTGTTGTGGCGCCAGCAGGATAGAGCTTGGCAGCAACAATGTGTCCGGTTGCTTTAGCCTTACGTATTTCGTCTGGTGTCGTGTTATCTGTAAGGTAAAGCGCCATTAAAGGCTTAAACTGTTCGCCATGTTGCTCTTTGAGAATTCGGTCACGGTAGGCTAGGGCGAGCTCAGTTGTAGTAACAGGTGGGACGGTATTTGGCATAATCAGCGCACGGCCATTGTAGCGGCTGATGTCGCGAACGGTGTCTTTAAGAACTTCCCCATCGCGTAAGTGAACGTGCCAGTCGTCAGGACGAGTGATAGTCAGTGTTGTCATTAATTGCTCCCACCATTGAAAAGTTGTCTGATTGGAGCCTAAGCGCCGTATTTGCTTTTGAGCAAACGCTTGCGCTTAGGCGACAGGATGATAGAGGAATTGCCCTCATATTTCATCCCATTTTTCAATTTTATAAAGAGTGAGAGTGTAAGTGGTTACTTCATTGTTAACCAAAGCGCGTGGATCGTACCTGGTAGAAAGAAGAAACACGTCAATATTAGATTAATCAAAAAGTCTTTATTTAGACCTTTCTCCATAAACACCGCGACAGGCGGAAGAAAGATACATAACAAAATCAGAACCAGTTTTCTTGTATCCATAATTAAGCTCCAAATCGATAAATGGGAGTAGTGATAACTTGGGTGAATTATGTGTGTCGTATCACACTTTATCAAACGGTATTTGGTCAGAACGGTGTTAAAAAACGCGAATATTGAGTGTAGTAAATACTTGTCACTAAAACCAAATTTATAAGAATATGGTTTCGAGAAAGTTGCGATGGATGAAGAGGCAGTAGACTCTGCAACTTAATGTGATTTGAGTATACAATACCGCAACAAATAAAAAACACCCGTAGGAAGAAGGCCATGTCGCAACCCGTTTTATCCCAAATTAATGTTTTTCCGGTTAAGTCAGTAGGCGGATTATCGCTGTCGTCCGTATGGGTTGAGAAGCAAGGATTGAGCTTCGATCGTCGCTTTATGATTGCGAAAGCTGATGGCTCGATGATCACTGCGCGAAAGTATCCGCAAATGGTAACCATTAAGTCTGCCTTATTGTCCGATGGAGTGGTGTTTAGTAGTTTGGGTATGGAGCCACTTAAAATCCGTTACCAAGATTTCAAAATGCAGGAGACACCTGCAACGGTTTGGAAAGATACGTTTGCTGCCTATACCACGACAGATGATGCAGATGACTGGTTTAGTCGTGTGCTGGGGCAGCGCGTTGAGTTGTTGTTTAGTGGTGAGCAATCGAATCGTGTCCGTGAAAAGCTAGGTCAAAACGTCAGTTTTGCTGATGGTTATCCGGTTTTAGTGATCAGCCAAGCTTCACTTGATGAGCTGAACCGAAGAAGTTCAGAGCTACACTCAATGGATCAGTTTCGTACTAACTTAGTTGTCTCTGATACTAAACCATTTGAAGAAGATTCATGGAAGCGCATACGAATCGGTGAGGTAGAGTTTGAGTCTCTCAAACCTTGCGAGCGCTGTATCCTGACTACGGTGAATACCCAAAGAGGCACATTCCGTGAGAGCAAAGAGCCGCTCAAAACCTTGCAACAGTTCCGTGCAAACGATGTCGGTGGTGTGTTCTTTGGCCAGAATCTTGTCGCGCGAAATGAAGGCATTATTCGTCAAGGCGATAAAGTTGAAGTATTGGAGTACAAAGAGCCGGAGTTTTACGTAGATAACTCGCCAGTGCGCATGAAGCTTACATGTGTTGAGCGTGAAGAAATTGCCCAAGACTTTGTGACCTTATGGTTAGAGCCAAACAAAGGTTCGTTGCCTAATTACTTGCCAGGACAACACCTGCCAATAGAGGTGAATATTGATGGTAAGAAAGTGGGTCGACGCTATACCTTATCATCCAGTCCTTCTCGCCCGGGTCGTTATGCTATTTCTGTAAAGCGTATCGCGGGTGGAAGAGTCTCTAACTCACTCTTGGACAACTTACAAGTCGGTGATGTTTTAGAGGCAGAACAACCTGACGGTCAGTTCCACCTTAAAACGCATGAAGCGCAGCCTCTGCTGTTACTCTCTGCGGGTAGCGGAGTAACACCAATGTTATCAATGGTGCGTTACTTAGCGGATCACAATCAGTTGGATAATGTGGTTTTCTACCATCAATGTCGCACCGAGAATGATATTCCTTGTCGCTCAGAGTTGGAGCAGTTAAAGCGTGAGCACCCAGGGCTAGAAGTAAAAGTCTGTTTAACGCAACCTGCTGTTGATTGGTTTGGTTTGAAAGGGCGTTTAAGTTTGTCACACATTAAGCAAATCAAAGATGTTGAACAGCGGCAGGTGTTTGTGTGTGGTCCTGATGGTTTTATGGAGAAAGCGAAAAATCTCCTGCTAAGAAAAGGGCTGCCAGAGGAAAACTACCATCAAGAAGCGTTTGGAGTTTCTTCTCTTACGTCAAAGCCAGAGAAAAGTCTCGCTATTGACTTTAATGGAACTAAAGTCGTAGGCAACAACCAAAAAACGTTGTTAGATCAGCTCGAAGATGCTGGGAAGGTCATCAGCAATAGCTGTCGTGCTGGCTTATGCGGCGCGTGTAAAGTTCAGCTTACGTCGGGGCAAGTTCATCATCCGGACGTGCCCGCGTTGACTGATGAGGAACGTGCAATGGGAACCGTATTGGCGTGTTGTGCTGTGCCAGAGACGGACATAACAGTAACCAACTAGGCGAGAGCACCTTTGTCCTTCGACAAAAACTGTTCCTAGACAAAAAAACGCTGCTATTTTTAGCAGCGTTTTGAGTTTTAAAGAGAGCTGAAAATATCGCTTAGTCGTAAATCGTCGGGATTGGCTGGCGTTTGTGCTGCGTTGCTTTGTAAATCGCTACCAGACGGTCACTCACTTGCTGTGGAACAGGTTTGCCCTCTAAGAAGTCGTCGATTTGCTCGTAAGTTAGGCTTAGGGCATCTTCATCTGCTTTTTGTGGAGCAAGCTCTTCTAAGTCTGCTGTTGGCACTTTCTTCACTAGTTGCTCAGGTGCACCCAATGTAGCAGCTACTTCACGAACTTGGCGCTTACTTAATCCGAACAATGGTGCCATGTCACAAGCGCCATCACCAAATTTAGTGTAGAAACCAGTGATGTTTTCTGCTGAGTGATCAGTACCAAGAACAAGGCCGCCTACGTAGCCCGCGATCTCGTATTGAGCAACCATGCGAGCACGCGCTTTTACATTGCCTTTTACGAAGTCGACTTTTGCTGCATCAGTTGGTAGAAGATCTGTGCCTTCTAATGCAACGTGAGAAGCCGAATGAAGCCCGTCAACACCTGCTTTGATGTTCACCGATACAGAATGGGTTGGCTGGATAAAAGACAGAGCGAGCTGAGCCTCATCTTCATCTTTTTGCTCCCCATAAGGCAGGCGAACTGCGATAAATTGGTAGCTATTGTTGCCCGCTTCTTCGTTTAGTTGGTCTACAGCCAACTGAGCTAAACGACCACATGTCGTTGAGTCAACGCCACCGCTGATGCCAAGAACAAGAGACTTACAGCCCGCTTCTTGCAATTTACGCTTAATAAAAGCGACACGGCGTTCAATTTCAAAATGCGGATCAATTGAAGGGAGTACGCGCATTTCGTCACGGATGGATTGTTCCATTTAGGGTTCCTTTTCCTGCAAATATTTCAGACTCTAAAGCACATTTGCTCAAATGGTGATAAACCATACAGTTGAGGCTCATTAAATGCGACTTTAGGGTCAAAAGCTGTAAAGATTAGTAGTATCATACCGAAATCATCAGATTAGAAAACTCTCTTCAACCAGGTAATCACCGGATATGAAAAAAATCGCCATTTTTGGTAGTGCATTTAACCCACCTAGTTTAGGGCATAAAAGTGTTATTGAGTCTTTGAGCCACTTTGATCTTGTGCTACTTGAGCCAAGCATTGCACACGCTTGGGGCAAGAACATGCTTGATTACCCAACTCGGTGCAAAATGGTTGACGCGTTCATCAAGGATATGGGGCTTTCTAATGTTCAGCGTTCTGATGCAGAGCAAGCTTTATACCAACCTGGACAAAGTGTGACGACCTATGCGTTGTTAGAAAAAATTCAAGAAATCTACCCAACTGCCGATATAACTTTTGTCATTGGTCCTGATAATTTCTTCAAATTTGCTAAATTTAGTAGAGCTGAAGAGATTACGGAACGTTGGACTGTTATGGCATGTCCTGAAAAAGTAAAAGTCAGAAGCACAGATATTCGCAAAGCACTGGCCGAGGGTGAAGAGATCGGTGCCTATACAACACCTTCCGTACGTGATTTATTACTTAGTAAAGGCTTATACAGAGAAACATTGTCTGGGAACTGAGAGGTCAGATTTTCATGGTCAGAGTCGTTTTATTTAGTGCATGTGCGCTGCTTGTGGTGACACAAGCTCATTCCGCGTGTAACTATTTTTCTGATCGTTCCGTGGTGTTTGAAGATAACACTCTTCCAATCTGTGAAGAAATTTTAGATTCCATCGGCGTGTTAAGTACTGAAGCATTGATTTGGTATGCAGCGGAAGCGAAGCTTGAAGGACCAACAGAAAACTATTGGGAGGAGTGGGCGATTAAGCCGGAAGAGACCCCACTTCTAACTCAAAACTTAGAAAAGAATTACTTTGGTCTTGGTTTTTGGATGCCGGAAGAGCTCCGAGACGAAGAGAGTAAAATGGATACAGAAGAGTGGCTTCGTAGTCACGGGTTGATGTTCAGCGTTGGTTTTGGTGATAAATCCGACGGACAGCCAAGAATGCGGTTTGATTATCGTTGGCACGAATATTATGACGCTGACTGGATGATGCAGATAGAGGTACCTTTCTAGACACCTCAAGCAAATGAAAAAAGGGCGTACATTATCAATGTACGCCCTTTTTGCTTTTACTTGAATCTCTACTTTCTGTGTCCGTAATTCTACGTAATGCTGAACACGTAGCTTGTTGAAGAGCAAGTTATAGCGCTTCTCCAAAGACTAAAAAGCAAAGCTGTTCATATTCTTCGATGTTACCAGCAAAAAGAGAGTCAACAATTTGCTCTTCCTTCTTCCCCGACAGTTTCATTTTTCTTGCTTCACGTAGTGTTAGTACCAAGCAAAGCTCTTTAGAAATATTCATGTCACAGCCAGGAGTCCATTGATTGATGGTTCTCGTTAACGTTGAGTGCGCTAGTTTAGGAGACAGCGTCAATATTTCATGTCTTACTACTGTCAGTAGATCGGTTTGCAGATCCGAGCGTTCGGCAGTTGTTGCTAGCTTCTCGACGAGCGCTTTGAGTAGCGGTGAAGGCTTCACAAAGCCCGCCTGTTGTGAGAAGTCGTCATTTAAACGCACAGAAAAATCACAACGATATACACGAGAATTAGGTAAAAAGGTGAGGGAGCTCAAACATCCTTGAGGAATCCAAAAATATTGGCCTGGTTCAATGGCATACTCCTGCTTACCCAATTTAATGACGGCTAACCCTTCGATGACAGACAGTAGACTGTGCTTCAATGCTTTTTTACGCGCAGCTACATCAAGAAAGGGGTATTTAGCGTCGTGAAATTCAATTGCGTAGTTCATTATGAGTACCAGTGTTTTTTGGCGCTAAGGGTAACGTTAAACCCATACGATTCCAACCTGCTGAGAGAATTTTTTAGCATGATAAATGGTGGCTTAACTGGTATGACCATGTTAAAAGTATGGGTTGAAATGCTGCTTGTCAGCAAAACTATGCGTAAAATGTGCCAGCTTTTTTTGATATGTAATGAACAATGACAGCCAATACCGATCCTTATATTGAAATTCGTCCTTACAACGACGAAGAAATTCCAGCAGCGCTGGATCGTCTAATTCAAGATGATGAATTTATCACTGCTATCCTAGAACATCGCTTTGCTAATAAAGCAGCATGGTTCAAAACGCTAATGAGCCCGATCCTGCGCATCTACCTGAAAGCTAAGTGGAGCAAGCTTGATTCTGTCGAAGCAATTCAGATTGAAGTGAAGAAGTATCTGAAAGATACATTGAATAAGACAACGGATGGCGTCACTTTTTCTGGTTTGGATAAGCTGGATAAAAACACGTCATACCTATTCGTTTCTAACCACCGTGATATTGCGATGGACCCTGCGCTCGTAAACTATGGCTTGTACCAAAGTGGGCACCGTACAGTTCGTATAGCGATTGGCGATAACCTGCTGAAGAAGCCATGTGCGACAGAATTGATGCGACTCAATAAGAGCTTCATCGTTAAGCGCTCTGCTAAAGCGCCTAGAGAAATGATGAAAGCATTGGGACAACTTTCAAGCTATATCAAACATTCGCTTGATACTGGCAATTCAATTTGGATTGCCCAAAAGGAAGGCCGTGCTAAAGATGGAAACGACTTTACTGATCCTGCGATTTTAAAAATGTTCCATGTTGAAGGTCGTAAACAAAAGATCAGCTTTGGTGAGTACACGCGTTCTCTGAAAATCGTTCCTGTCTCGATTGCCTATGAAAATGATCCATGTGACATTGCCAAAGCAAAAGAGCTGTACGAAAAAGCAGAAAATGGCCGCTATGAAAAAGGCGAATTTGAAGATATCGAAAGCATCATTCAAGGTATCGTTGGCTATAAAGGCCGTGTACATGTTGCGTTTGGTGATGTGATTGAGCAAGAGTTTGAAACGCCGGAATCTCTTGCTGGTGAAATCGACCGCCAAATTCACAACAACTACAAGTTGTACCCAATCAACTTGTTAGCTGCTGGGCATGAAGATTCGAGCATCATTACGGAAGCAGTTAAGCGTCATCTCGCGGATAAGTTGGATCAGCTACCTGAAGGCGCAAGACCTTATTTGGTGGCGAGCTATGCCAATCCTGTGAATAACCAAGAGTAACTTTCGTCACTGAACTCTGTTGATTCAGAATGCCTTAAAGCCTCGGTCTGCCGGGGCTTTTGTTTATCTGCTCTTTAAGGTGCGACGGCGCCACCAAGGGTTAAATTGCTAGGCCATTTGGTGATCCTGTTACCACCTAAATAGATATTCCCTTTCACCGTCATTGTGTCTGGAAATACTTTCAGCGCTGATCCTCCAATATAAAGATTACCATCAACCACCAATCCTTCAGGAAGTTCAGAAATGGGAGTGCGAATAACACTTAGATCACCTTTTACTCGAAGTTTAGCTGGAAGCGCTTTTAACGGTGTATCTGTCAGATTTAGGTAACCGCCTAGTTTGATGCCTTTAGGCCAGTTTTCGATCTTACTACCTAGTAGGTTTGCATAGCCTTTTATCTTTGTTCCTGAGCGAATAACTTTGAGTGCGCTGTTAGTTGCTTCCAGACTGCCTTCAACATCAAGCCCTTTAGGCAAGGTTTTGATAGGGGTTTGTGAGATGTTTAAGTTGCCCTTTACCACTAGGCCAGAGGGGAGTTGGGTGTAAGGCTTGTTTCTAAGATCAAGATTGCCGTAATTATCGATGTGACCAAACTTAGAATAGTAATCTAGCTCATATGCCAAAGGAGACGAGCAGAGCAGGATTGAAGTAATGCATAGGGAAACAAAACGCATAGTCAAAGAGTTAGTTAAATACCGAGATCAACAGGTGCTTATCTTATACTTAAATAAACCTATTATGCATTTTTTGCTCACAGTTTTTGATTCATAACTTAAATATTCAAATTAGAGATACACGTTAAAAGTGTGCGCTTCTTTACTGAGCTAAGTAACTTCAAGCTTACTAAAATGAGATAAATTAAATGATTGAATGTGAAGCAGACCCAAGTGTAGAGGTGAGAAAAATATCAGTAGATATTTGAATAATATGAGATTCTTCCAAGAACTTCACAAGGGTCCTTGTTAGTATTATTGAGGTTTGAGGGAGATTTTCATGAAGTTAAAAAGTGTATCTATTTTTACCGCTGGTGTTTTTGCAGTACTGCTGTCGGGTTCCGTTTTTGCTAAATCATACAGTACACCAGAAAACAAAGCGCTAATAGTTGCTGACGGTAAGGTAGGTCAGCGTATCTGTTACTACGATGATAAAGCCTACACCACAGGGGCCGTGATTAATGTTGAAGGCGTATTACTGATGTGTACCGCTGAGAACGATTTTGAAACCAATGGCTCGTTAAAGTGGGTCGTGTTCAAAAAAGATAAATAAACGCGCCGAAGTTGTCTGTTTCATTTAGAGCGGTTTAAGATTAAGAGATTGGAAAAATAAAAAGCGAGCATCATGCTCGCTTTTTTCATTAACGCGCGAGTGAGCGAGTTTTTAATTCAAAGATAAGTTTTTCAGCACTTACTTCAAATTTGAATCGAGCCGTCGCTTGGTTCGATTCTTCGGTTATTTCTGAAACATTGTATTCAACATCAGCACATACTGATTTAGCGAGCTCGATGTATTTTTGTAGTTCAGACTCTAGCTCTGTTTTTGTCTGTGCGAAAACCGTTACGTCGGCAACTTCGTCACCTTCTTTGATGATAAAGCCAATCTCGCCAGCACAGCCGCAGGCCTCACATACTTGGTTTTTTTCTAATTCGACACTCATAACGAATCCTCTTGTAAATACTAAGGGTATTCTATCAGGTATTTGATCTGTATCTACAAAAATGACGACTTTTGCGTAAAAAAGGAACAGAATAGGCACTTGTTAAGTAAGGGTTAAAGATTGGATTACTAAATCATCAAGAACGTTAATGTGATATATATCAACATTTAAAATCAATTAACGAACATAGTGACGAGATTTTGCTCAGTCCAGTTGAACTAATGGTTAATTTATAAGACTATTTCTTGATTGATTATTTTTAATAATTATCATTCTTGGTCTTTGAATAGTTTCGATGAATAATTGGCGCAAGGTTTTGATGAGACTAACTTTTCGCCTTATTTTGAGTAGCATGTATTGACAAAAACATAACTGAAAATTACACATTACGCAGTGTAAAGACGTTATGGTTTGGAACTCGACATGATATTAAATAGTCGCAATACATATACCCAAAGCGCTTTCAAGTGCAGCGCTTAGCAACCTGATTTCTAGGTTTTCGCTAATCGAACCGCATCGGCGAGCCGGGTATAATGCTAAGAATGATTTCATTCTGGCCTCATTTAATAGTGAGTTAGATGGATTTACAAAGAGAAGAGCTTAAAATATGCCAAAGCGTAGTAAAGAAGATACCGAAATCACTATCCAAAAGATCATGGATGCCGTTATTGATCAGCTACTCAGATTAGGTTACGACAAAATGTCGTACACGACGCTAAGCCAGCAGACAGGTATATCGCGTACCGGTATTAGCCATCACTTCCCTAAGAAAACGGACTTCACCGCCGCACTGGATGGCCGTATCTTTAAAATGTTTATTGAACACTTAGAGTTTGATAAAGGATTAAATGCATTTTCACAAAGTTGGATTAAAGCGCTGGAAGATGCTGAGTTTCTCGCGATTTTACGACTGCTATTCCATCACATTGTCACCGCTGAAAATGCGCAAGAATTTGCTGCTAATGGTATTGACCGCTTATACAAAATGGTTGAAAGCCAGTTTGGTGCGGGTGGTGACAAAGAGCTTGAGTGGTTGATTGGTCGATCATTGATCCAAATGAGCAAGTAATAGCCTTTAAAGCACCAAATTCTGCCACTATCAAAGCAAAGGCCCGCAACTCTCATATTGCGGGCCTTTGTCGTATCGAAGTGTTTTAGAGACGGCTTAGAGGAGATACGCTTTATGCTGCGGCATGCACTTGAGGGAAGTCTAGCGTCGGATGTTTTGTCACAATAGATCGATAGCCATAAACTTGCTCAATGCGCTCTGACGTTAGTGCATTCCATGGCGTGTCATCACAAACTAGTTTCCCGTTATGCAAGAGTACAAGGCGGTCTGCGTACTGAGAGGCTAGATTCAAGTCATGTAACACCACAACCACCGCTGCGTTTTGTGCTTTTGCCGTTTCACGAGCAACCTTTAACGTGTTGTGTTGGTGGGCGAGATCCAACGCTGAGGTAGGTTCATCAAGCATTAAGATTCGTTTTTCGCCAGATTGATGTAGTTGTGTCATCACTCGTGCTAGATGCAGTCGTTGCTTTTCTCCACCAGATAAAGACGGGTACAGGCTTTCTGCTAAATGCAATACGTCGGTTTGTTCCATGTAATGTAAAGCCAGTTTAGTGGTTTCTTTATTGGACAGTGATAGCGGTATTGCCCCCAGCTCTACTACTTCTCTGGCTAGAAATGGGAAGGTTAAGGTGCTGTGCTGCGGGAGCATTGCAATATGTTTGGCGCTTTTTTCAGGCTCCCAATCATGCTTTTGTTTACCGAAGTAGGTGATGTGATGATTCGAAGAGATCTCACCGCATAGAAGCTTGAGCAAAGTACTTTTACCTGCGCCATTGGGGCCGAGTAGGGCGGTCACTTCACCAGCTCGGATATCAATGTTGATGTCATCGAGCACCACACGGTTGCCATACGTCATCGAAATGTTTTTCCCCGATAAAACGATCTGGTTCATTACAAAATCTTCCCTTTTTGCTGGAACAATAAGTAGATGAAAAAGGGCGCGCCAATCAATGCGGTCACGATTCCAACTGGTAATTCAGCTGGTGCCACGGCAACACGAGCAAACATATCTGCGGCAGTAAGAAGCAGTGCTCCCATTAAGGCAGATATTGGTAATAGCGTTCGATGGTCAGGCCCAGCGAGCATGCGCCCTAAGTGAGGAATCACGAGCCCAATAAAGCCAATTGCACCACTGATGCTCACCGTAATACCAACACCCAGTGCAGAAAGTAAAATAAGCTGACGTTTGAGTTTTTGAACCGGAACTCCTAAGTGTCTTGCTTCTGATTCCCCTAACAACAGAGCATTCAGCGCCATCGACTTCTTCTGGAACCAGAGTAATAGGATGACGAGTGTTACAGCAGATAGAGCAATCCCTGACCAATTTGCACCAGCTAATGAGCCCATCGACCAAAGCGTCAAGTCTCGCAGCATCTGATCATCTGCGATAAAGTTCATGTAGCCAATCGCAGCACCCGAGAGCGCACTGATGGCAACGCCGGCTAACAACATAATTGTAACTGAGGTACCAAACTTACTTGTGCCGAGTTTATAAACGAGAATAGTCGTTAGTGCACCGCCAAGGAAAGCAAAAAGAGGCAGAGCCGCTAAGTTCATTAGTTGCGGATAGTTTTGGCTAAATTCAGCAAATACAACAATAGCGAATGCACCACCAAGAGCAGCGCCAGCAGACACACCAATGATACCAGGCTCGGCTAATGGGTTACGGAACAAGCCCTGCATAACCACACCACAAATTGCCAAAATGGCGCCGATGAACATACACAAAATGGTGCGAGGCAATCGGATTTCGTTAATGACCAACTGAATGTGAGGAGCGAGATCAGAACTGCCTCCCGTTAGGCTACGCAAACTGTCAGCAAAGCTAATGTTCATTGGGCCAACGGTAATAGAGGCGATAGCAATAAATGCTAAAAATCCACTAAGCACTGATAACGTCGTTGAAAGGGGGATGCGTCTTAACAACATGTCATGTCTCTATGGGTAAAGCAGTGCATTCAAGCGTTTAGCTTCTGCAAGGCTTTTAAGGCCCAAACCACCTACCAGAGCATGGCCATCAATCGTTATGATGTCTTTGTTCTTTCCAGCGGGTGTTGCAGCAAGAAGCGGCATTGCTTTTAAAATTGCATCGGCACCACCCAACGTTTCATAGCTGCGACCACTAACAATAATCACGTCAGGCTGCATCTCTACCATCGCTTCTGTGGATAGAGGCTTGTAAGACGAGAGTTGTGTAGCGGCTGGGTTTTGTCCGCCGGCGAGTTGAATAATTGCATCGGGTGTCGTTTGTGAGCCCGCAACATTTGCAGGTCGCCCTTCATGGATCAGCAGAAAGAGCACTTTCTTTTTCTTTGCTTGATTAGGCTGGTTTGCATTGAGTGCTTGTACTTGCGCCTGGACATCTTGCTTTAAGCTTTCAGCTTGAGCCTTGCGATCCATAAGGTTCGCAATTTGATCAATACGTTGATAAAGGCCCTCGACATTTGCATCAGTATTAACAATTTCTACCTCTACGCCAGCCGATTTCAATTGGCTCAATGTTGTTTTCGGCCCCATCTCATCAGAACCAATGACTTTTGTCGGACGTAAGGCGAGCAACCCCTCCGCTGAAAGACGACGATGGTAGCCCACTTTAGGCAGTTCCATCCCTTTTGGTAATTGACTGGTGACGTCGATAGCAACCAAGCTATCTTTAGCGTCGAGTTCAAGCAAGAGTTCAGTGACGGCGCTGCCTGCGCTAACAACGCGCTCTGAGGATGGCGTTGCATTGGCAAAAAGTTGACTACTCGCAAGTAGGGAAATAGCTGCCGTGACAACAGCATGAATAGTGATGCGTGTGTTCTTCATTTTGAAAGGATCTCTATCTTACTTATTTTTATGATGGCTCTTCAGTGAGTAACTGAGTTGCTTGAATTCCGTTTTCTTGTAAAAAGCCGAGAAGTTGTACTAGCGACTGAATATTCGCGGTTTTTTCTGCTCCAATTACAATCGGTTTATCGCTTGACTTACTCTCTTCTAACAGCGCGAGGGTAAAGTTGTCCCAATCGATATATGTCTTGCCGTTAATAGCCCAGTAAGGCTCGTCTTTAAGAATATTTACCGTGATGGATTGCTTATCGACATCTGCAACAGCCTGAGATTCTGTGCTCGGTAAATTGACGTCTAATGAATCGAGTTTGACCGCTGCGGTTAACATCAGGAAAACCATGACGATAAAAATAATGTCTAACAGCGGTGTTAAATCGGGGGTTAAACCGTTACGACTATTTTCTTGTGGTGTTTTAATCATTGACTTGCGGCCTCAATCTTCCCAGAAGAGCGCAGTGTTACTTTTGAGTGGTCTGGCGAGACATGCTGTAACGATATACCTTCAAGCCATAAGTTGACGTAGTTTAAAGTGTGCTCAAGCTTGGCGATTACACGATCCGCCCACAAACCAATGATCTGCGCTCCTGAAATAGCAGGAAGTGCGATAATGAGACCCGCGGCAGTGGTGCGCATAGCAAGACCTAGGCCGTCAGCCAAATCATTCGGAGTGATATTCCCCGTTGAAACCGCGATGCCTTTGAACATGTCAATTAGGCCAAGTACCGTACCAAGCAAGCCAATTAAAGGACTGATGACACCAATCAGCGTCAGCAAACGAAGGCCGGAATGCAGCTGATGGCGTTTTTCTTGCAGCCAAATACCTGCGGCATCTTCTCTTAAAGATTTCGAGAAAGAATGATGAGCAAGCAACATCGCAACACCACGGTACAGAAGCGGCCTCTTATTCGACAACTCTTCAGCAAGTGCTTCAAGCTCGCTCCCATTTGTTGGGTCTAATCCTGTGAGCTTTTGGCGAATGGCTCGCTTTCCTACACCAAGGCTAATTAACACATGGAATAATCGCTCGGCGATGATCATCACGGTTAGAGCTGAGCAAATGATCAAAGGCCATGTCATCAGCCCAAATTGAGTTTGTAATTCTTGTAGTTGTTCCATTATCCATCCAACTTAAAACGAACAGGTACTTGTACTCGGTGAGCGACTTTTAGCCCACCTGAAATATGTGGTGTAAATTGCCACTGTTTGATCGCACGAAGTGCTGAGGCATCTAGCGACTCTGTGCCGGAAGACTCAATCAAAACCTGTTTAATCTGGTTACCATTCTCATCTAGCCATATCTCATACAAGGCTACACCTTCAATACCGCGTCTTTGTGCAGACCTTGGGTAACGGGGTTGTGTTGGTTGACTCACAAACGTTGGTTTGTCGACCAAGACAGGCTGAGATGTTGCCCCTTTGGATTGGCTCGCAGGTGCGGATTGTTGAGCTACCGTCTCTTTCTTCACCGGTTCCGTTTTTTTCTTTGGTTTCGCTTCGGGCTGAACCTTTTGCTTTGTTACGGTTTTGGTGGGCTCGACCGCTTTAGGTTTAGATTGTTTAACCGGTTCTGGTTTTTTCTCTACTACCTTCTTCTTAACAGCGTCTTTCTTGACGACCTGTTTTTTTACAATCTTCTTTTCTGGTTCAGGTTGGTCTTGAGGCTGCTCTTTTGGTGGCGCTACATTTTCTGGTGTAGATTTTTCGACAGCGGGAGGAGCAGACACAAGATTTAGACTTACCGAACTTGCTGGGTTTCCAGCCGGCATCGCGAACACCTTTGTCTCTTGAGAAACAAAAAGAAGTGCGGCATGGATGGCAAGGGAAGCACCTCCTGCAATGACATATCTTTGTACGTTCACGGAATATCTCGGGAAACTATGAAAACTTGGGCAGATTATTACTTACAATAGAAATAAGATCAATTATCAATTGCATTATCATTACGCTCAAATTATGATTCTTGCAGAATTTTTAAGATCAGCTTCCATCCCTTACATGATGGGAGTTAAGCGAGTATATATGAGCGTCGATATCGATAAGCTTGATGAATCAGTGTTGGGCAGTGATAGTCCTGATCCATTGCGATTTGCTTTTGTTAAGAAGCATTCTGCACATGCCGGGGGAGCGAGCGTACCTGTGCCCTCGTCTCAACAACAGGCGATTTTTTCGAGTATTACGGCTAACTCAATTAAAGTGACCAATAAACGCTGTCTTTATATTCATGTTCCGTTTTGTCGCGTTCGTTGCACTTTTTGTAACTTCTTTCAAAATGCTGCAAGTCGCACACTGGTTGATGAGTACTTTGAAGCATTAATGCAGGAGCTTAGAGAGAAAGCGGCATTACCTTGGACACAAAATGGTATTTTTCACGCCGTATATATCGGGGGCGGAACGCCAACGGATTTATCTCCAGTACAGGTTCGTGTGTTAGGCCAGGCTATCCGAGACCACTTTCCTTTGGCTGCAGACTGCGAAATCACCTTAGAAGGTCGCATCAATCGTTTTTCTGATGAGTTGTATCAAGGCGCTTTAGAGGGTGGGTTTAATCGTTTCTCTTTTGGTGTGCAAAGTTTTAATACACAAGTGCGCCGCAGCGCAAAACGTTTAGATGATAGGGAAGATGTCCTCAAACGAGTGAGCGAGATCGCCAAAGAAGACAAAATTCCGGTCATTATCGATTTACTCTATGGCTTACCTTATCAAACCAAAGAAGTGTTAGAGCAAGATTTAAATGATTTCCTCTCGACTGGCGCACACGGACTGGATTTGTATCAGTTAGTGGTTGGCGGGTCAGCTCCCATGCTCAACCTCGTAGAAAAGGGAAAAATCCCGCCACCTGCGACCACACCAGAAAAAGCGGGAATGTATGAGCTCGGTGTGAACTTTATGGCCAAACACCATATGAAGCAACTGAGTGTGAACCATTGGGCAATCGATAACCGCGAGCGTAGTTTATACAATAGTTTAGCCAAGACTTATGCAGAGGTATTGCCAATTGGCTGTGGTGCTGGAGGTAATATAGGTGGCTACGGGATGATGCAACACCGCACACTAGAGACCTATATTAAAGCGGTCAAAGAAGGTCAAAGCACCATCGCGATGATGATGAAGCAAAGCCCTCTAGAACCACTTTTTTCTACACTCAAATCTGCGTTTGACCGTGGCATTGTTCAAGCAAATCAACTTCCATCATTTATGGGAGAGGACGCGTTCGGGTTTTTATTGCCTCTATTTAAAGTGTGGCAAGCGAAAGGCTTAGTACAACTACATGAACGTAGCGCAGTCCTTACTCTTGCAGGCAGCTTCTGGGCAGTGTCATTGGCTCAAAGTTGTATTCAGGTACTCACGTCGGAGATGAACGAAACCGTACCGAAAGCATCCAATAATTAATGAAAACAAATTGAACAAAAACGGAAGACACAATGGAATCAATCAAGCAACAAGTTGAAGTATTACTAGAGCAAGAACCACGATTATTGCCAGCTGCGATGGCAGAGCGTCTTGGCATTTCCGAGTTTGAGGTTGTTGCGGCTCTACCTCAGGAAATGGTGGCTATTGCACCAGGAGAGCAAGCGCAAAGCATCTTAGAAAGTTTGGTTGGTTTTGGCCCGGTGACGACCATCGTCCACTCTTTTGGTTCTATCTTTGAAGTTAAAGCGCCGTTTCCAAAAGGAAAAGTGGCGCGTGGCTATTACAATTTAATGGGTAGAGAAGGTGAACTGCACGGCCACCTTAAATTAGATAACGTTAAAAATGTCGCATTAGTCAGTAAACCGTTTATGGGTAGAGAGAGTCACTATTTTGGTTTTTTCTCAGAGTGCGGAAGTAATATTTTCAAGGTTTATTTAGGCCGTAACGAAAAGCGCGAGTTGATTGAAGAGCAAGTCACCGCATTTCGCGCCCTACAAGCCGAATTAAAAAAGTAATCACAAACATAATCGAGGCTTAACTCGAATACTAATTAGTAAAGTCAGGTATCAATATGGATCAACAAGTTAAACAAGAGCGTTTGCAAGGTCGTTTAGGGCCAGAGATCAAAGAGTTTCGTCAGGAGCGCCGTACACTTCAGCTTGCAACTGTCGATGCAGAAGGTCGCCCGAATGTAAGCTACGCGCCTTATGTCCAAAACCAGGGAGGTTATTTCGTTCTCATTTCTAAAATCGCTCGTCATGCCCGTAACCTTTTAGAAAATCCAAATGTTTCATTGATGATGATTGAAGATGAAGAGTCTTCAAAGCAGTTGTTTGCTCGTAAGCGCTTAACTTTTGATGCGGTAGCAAATGTAGTTGAGCGAGACACAGAGATGTGGCAACAAGTTGTTGGACAAATGAAAGAGCGTTTTGGTGAGATTATTGATGGTCTAAGCCAGCTAGAGGATTTCGTTTTGTTCAACTTAAAGCCAGAATCGGGGCTATTTGTTAAAGGTTTTGGTCAGGCGTATCAAGTGTCTGGTGATGATTTAGTCGATTTTGTTCACCTTCAAGAAGGTCACAAGAAAGTCGAAAGTGCCTGATTGTAAACCGATCATATGAATGTCGATCATTTGGCATAATGAACGTTTAAAGGGAGTTAGGTTATACTGACTCCCTTTTTTATATTGGAACAAAAGCATGAAACCTGTAAGCAAGGAATTGAGCGAGATTTGCTATCCGTTTATTTACGATGACAGTCCGGTTTGTGACTTTGAAATTACAGCAGATGAACTTTGTAGTCGTATTGGCCTTGTTCTCGCTATGGAGTTGGACGAGTTTAGCCGCGATATACTGACAAGAATGCAGCCTAATGTTTATCATCTAAATGGTTCGGTTCGCGGAAAATTAGCGATTACAGAGACGGAAGTTGAAGAGTTAAAGGCCGATTATGCTTTGCTCAAGCAACGCATTGATGGTGGCTTCAAAGGCTTTGTTCTACCCGGAGGGCACCCGGCAGCCAGTCAATTGCATTTGTGCCGTTGCCAAGCTAAAAAAACGGTACGAGCATTAGTTGCCGTTGAACATACAGGTAAGAAGCAGCCCGCACCTATTTTGTTTCGATACGCGAACTTATTAGCGAATGTACTTTACAGCCTAGCTTCTTATATTAATCATACTCATCAAGTCAAAGAGACGGAATTCGTTTCTCGTAGTTACGCGATGCCAAAGAAGTGAGCTGAGAAATTAGCGGATGTGAGCATCAGGGGTAGGACAAGCACTGCATTATATTCTCAAATCAACTCGTCCAATAAGAGTTAAGAAGTCATAGCTTTGGCTTCTAGCTCTTTTGCTCCGCGAAGCATCGCTTCGATTAGTTCTCCTGCATTGAATTTCTCAAGTGCCTCATGCGCGCCAACTTGGTGAGCTCTGTCTACACAGATTTCGCTCGATAACGATGTGTGTAAAATGCGGTATGAATGGTTCAGAGAGGAATTATTCTGAACTTCAAATGCTAACTCATAACCGTCTAATCCGGGCATTTCAATATCGCTGACCAGAATATCAATTGGGCGATGAGCCGCAGCGTCACTTTTCATCAGTTCCAATGCATCTAAACCATTTTTACAGATTTGATACCCAATATTGATGCTATCGAGTGCGTCACACAGCTGTTTACGAGCGATGGAAGAGTCATCCACCAATAGAATACTGAGTGCTTTTAGGCGTTCTCGCTCAATATCTGTCAGCATTGGTATCTTTGAATTCTCGTACTGCGGATAAATTTTGGAAAGTAGCAGTTCCACATCCAGCATTTGAACAGTTTTGTCCTCGTAGCGAGTAATTCCAGTCACGAAAATATTTTTTCCAGCGCTCGGAGGTGGCGTTTCAATAGCTTTCCAATCGCACTCAATGATCTTCTCTATACTACGAACCATAAAAGCAACCACGGTTCGCAAGCAATCTGTCACGATCAAGTAGCAGCTTTTATATTCTTCTTCACTTATAGGACGAAAGCCAACAGCCGCTGACATATCGATCACTGGTACTGTTAAGTTACGTATCGTAACGGTTCCAATGACGTGATGATGCGAGTAAGGGATCTTCGTCGTTGGCATGTATGGGACGATTTCACGGACTTTTAGCGTACCGATAGCGAAACTCTGTTGCAGGGTGAGCTTAAACATCAACATGCCCTGAGACTGATTCGCTTTGCTAACGACTTTTGCCATGAAAATAACCTTATAAATACCACCGAATTGTGTCTAATCTAATCTTATCAGACGAAGGCTTCAACCATCGGAGAGACAAATGTGAGCTTTTTAGACAATCTTTTAGAGAATAGTGATTAACTGAGCAAAACTTGTTTGTATTTTAAACTCATTATGTAGACGATTTTATATTCCTCGTGTATTTGGGCCTTTACCGCTGAGCTATTATTAAGAAATGTTTGGTCTGTTAAAAAGGATTGGGTACACTTGCGCGACCAGAATAGTGAGAGATAGATCAATGGCAAATACAGCAGCCGCATTACATATTCTTGTGAAGCACAAAGAGCAAGCGGAAGACATAATCAAGCAACTGAAAAAAGGCGCAAAGTTTCAGACATTAGCGAAGAAGTATTCAACTTGCCCGTCAGGCAAACGCGGTGGTGACCTTGGTGAATTCCGCCGTGGTCAAATGGTACCTCAATTCGACAAAGTGTGCTTTTCTGGCGAAGTGTTAACGCCGCATCTAGTTAAAACCAAGTTCGGTTGGCATGTTGTAAAAGTACTATACAGATTATGATGCACTTATGATCTGTGAGTTAATATGAATAATAACAAAGCATTAGCTGTACTATATGTTCGTTTTTCGACAAAAAAGCAGGAAGCTGGTGACAGTCAACGTCGCCAAATCGAGAGTGCGGAGCAATGGTGTGAACGCAACAACGCCGAGCTTTCAGCTCAAACGTATGAAGATTTAGGCGTCTCTGCGTTCAAAGAGGGGGGCAAACGTCCAGCCCTTGAAGATCTGATTAACGCGATACGCATGGGTAAAATCCCACGTGATAGCTACTTGCTGATTGAAGACCATGACCGCTTAAGTCGACGTGGTTGGCGCTACACTCAAGACCTTGTATATCAGTTAGTTCAACTAGGCGTGCGTTTAGTAATGCTGAAGACTGGTGTTGTTTACGATGCAGACAACATCAACAACATTGCTGATAACATTGTATTGATGATCTCGGCTGAACGGGCGCATCAAGAATCTGAGCGCAAGTCACACCTCATCAAAGCAAGTCGCGAGAAAGCCCGAAGAGATAAGAAGGTTACAGGGAAGTTACCTGCATGGGTATCAAGAGACGGTGACGGCTTCACTTTCAACGACAAGAAAGCGACAATTCAAGAGCTTATCAACTGTAAACTATCTGGAAAATCCCACCAATCAACCGCCAAACACCTCAACTCACTTAAAATGACAACTGGAAATGACTCTGCTTGGTCTGCAAGTGGTGTACGCGCTATCGTTCAAAATCATGCACTTTATGGTGCAAAAGCTTACTTTGACACAGGCAAAGATGGTCGAATGAATAAAGAGCCGATTGAAATCGTGTCTGACATTTTTCCCGCCTTGATTACGTATGAGCAATACCAAGTTTTGAATAAAAGACAACAAGCAGGAAGAACATCTAAACGCGGTGCGTATTCAAGGTTGTTAAAGTGTGGTGCTTGCGGTGGAGCAATGACTACTCGAACGAGTAACTACAAAGGGAAACCTCGCGCTTACAAGATGTGTGTCAAAGCGACTGAAGGGAGTTGTAACCAAGTTGAGCGTATTCGAGAGCCTGAAGTTTATCTGAATGAAGCTCTTCACTATTTGAAATATGAATCTAGTTCAACTCTATACGTAAGTAGAACTTCAGAGTATCAACAACGACTTGAAACGCTAAACGCTACAGTAGACTTGTTAACAAAGAACGGAAACATAGAAGCACTGGCTCGTGTCTATACCGATATTAAAGAAGTCTCGGACTTGATAGAAGAAAGTAAAGTACTCGACCAGAATAACGTAGATGTAAAAGTTGATTTTAGTCTTATCTCAAGTATTGAAGATGTTGAACAACGTAACATTGAGTTGAGAAAGGTTCTCCGAGAGATACGTTTCTACTGTATTGAAAAAGTTGGTCAAACAAGTAAGTGGAAAATCGTGATTGAACAGATCAACGGCATCAAGAAGTACCTTGTTTTAGACCAGAAATACGGGTTTGGGAATACAGTAGTAGACTACGCTTCGTTGTTGACACAGGGAACAGAAGACAACAGGGAACCATGGGAAATTGAAGACTCTGAAGAATGGGAGTCGTATAGCTACTAGAACAATACAACCAGTTTAATAGAGAGCTTCGGCTCTCTATTGCTCAAACAACGAATTAGCATCGGTGCGGAGCACGACACACAAATCCCTAATCATCTCGTCGGTTACTCGAATCATTCCACTTTCAATCTTGGCAAGCTTACTACGTGTCATATCAATGCCACGCAGACTACATTCACGCTCTACATCTGCTTGAGACCAATCCCTACTTAACCGTATCTCTTTGATTCTAATGCCAGTAATGTTCTTTTTTTCTGTGACTTGGTTCATGATTTCTTCTGCACCATTATGGGTGCAGATAGGGTTACATATAAGATAAAGATGAATTGCACCCATATGGGTGCTTGATGTTTTTATTTGAGGTGTTTATGAACAATGAAGTGAAAAAAGTGCAATTTATTAAAACTGGTGTAGTCAGTGCGTTATCGGTAGTTGTATTGGCTGGCTGTCAAACTACTACAGTGCAGAGAAGTGCTGAGAAGCAAATTGAAGACAATCGATATCAATTTGTTAAGAACCCTAAAACGGTTGAAGAAGTATTTGGTGACATGACTTGTAACGAGTTTATGCAAATAGACAAAGGTCAGAAAGTTGAACGTTTTGGCGATTTGAACTCTACTGGGTTATTAATAAAACAACGTAATGCGGCTTATATTACTAATTCAATGTTGGCTGCCATTCATTGGGACAAGCGCAGATTCAATCACCCATACGGCAATACGTTGAGTGCTGAAACTACGAGAGAGTGCTTAAAAAAGGGTAGTGAGTCACTTGTTCATCAAGTGATTTCAGAGTCTAAGTTTTTAACACCAGATGTGATGACCGATCACGGCGACTACAAAGTAGCGAGTACAAATGATGTTCTTTATGCTGTGTATACAGGTTCTAAAGAAAGAAACGCAGTACTTCAAGTGATTCCTAGCGCTATACCTAAAAAGGGGAGCCGAGAATATAGAAATAGAGATAAAATAGCTAAGATTAACTCATTCTACATTCATACAGATATTAAGTGTGAAGACATGAATTACTACAATGTTTTGCCTAGTATCAACAATAAAAAGTATTACGTTCAGAACACTTGTGGTGAAAACAAAAGAATGCGTACGTTCGTTAGATACAATGCTGGTGATAAGTCTGCTTTGAATCTTCATGAACTCATTTCAAAAACGAATGACGACATCGTTATTGATTATGATGGAATGAAAACCTATCGTTTTAGTTCAAAGGGTTATACTGCTGCTTTGAATCAAGGAAGAAAATTAAATCAAGTGTTTCAGTTTGGCTATGAAGATGAATGGTTTAATTACAAAGTGAAGCAATCTGCTTTGTTAAACAAGTAAAAAACAAGACTCGTCTTTATTAAATTTTACTTAATTAACGTCGTATTCAATAAAAGCCGCCTAAAATGGGCGGTTTTTTATTGGTTTCAATCTGTTGAATAAATATATCTGTATTAATGAACAGGTTGAACAAGTATGAAAAAAGAAAATCTTCATTTCACTGATAATGAGAAAGCCAAAGAAGCAGGGCGACGCAGTGGTGCTGCGAGGCGCAAGAAAGCCGCGGAACTACAAAAGCTAGAACGCAAAGCAGAATTGCGAGACATCGAAAATCGAGAGAAGAAGTTAAAAGATATGTCAATGCCTTTGACTGGTGCTGGTGACATCGACACAAGTCAAATTCTTAAAATGGTGTTGTCTGGTGCGTTTGGTGTAGTACTAGCTGAAAGAGCAATCACAGCGATCTGTGAAGCTGAAATAAAACGAGTTACTAACCGTGCGTCCAAGTTGGAATTATCAATCATCAATGACTTGTCGCGGTCGGAAAAAGAAGCTCTTCTTGCTTCACTTGAAGCTGATTTGGAGGCGCTATGAGTTTCTTAAATTTAGTTCGAACTAACAGTAGCAAAGAAGAAGATGAACAGGGATGGACTGGCAATTCTCTTGATTTGTTGAGAATGGTCGGTTCTTTAGATGAGTATCGTCGAGAACAGCTTAAAGACCAAGAATACCAAGAAGAAGCTGAGAAACGAATCAACGCCATTCGAGAGAAGATGAAACAACACGAGCAAATTCGTTTGGTGTCGCAAGAAGAAGCGTTACTTGAGCAATCAGAGCGAGAACGGAAACGTAGAGAACTACTTGAACAATTGGGTGGTATAGATGAATAGATTACTAGCTGGGTTGTTAGTCATTGTTATGCCTTTAGCGATTTCAAATATTTCGTTTTCAAATAACTATGGTGAACTGCATTCAACACTTGATACTCTGGCGACACAGCAAGAAGTGGTGTTGGAAAGAACAGATATCATTCTTGATGATATTGATCTTGTAAAGGCAACGACTAAACACAATGGTGAGCGAATTGAATCACTTGAAAGACTTCTTGCCGATTAAACTAAGCCCTCGTAGAGATACGGGGGCTTTTTGTATTCATTTGACTACTGTCTAAGAACACACTTAGATGAATACGGTAACTGTATTCATTACGGTTGCTATCGGCCATGAATACAGCCTATTGTAGTCGTATCTAGAGTTCAATGAATACGGTGAGTGAAATATGAGCAAGGTCGGTTACATTCGTGTGTCTACGGTACAACAAAATATAGTTCGACAATTGGACGGTGTTGAACTTGATAAAGTGTTCGTCGATAAATGTAGTGGTTCAACAACTGATAGGGAAGAACTCAAGCGTTTAAAAGAGTATGTACGTGAGGGTGACACGGTTGTTGTTCATGATATCTCACGTCTTGCTCGTGATATGAAAGACCTACTAGGTTTGATTGAGTTCTTTAACAATAAATCAGTAGCGGTTCAGTTCATTAAAGAGAATATGTTGTTCAGTGCTGACAAAAGCAACCCAATGAATGAGCTATTACTGAACCTACTAGGATCTGTCTATCAGTTTGAGCGTCAAATGCTTCTTGAACGTCAGGCTGAGGGTATTGCTAAAGCAAAAGCGGCAGGTAAGTACAAAGGTCGTACTGCCACAGTAGATAGGCAAGCTATCATTGATTGCCTCGAAAGCGGGCTATCGATTCGCAAAACTGCTCAGAAGCTAGGTGTCGGCGTGTCTACGGTACAGAGAGTAAAAGCAGCAGTTTAACGACACTCTTGTACAAAGTGAAATAGCAGCATAGTGCCGCTATTTTTGTATATAAAGCCGAATAAATGTGAAGTTAATCGATAAAAGTTAAGTTTGTATTTGGTATGTTCAATGCTTTTATTTGTTGAGTAGTAACATGAAGTTAAAGCAATCAACGTTAGACGCAATCAAACGCTTGGGTAAAATTAATGATGGGCTTATTTTGCACGAAGGAAAACAACTTAGATCGCAAGATAACCTTAACAAGGTTATCGCGTATATTGATATCGAAGATGAGTTTCCACGTACATTCGGTGTGTATCATGTAGAAGAGTTTTTGAAATCGATCAAGCTGGTTCATGATGCAGAACTTACTTTCGAAGATACACACGTACTGATTACGAACAAAGAAGGAATAGAACTGGTTTATCAATACGCTGACACTGATTTCGTCACCGAAGCTCCTGAAAAGGTGAACTTCCCGTATGTAGATCCGCAATCTCACGATGAAGATTTTATTAACTTTTCTATTGATTATGATGCCATCGAACAAGTTATTAAAGCTTGTAAAACTCTTGGTCTAGGGCATATTCGATTTTACTCAGAATCAGAGTCTGAAACCATTTATATCTCTGCATACGATAGGTCAGGTTCGAAGAAGCACACATTCAAAATTCCACTTGATAATTTTGATTCAAAGCGTGTCGTTGAAGCCGTTTTTCATCTTGATAGATTAACAATTCTAGCTAAAGGTGACTACTCTGTAAGTATACACACGGCAGGTATATCTCAATTCAAAAATGACACTCACACTTATTATCTAGCGACTGAAGCCGTTTAAGAGGACTACAAAATGACAGAGCAATTGAATGAAGTAGAAGAAAATAAAGAAGTCGAATCTAAAGATAAAGACCAGCAACTAAAAGACTTACTGCAAGAAAACGAAAACGCACTAAAGGCACAGCGAGAGCGAGACGAAAAAATCGCGAAACTTAAACTTTCAATAAAAGAAGATGCGTTAGATGAATTCGAAGAAACGTACCATAATTTGAATATAACACCGCAAGATTTAGCGAAGCGCTTCG
This sequence comes from Vibrio sp. 2134-1, assembly GCF_033339495.1. Taxonomy (NCBI): domain Bacteria; kingdom Pseudomonadati; phylum Pseudomonadota; class Gammaproteobacteria; order Vibrionales; family Vibrionaceae; genus Vibrio; species Vibrio sp. 2134-1. The sequence goes on from NZ_JAWOUS010000003.1 coordinate 163,925, forward strand.
GGTTTAAAATTGCTGAAGAGAAAGAAAAAGTTGAGCCAGAGAAGACAAAAAGTAAACGCAAAACTCAAGAGCATATTTCATTCTTGTATATCAAGGACGGTGTTCAATACGAACGTAAAAGCTCAAGCCCTAGAACATTTCTAGTAGAACCGTGGAAGTCGTTACTATTCGACGGTAATATCAATGATCATTGCACGTTGTGGTATGCAGATGTTCCTGAAGAAGAAATTAAAGTTAGTGGTAAGTATGACGAAGCCGTTAAGACTGTCAAAGTTACACGAAAGTACTTTACTCAGGCTATGATTAATGACGGGGAAAAACTACCAGAGAAGAAAATCGACATTGAACGTATTGATAATAAAGTAATTCAAGATGTTGATGCATTAAAGGCTTCAGTTCGTTCAATGATGTGAAATGGACACTACGTTAATGACGAAAAGCTAATTCGTCTACTGGTTCAAAATCTAAACAAAGTGAAGAAGCAGTATGTCAATCAACTAAAAAATAGCCTTGATGTACACGCTTTTGATAACTTCAAGAAACATTCTGATGATGTCGGTTTAGACTACGGGGCAGGGGTTCATACTTATGGTCAAGTTAATGCTGACGATATACTTTCAAATTATGTTGAATGGTATACGTATTTTGATGACTCAGTACTTGCTGAAGAGTCATTTAGGAAAGCTCATGACGATAGCAAGATCTGGTGTGACATTGAACCAAGTGAAGATGAACTAAAAGACGTAGTACAACCTGATTTAAATGAAGTTCGTTTAGAGCTTTCAAAGTCTCGCAAACTTAAATCTGCCGCTGATAGCTCAAATGTCCAGTGGTAACGATAGCCCCGAGAGTTCGGGGCTTTATTCGTTTTACATTCACGGTATAGATTTACACATCTTTCTTTAAAACCAAAACACAATGATAAAGGAGTGCTTTGATGATATGGTTCAGGCTATGAACTTCACGAAATAGAAGAAGCATTTTTCTCAAGAAGAGCATAAAGCTCATTTCAATAGTTTTATCTCTAGTCAGACCTTCTTTAGCCGAACTGTATGTGATGATTTGAGTCGCTTCGTCGTATTCATACTTGTAGTGCGCTATGCCATTCCTTAAACGCGTGTCTATAGCATTTTCATCAAAATTGAAGAAAGAGTTATCTATAGCAGCGAGTTTTCTTCCTAAGTCAACGTTGGCATATTCGGCTAAAGAAGAAAATTCTTTTATCACTTTATCTTTTTTATTTATTCGAATTTCGTCTGAAAACAAATTGAAGTCACCTCGATGTATCAAATTGTTTAAACCTGCGACTAAAACTAGTTGTCTTGAATACACTTCGGCGAGGTCTTTATATGTATTATTACAATTGTCGAAGCTTTCTGTTGAAACTCTAGCAGGAACGTCACCAAGTTCTTCTTCAGAGTAGTCATAATACAAAGCTGGGCGAAGAGGTAGTTCTAATTTAATTAATTTAGGGTAAAGGCTTATACATTCATGGTGAACTGTCTTTAGAAACCCTGTTTTGAGTAGACTATCGAAGAAGGCGTTTAAGTTTTCGTTGTGTTCAGTATACAATGTAGAAAGCAATTTCGGCATCCCCTTACTTAGTTCAGTATTGTGTTCATGCACTGTAAGAGGAGAAGACATAATCGAAGTAGCAGAATACAGAGCAGCAATAACATCTTCTTTTTTGTGAGACTTGAGTTTTACAAACTCTAAATCAGCAAGGCTTTTAACTACTTTCTCAAATGCCTTTATGTCGTCACGTTTGTATTGAGATATTAGTCTACGCAAGTTTCGGTGTTGACCACTTAATCTATTAAGCAAATCTAAACGAGTAAACAAATGGCGATAAGAATCTTGTCCTATTGAATGGATAACACGCATAAACGCAGTATTCCCTTGCTCATAGTTACCGAATGACACTGGAAAGTCTAAGTGTAGGTCTATAAAAGGGTTCTCACCTGAAAATAGACCTTCAAAGTCTTTTATTTCAGTAGCACCTTCAAGATCACCACAGCCTAGAGTGAAAGTAATTTGCTCGTGACATTCTGGACACGCGAACTGAAATGGTTGGACTTGACGGTTAGACATTCCAATACGGCAGTCGATTAAGGTATCGCAAGTGTCACATTGAAAACGAGTACAGATATTCATGTTAAATCACAGATTGTTATGCTTTAACGTCAATTTTTCTCGTTTGTAAGCCTCAGTCAAGTGAAAAATGTATAATTAGTATAAGTATTCTTGCTAATGTGACCGGTAATAACTTTTACATAGAACCGTCCCATTTTTAATATTTTCAAGGCTCTATCTGTTCTTCAAGCATTTCAAATTGCGCTTCCTCTTCAGACCAGTTTTTCTCAGCTAAGGCAGCACTGGCTAAGCGGTATTCTTCTTCGGTGATAATGTCTTCGGTTTGTTGAAAGTTTTCATTGCAGAACATCAAGGGATAAAACTGAGTAATTTTCTCAATCGTGAACCTATCTGGCAGCAGTCTCATGCCTTTATCAAGTAGCTTAACTAGGTCTTCAATGTATTCAACATGCTCAGGTTTAACTAATGGCTTAATCGTTTTTAGTAAGTCTCGGTTGTAGTTAATCGCTAATGAACTGATCATTTTGTCGATTCGTTGTTGGTCTACTTCTGGATCATTCTCGAATAAAGCTTCAATCTCATTCTCTTCGACGAGAAGTTCAATTTCTTCTACTTGCCAGTTCAAAGTTAGACTAGCCTCAACAGGAATACGTTTTGGTTTCGACTCAAGCACTTCTTGTCCCTCGTTGTTATTTTTAATAATCGATAGTATTTCGTCTTTTGAACGACTAAATGTATCGCAAGCATTCTGGACAATTGCGTCGAAACTGAGTTCATCATTGATTAAAAGAGTTGAAGTCTCTTTTAGTTTGCCGTGTACGTTTTTTGCGTCACCGTTATGAACTTCACCTATTTTGTTTTTATCAACACATGTAACACAAGCTATTTCAATTTCATGAGTATTGATATCGGCAAATAGTACTTGGGCGGTAGTCGCGTCAAGAGCAATAAAGTAATTGCCAGTAGCTGCCGTATATAAATCGGAAGTGCTGTGTAGTTTACGGGAAATCTTCTTAGACAGTTGATCATGCTTTGAATCAAGCTGTTTATCTTTGCGGTCGTACTCAATCAATGTACGGACATTCAACTTATCGGTTTTGTTCAAAGTTACACGTTTGACCAAGTCTTTGTATGCGCGTTGACCTGTTTGTTCTTGCAAACGAACTTGAATCAAGTTGTTATTGGTGAATAGTGTTGCTTTTTTAGTTAATGATTGATTCATTTTTCTTCTCTCTATTCTCTTTGGAATTTGTGTTAGATAGTTTGGTGTCAGTTAAGTCTGCAATGATTCGGGTAATTGATTTGTTGTTGTATTCAGGTAGTTCTTGTAGTGCTTCAGCTATAGCAATTGGAATGCTGACTTTTAAGTATGCCTTATCTCTCATTTTCAATTTCTCTCACGATTTTGTAGATAGTCGATGTTGATATTTTGTATTGCTTGCTTATCTCATCGATGGTCAATTCGCTGTTCAAGTACAAGTCGTAAATGACTTGCTTTTGTTCTGAGGTTCTACGTGGCTTTCTGATTCTCATCTTTTCAATTTCTCTCTTTTTCATGTTCTTACAATTCTATTTATATCGATGAAATCGATGAACGATGTGGTTTTAGTAAAAAAGTTGAAATTATTTTCAAATAGACAAGGTGAGGAAGAGGAGTGGGTTATAACTTCGCGTACGTTTTGACGTACACTTTGACTAAATCTCGCGTACGTTTTGACGTACACTTTGACTAAATCTCACGTACGTTTTGACGTACACTTTGACTAAATCTCACGTACGTTCTGACGTACACTTCAAGTACACTTTCGCGTACGTTTTAAAAGGAATACTCAATTAAAAACAATAAGTTATGATTTGACATTCAAGGGGAACATAAACACAAGCAACGAGAAAGAGAACGAGAGTCCAGGGAGGACAACAAGAAGAAAACGGGGAGCGAAGCGACCGACGCGAAGCGTCTAATTGGTCGTTTTTGGAACGCGGCTTCAATAGGTCTTCAATTGGGGCTTCGCCCGTTCGCCTTCGGCTCACCTTGTTATCGCTTCGCTTATTACAAGTAGGTGGTACTTGGAGGAGTGTTGAAGTGGTTTCGACTGGTAGACTAAGAGACTGCTACGCAGTCACCGTCTTTCGATAGCACTACGTGCTACCGGACAGTTTAGTTTTTGATTGCTTGTTAGTTATCTTTGACTTGTATAGCGTAAGCTAGATGCATCTTCAATGCGATTCTAAGACGGTTTCAACTGGCTAGTAGTGTGCTTTGTTAAATAAGTCTTTAAATTCGCTTAGAATCGGTTCTAGACGGTATTTGACTTGTATAGCGTGAGCTAGTGCTTTTCAACTAGAACTGACTCATTTCTAATATTACTAATATCTCTAACTTCACTAAAACTACTAATACTACTAAGATGATGCGGAATTTTTCGGTTCTTCCAATTTGGTTCTTTCAAGTCTTTAATTGGTGCCTTCGGCACGTTCGCTTCGCTCACAATGTCTTTGACTTGTATAGCGTAAGCTAGATGCTCTTCAACGCGATTCTAAGGTGGTTTCAACTGGCTAGTAGTACACTTTTGAATGAGCATTTAAAAACTGCTTAGAATCGGTTCTAGACGGTAAAATGCTTTTGGCATACATTTGCGTTTTATAAATACAGTTGAATGTTTTCAGAATGCTTGATTGTAAACCTTTTAGATGTTTTTAAGCTGTCTACCAGACTGCTTATATAAATACGATTGAATTTGTTAATTCACTTCAATCGTAAAACCTCTCGTTTTGTTAAGCAGCCTTGCGGCTGCTTTTTTTTGGCTTGAATTTTAAGGACAGCTAAATACAACAAACGAACAAGAGGTAAATAAAAATGCTTTGTCCAAGCTTATTATCAAGTCAAAACATCAATCCAGAAGAACACTTTTCTAGTCAACAATTCGACCGTTCTTATTTTGTTGAACGTATCTGGGAACAAATCTACGAAACCGATCAAAAGAGAAAGAATGGTTTAACTGATAACGATTGTCAGTACTTTGAACGACTGTTAACGGCTATCTCCGAATGGAGCCAAGAAGAGTTATTGGAGCTCGCAGATGCAACGCCTAGTGAGTTTAGAAAAGAATTCAGGGGGTGGTAGACATGCTTCTTGAGCCAATCAGATCCGTGACGCATGAACCAGCCATACGTTTCAAGACTGAAGTAAGAGAAGCTCGTCAACGTGTCGTAGACCTCGCTGTAGCTGAAGTCCGAAAGAAAGCGGAGCAAGGTCAGATTTCAGTAGTGCTGACGCTTGACCACATCGTAAACGCTAAGTATCAGCTAGTTGATTGGTTACGGTCGTATTTTATCAAGGAAGGGTTTAGTTTCAGAGTATGTCAACGCCAGAGCGTGTAACGGTCATGATCAAATGGTAATGTTGATTTTGAAAATAAATGAATTACACTGTATATAAAAACAGTTGTTCGCATTGTGTAAATGAGTGCATAAACGTATAAATTCAATAGATTAGCGGTTACAATCACACTTTATTTCATCAACGTGTTAACAATTATATGAACTTTTACGCATTACGAGTTTCACTGGTCGCAGCCGATCCTCAGTTGTTTATTGACGAAAACATGTCTAAAGATATCTTTTCATTTGAAGATGCTCTTCGTTATTCGGTTGAAAATCCACCCCAAGATGAGCACGGTGATACGATCTGTTCGATAAAAGTTCAAGTTGAAGGGCGTGAAGAAGGGGTAATGGCTGGCATCGTTTCAAGAGCTAAAGCACTTCATGGTCATGACAAAGAGTTTAATGAGTATAGTGTTGATGACTTTCCACCTTTGGTTTGGTTTTGGGATCGACAACAACAAGTAATACTGGTAGAGAAAAAAACGAGCGTTTTGTCTACGCCAACCGCTGCTTGTAAAGTATTTAAGAAGCTAGCAAATAACTTAGAGTTAGTTGAAATCGGTCTTCGGGCAGAGATAGAGCCAGTCTTGAATGAAAAGGATCATAGTTTTTGGGAAGAGTATGATCGTTTTGAGTTTGTTGAATCAGTTTCTTTCGAGCTTACGCCACCTAACCTTTTCGGCGAGACTGAAAAAGAAATGAAAAAGGCTTTGAAAGATACGGCAGCAAATACAAATGCAAACAAAGTCACCACTATTTTTGAAAATAAAGATAAGCAACTAAATCTTAAAAGTGAAGGTTGGCTTAACAACATGGTCAACTGGTGTCGAAAAGGTGGTGGACATTGGCTAATGAAAGGTCGTCTTTTTGGTCATAAGAAACAGATTACTAGTGTAAAAAGTGAGAAGACTGCAAAGGTAGTTGTCATGGAAGGCAAAGGCGTTACAGAGTTGACTCTAAGTGGGTATGAGGCTCATGATGTGAAAGATATTCTTGATTTGTATAGACCCCAATTCCAATATGAAGATATAACTGAAGAACAGCAAGATGAGTAGAATCGTATTTACATTAGCTACTATATTGGCTGTCAGCCTAGTCTTTTCTAGTGATAGTAAGGAAGCATATGTATTAATCGAATCAGCTACACCAGGTATTCTTGGAGCGATTCTAGGTGGTTTAACTGCTGGTATCTCTATTATCTTTAGTGTGTTGCTTACCTCCGCATCTGCACCTAACTCTAAAGTGGAACTTGGGAGGTTCAAAGGGTTTTTATCAAGCTTGAGGAAAGATATCATATGTCTTCTTCTCTGCTTGGTTGCTTCGTTACTGCTCCCATATTTGAGAGTGACAGGAATTCCCTTACTTAGTTACCCAGTTCACGAATTAGTGCCAAGTAGAGATATGTTTTATACAGCAGTAGAGTTAGCAGTTATTGCTGTATCAGTCGCTATTATAATTGAAGTATTTAATGTGATGTTTACATTGTTCTCTCATTTTGCGACATTGTTTGATAACAAAGACTCTTAATAGTCGCTATTACTTTTTGAATCTATCAATACACATACTAAGAAGCGAGCATTAGCTCGCTTCTTTCATTATTACTAATGCCATTTCAATGGCTTGTAGTTCTTTTTCCAGTTCAATAACTTTCTTCTCTCGTCTAGTCAGTGCTGACTTCAACACTAGATTGTCGTAGTTGTCTAGTTCTTCAATAATGGCTTGGTGAATTCTAATCAAACCTAGCAGTTCCTCTTTCTCGGCTTCAAGTACTTCTTTATTCATTATCTTCACTCAATATCTTTTCAATAGCTTGTTCTATCTGCTCAAATGAACCATTCATTCGCGCCTTCCTCAAAGCCACTAAATCAGACAACTTGCCAGCTGAATTGTTAAGAATTGAAGTGGCATCATGTTTTAACAAATCATCGGTAAAGTCAGACACGTCCATTTCTTCTTGAACTCTATCTAGTTCAAATAAAGCATTAAAAACAGCAAGTTGAGTAGTTACTTTTGAACCTAGTACGGACTTAATCGAAACGTCACGAGCTAATTGACCGATAGCTGTTGCTGAACAACTAGCTGCTTTAGTTCTCATTAACTGCTTTTCGTGATCAAGTACTTGTTGTGGCGTACGGCAATGAATGACTTGCCAACGTAGTTCGCCAAGTGCATCAACTTGACCAGTACTCAAGTACTGTGATGCGGCAACTGAGTCATCAATAGCGCGGCTATGTTGTTTAAAGCTAGTTAACTCGACAGGCTTAACCGTAATGCTTGATTTAGTAACCTTCTGTTCTTCAGCTTCTTCTAAGCGTTCCAATTTTAACTCGGCAGAGTACAAGGCGGCTTCAAGTTCAGCGATTCGTTTTTGTTCTTTAGTTAGTCGCATGTCCAATATCCTTTAATTATTTTCTATTGATTCGAAGCCAGTCTCGGAAAGCGTGACTATCTGTTTTAGCTACTGGTTTAGGCATGCTAGAGTAGTGCTGACACTCGCGCATGAACTGGTCGAGGTGCTTGCCATGAAGCAAGTACTTAATATCATCGGCTAAGTCTTCCATATTCCTTTTACTGCCTATTCGTTTTTCGACTGTTGATAGGTATTCAATTGATTTGTCTTTTAATACGATTTCAAATTCGTGTTGATATACCTTTACAGCGTTTGGTGACTGTTGTTCAAGTGTTGCTAATCGACTAACAACGCTATACAGAAAGCCACTGTCCAACGCTGAAGCTGCCTTTTTTAATTCTTGAAAATACATGTTTAAATCCCGTTTTTTATGATTATTGTTTGTGCCTTCGCTAGCCAGTAGTTGGCAGCTAACAAATCTTCTCGTTGTGACACCGTAATGTCTTTACGTTCTAGTTGACGTTGAACCCAGTTCTTAAACTGAGAATCAGTAAACGTCATTTGCTCGCGGTCTAACGTCGTTCTACCAACAGCGAACTTAAGATCGTCGTTTGCTTTGTCGTAGGCGTAGAGTACTTGTGACTGTTCTTTAGTTCGTTTGCGTTCTTCATATTCGGCTTGCCTTTGAACTTGCTCTAGTTCATTTGAATGAGCAGATAAGAGTATTTCAAGCTCTTCTTCGTCTAACCATTGATTAAGTCCACCAGCAACACGACAAGAAGCTTGAAACGCTTCCGGTGCTTGATATTGAACAGCATCAAGAACAGCACTAGCAAGCCAACGATTTGAAGTATCACGCTGAACGTGATTGAGATTAATTTGCTGCATAACCGAGTCCTTTTAAACGTGCTTTAAATCGATTAACGTACTTGGTTACAGTGTTCCGTGAGCAATTGTTTTCACGAGCTAATGAACTAATCGATTTGATACCAAGACAAGACAATATTGCCAGTTCGGCACTGGCTATCTCATCAAACCGTTCTGGTCTGCCACCTGCTTTTTTCATGTTATTGCCTCTTTTGTAAATTAGAATTGCCGCATTTCGCACCAACCAGCGCGGCTCACTGGGTGGAATCATTCGGTGCAATGAGAAGATGCATTTCTCATTTCATGCTTGTATTTATAAGGGTTATTGAGCAGAGGTTTTTGAGCATGAAAAGCCCTCGACGTGGTGCGAGGGCTAGAGGGATTAAAGTTTAGCGTTGATGATGAAATGTAGTTGTTTACTAGCGGCTTCTACGTTTTCTATTGCTAGAAATGCAGCTGCCTTTGATGTCTGGTCACAGAGTTTTTCTAGTGCTTCAAGCTTGCGAATGGCTTCAGCGTATAGCTTCTTGTCGATTTTGCCACCACGAGCCAACTTACCGCCTTTAGTGCTTGAACGTCGGTAGTCTTCTAGAGTCGTTAAAAACTGGCTGGTCAGTTGTCTTGTTTCTATCGCAAGGGTTTTAAGCTGCTTAGATTGATTGGCTTGATCGTTGGTGTCGTTAACAACTTCTTTGGCGAGTTGTTGCAGTTCTTCAAATGAAGCAACAAGAGTCGTTGTGTATGAGTTGATCTGGCGACTTAACTTTGTTGCTTCACTTGGCTCAAACAAGCTTGATAAAGCACGCTCAAGTAGTAGTTTGAGTCTTTTGTTGAGTACTTTGCCTGTTTTAGCTGTGTTCTTTCTCAACCATTTACGAGCCAAGTCGATAGCACGAGATTCAGCAAGGAATTCGTCGAATGTTAGGGTGGTTGATGTTGGTTTCATGTAAATATCTCCCGTTTTGAAGATATTTATGGTTAATAAAAAGGAGTTGATGCAATCAACTCCTTAATTACGGTCAAATTTAATAGCTTCAACAAAGACTATACATGATTCAAATCGACTGTAATGCCAGAGTGCTTCATCTCTTTAGCTAATTGATATTGCCAGCCATTTTGATGCAGAATGTAGACAACACCGCTAATATCACCTTGTATCTCAATTGTACCTTTAACTACAGCAGCTACTTTGTCTCGACCAAGCTTGCCTATGAAGTAACCGTGCTCAAATACGACGTTTTGCCTTGCTCTTTTTTTAAGTTCACTTGAACCGATGTTCCTGCCTTCATCACAAGCGGTGTATAAAATGATTGCATACTTCACGTCACTGTGAGCTTCAAGTTTTTCAATTATTGTTTTGCCACCACTGTATTGATCCTTAAGTATTATTGGTTCTAAATTCAACTTACGGCAGAGGTTCTCAGTTTCAACAAGTAAGTGTTCGTCATGACCATGTACAATAAAGACTCGTTCTTTAACAATGTTGGTTGCTACAGGCTCATAATATGAAGGAGTTGTGTTCTCTACGAATTGTTCTACAGTTGTAGGCTGTGAGCTTTCAGGTTCTTGATATGGTGTTGTTGATTGAGAGTTATTTTCCCAACCGTTTGTACGCTGACGAGGGAAAAAGTCCGGTTGACTATTTGTTTTAAACGGGTTCACAAAACGCTTTTCTAGTGGTGGCTGAGCTTGATTCGATGATTGGCTAAGTTGATTAGCTATATTGATACAACGTTGTCGCAAGTCATCATTGTGGTCAGTGTATGAAAAAGGGTTAGTTTCTCTTTCTATGTCATGCTCTGCGATCATTTCTAACAGTATTTTGCTGATGAAAGAGTTATCATGCTGATTGAAGAATGAACGGAGACGTTTGGCTTTTGAATCTCCAAATTCGGCATAACGGTCATCATAGATATCGATGCTAAATTGTTCGAAAAACTCTGAAAAGGTACGGTTACTGTAATTCAATACATAACCAGTCCCCATATTGAAGTACGTTTCTATAACTCTCTGATCTTTTTTGTCCAACGCCATCTTAAGCCTCAATTTTTAGCTACATAAAATGTATGGGCTAATGACCGCTCTTTCAAGAGCAATGTTAGAAAATTCAATGAATTTGAATAAGCGGAAATCAATACTTCCATTTGATAGCTAAAAGTCCGCATAGACATAGTAAGGTGACTTTCGAGCATCTTAAACATTATTTTCGCATGAAGCGCTGAGATAGTGCATTGAAATGAACAAGGTACTAAGGTGCTTTACAGAACATAAGGCTTGGTATCGACCTAAACATTGTCAGATGAAACCCACAAGCATTAAATATCATCTGTACGGTCTCTTTTCACCAATCACTACCGTTATGACATGGCAGATACATTCTGATCTGCCATGCTCCACCAAACGCTAATCTTTCCAAACTAGAAACTCATTTATATGCAGTTAACTTGGCTTTTCTCATAAGTTGTTATTCTATTTCAAGCTTTGATATGAGGATACGTTTGCCGGTTGTATCAATTATCAATGCTATTCCTTGCTGGCGAACTTTGGTTCATGTTCGGGCGCCATTCGCATATGATAGCGACCTTATAAAAATTAATCCTGTTCATAATTTAAGATGTCCCTGACTCATAAAGACTATTTTAAAATCGCATTTCCTTTCATCGTTTCTACTGTTACCCAACCATTATTGGGGGCGGTGGACACCGCGGTGATCGGTAAACTCGGTGTGGCTGAGATGATTGGTGGTGTAGCGATAGGCACCGTCATCATGAATACCTTGTATTGGCTGTTTGGCTTCTTCCGCGTCAGTACTACCGGGCAAAGTGCAATCGCATTAGGTAAAAATAGCCCGGAAGATCAAGCGAGCAGCTTATTCCGTCCTTTCGTGCTTTCGCTCTGCCTTGGCTTGATTTTCATTGCGTTGCAGTCCGTGATTTGGATGGGGGCAGAGCTGATTATCTCCCCTGATGCAGTTGTGGCAGAAAACGCTAAGATTTACTTCGATATCATGATCTTTGGTGCGCCATTTGTACTGCTGAACTACACCGTGATTGGTTGGTTGATGGGGCAGGCGAAAGCCAAAGAAACCTTGTTCACGCAAGTGTTTGGTAACGTGCTGAACATCGTGCTGGATATCGTCTTTGTGTTGTACTTCGATATGGGCATTGCTGGCGTTGCGGTAGCGACACTTATCGCGCAAATTTCGACGTTTGTTATTGGTGCGGTGCTGGTGTTGAAAACCTGTCGCTTCCCGCTGTTTGATTACATTCAGACCGCAAAAATGACGCGTAAAGATCTCAAAGTCATCGCGTCTTCCAATATGGAGCTGCTGCTTCGTACTGTGTGTCTATTGGTGTTCTTCAACATGATGGCGCGTGTAGGCTCTCAGCTTGGTTCTGATGTGCTTGCTGCGAACGCAATCTTGATGCAAGTGACCTTTATCGTCAGCTACATGTTCGACGGTGTGGCGAATGCGTCGAGCGTCTTTGCAGGTAAAGCAGTAGGGCAGAAGAATAAGACATTGCTTGATAACGTGATTAAGCTAAACACGCAATGGACCGCAGCGTTCGTTGTTGTCTTGACCTTGCTGCTAGTGCAGTTCAAACACCAAGTGGTGTCGTTATTTACCACTTTGCCAAATCTTGTTGAGCTGTATTTGGACATGAGCCCTTGGTTATTGGCATTCCCGTTGGTTGCTGGTTTTGGTCTTACGTTTTACGGCATCTTTACCGGTACAGGGACGACGCGACCAGTGCGTAACTCTACCTTTCTAACCATGGTGTTGTTCTTAGTGACTCAATTTATTGCGGTGCAATATTGGGGCAACCACGGTTTATGGCTGGCATTCACGTTGTTCTACGTTGGGCGCTTTGTCTTCTTGTTTCCATACCTCGGTCAAGTTAAACAAAAGTGTCTTTAATACACACTGTCACAAATGACCTAACTTAGATGTTCTTATCACAAGGGGGGGGGAGCTATCTGCCCTTGTTGATAAATCTGAAAAAGGTGATGAAATAACCTTTCCGACTGGTTTCCTTGCTTTAACCCGCATGATATTATTTGTGATGTTATATTATTACATTTAGTTTGATGCCGTGATTTCTCGACCAATACTCTCCGTTAATAATCTCAGCCTTACAGACTCAGAACGCACACTCTTCAAAGACATTTCTTTTGAGCTGTTTCAAGGTGAAGTTCTTGCCATTATGGGACCTTCCGGCATTGGTAAATCCATGTTGTCGAAAGCCGTCGCAGGTTTTTTGCCGTCTGATATTTGGGTAGACGGAAGTATCCAGCTTAACAGCAGTGAGGTCGCACAAACTGCCATGCTGCAACGGAGTCAATCTCAGCGTCCTGCGGTCATTTTCCAAGATGCACTTAAAGCACTGAATCCATTGGCCTCTGTCGAGCAACAACTGTGTTTGGCATTGACGGGCAACAAAACACGTTTGTCTTCAGCAAACCGAGAAACGGTGACGACCTTGCTGTCTCAACTCGGATTTACGGATCCAAAAGCAGCATTAGCGCAGCATCCAAGCCAGCTATCTGGTGGTCAACGTCAGCGTATTTGTATTGCCATTGCGTTGCTTGGTAGTGCCAACTTGATCATTGCTGATGAGCCCACCAGTGCGCTCGATCCAATCACCGAAGCGGAGATCCTTGAGTTGTTCCGCAGCAGTGTTCAGCAACGCAACATCAGTGGTTTGTTGATCACGCACGACCTATCTGCGGCTTTGGCGTGTGACAAAGTCTTGGTGATTGCGGACAACACCATGGTGGCTTATGGCGCACCATGGCAAGCCATTCAGCAAAGTTCGCATCCTTTCTGCCAACAACTTGCGCAACTGCTGCCTTAACCTCATCTCTGGAGCCTATTTTGACTAAGCACAACTTGATCGGGCACACGCAGCCTAAATCGGCGGAAGTTCGCTTTGAGCAAGCCAGTGTTCACTATTACTCCAAACCAAGTTGGTTAGGGGGCAAGCCGTTTAAAGCGCTCGAACAATTGGATCTTGCCATTGATACACAGAACATTGCGATTGTTGGTCCTTCTGGTGCGGGTAAATCGACCTTGATTGAGCTTTTGTTCGGTCTTCGTAAACCCACATCTGGTGAAGTGTATGTGTGTGGTTATCCGCTATCGCGTAGCTCGGCTAAGCGGCGCCAAGAGTTATGTCAGCACATTCAGCTGATCCCGCAAGAGCCGCAGTCTAGCTTGAATCCGTACTACACCGTTCGCCAGATCTTACTGGAGCCTTTGAGCAACATTGGTTTAACGCAAGAACTTAACGAGAAGGTGGAAAAGGTCTTGGCGGATGTCGGTTTGGATCTCGCATTGTTAGATCGTAACCCGCAGCAATTATCAGTTGGGCAAGCGCAACGTGTGGCTATCGCCAGAGCTTTAATTGTTGAGCCTTGCGTGTTGGTTGCCGATGAGCCAACCAGCAGCCTAGATCCCGTCAGTCGTAAACAGATTCTCGACTTGTTGGCAGGCATTCAAAAGAGTCGTCAGATGCGCCTGATTTTGGTGACACACGACCTCGATGCGGCACAAACCCTATGCGATGAAATCCTGGTGTTAGACAAAGGACGCGTTGTCGAGCACGGCACAGCACAAAACGTGACAACTAACCCATCGCACTTGATCACGAGAGCCTTGATGAGCGCTCAACACAAAAGTAATGAATTCACAAAAACCATTGGAGAGGTTTCTTATGCACCTTAGTACTCCCAAGTTAGCTTTGTCGCTGGCTTTAAGCGCACTGCTGACGGGTTGTTTTGACTCTGGCGAAAGCAAGCCAGAAGCGGAAAAAGCAGCTGCACCGCAAGCAACGGAAATTCGCGTTGCCATGATGCAACCACCACGCACAGGTTTGTCGCCACTTTCAGATGACGCGTTCAAACTGTCACGTTGGAGCACAGCAGAAACGCTAGTGAACCTTAGCGATCAGTCGGTAGCAGAGCCTATGCTGGCAACAGAGTGGGAACAAGTTGACCCGATGACGTGGCAATTTACGGTACGTAAGGGCGTGAAATTCCACGATGGTTCTGACCTTGATGCCAACGCGGTCGTGAACTCTCTACAAAAAGCATTAGATGCCGCACCAAAGCCACGCATTTTGGATGGTATCGAATGGCAAGTTCGCGCATTGGACGACTTCACTGTTGAAATCAAAACGACCTTTAACGATCCATTGTTGCCAAGCCGTCTATCTAGCCCACAGCTAGCGATCCTTTCTGGTGCTGCATATCAAAAAAACGGTCGTGTTGTGCCAATCAATGCGGGTACGGGTCCATTCGTTCTGACAGAAATCAACGGGACAACCAGCGCTAAATTAAAGCGTTTTGATGGTTACTGGGGTGAAAAAGCGAAAGTAGATAGCATTTTTGCGGAATACGTACCAAACGGTTTTGCTCGTGCTGCAGCGCTGCGTACCGGTGAGGCGGATGTCGTTGAAGCGGTTCCTGTATCGCAAATCGCGATGATGGAATCTTCACAGCTGCACGAAGTGGCAATGCCGCGTACCAACACGCTTTACCTAAACAACAAATCAGATGTGTTTAGCCAGTTCGGTTTGCGTAAAGCAGCGGCTCAAGCGGTTAACCGTGAGCAAATCATCAAAACGGTTTACGAGAACCACGCCGACTCAGCGAAAGGTTTGTTAGGTCCTGCATTGGCATGGGCTCAACCAATTCGTGATGCGAACCCTCGTATGGAAACTATGGAAATGCGCCACGCGAATGGTGAGAAGATCACCATTGGTACGTTTACCGACCGTGCAGAGTTGCCAGAAGTGGCGGTGCTCCTAAAGCAACAACTTGAAGCGGCTGGTTTTGTGGTTGAACTAGACGTTCGTGAATACGCACAAATCGAAAACGATGCACTAGCAGGTAAGTTCGATGCGTTCTTGTTGTCACGTGCAACAGTGCTGGATTCTGGTGACCCAGTGGCGTACATGCAAAGTGACTTTAGCTGTAAAGGTTCTTACAACCTAGGTCAGTTCTGCTCTGAAGAAGTGGATGCTGCATTGAAACACGCTGATCGTCAGCCATTGGGTGAGAAACGCCAACAAGCGATCATCGAAGCAGAAAGCAAAATCCTTGAGCAATACGCTGTGATTCCACTGCTTCACGAGCGCGTAATCCAAGGTGAGAGTGACCGCGTGAAGAACGCACAACGTGACCCACGTGAGCGTCGCCTGATCGACCAGTTTACTGAGGTGAACTAACTCGATGTCGTCTGTTGCCAACATGCGCTCTCGTTGGAGCGCTTGTATGCCTGAATGGTTTACGCGTTTTTTGTCGCGCTTCCTGTCTCTCGGGGTAGTGGTTGTGCTGGTGGGTTTGATGCCGGATATTGCCGGTATCGATCCAAGCCAATCAATCCTCCGTGCCCGTGCGGGGGCTCAACAATTGCTGACGGCAGAAGCTCTGCAAGCAATTCGAGAAGATCTTCAACTTGACCGCAGCGCTGCTGAGCGACTGTGGGATTGGTTGACGCTTGCCATGCAAGGTGACTTAGGTGTCTCTTGGGTGAGTGGCGCATCCGTAATGGAGAGCGTTCAACAAACCGCAAAAACGTCGCTATTACTGATGGTTACAGCGTTAGGTATGGCATTTGTAATGTGCATGGCGAGCGTGCTTTACACTGTGCGTCGTTGGCAACAGAATCGTTTAGACAAACATCATGACACGCTCAGTTCGGTGTTGGTTTCATTGCCTGAGTACGTGATTGCTTCATTGCTAATCATGGTGTTTTCCATTTGGTTGGGCTGGTTCCCGCCTTATGGTTGGCAAGGCGTGCAAAACCTCTGGCTACCAAGTTTGGCAATGGCATTGCCTGCTGCTGGCTTGTTCGGTCGCTTGCTCAATGACAGCCTCAAGCGTGTATTAGATGAACCTTGGGTGATCACTTGGCTATCGGCGAACGTCAGTCAGTTTCAAATATTACGCTTTGCCTTGTGGCGTGCTGTTAGTAACTTGATTCCTCAAATCGCAATGACGGTGATTGGTTTAACCGGCGGTGCGGTTGCTGTGGAGCAAGTGTTTTCCATTCCGGGTATCGGACGATTGATCTTAGGCGCGGCGAAGTCACAAGATCTGCCGATGCTGCAAGGTGGTTTGTTAGTGTTGCTGGTGTTCTCGATGTTGATCAGCAGTGCGAGCATCTTATTGCAACGCTGGTTACTCGGGCACAGTGTCACGAGTGGCAAGTTGATCAGCAGTCACAGTACGTTCCGTTTTACCCAAAGCACCACCAAACGTATTGTCAGTGCGACAATCTTTGCCTTGCTGATTGGTTGTGCGGGATGGGCCTTAATGCGCGATCCTTACACCATCCAATTTACCCGCCTTGAATCGCCAAGCTTAGCAGCACCGTTTGGTGCCGATGCGGTCGGGCGAGATCTGCTTGCTCGTGTTGGCGGCGGTATGATGTCGACAATCAAAATGGGCATCATCGCAACGTTCCTAAGTTTGGTGATTGGTTTGTTGCTCGGCTTCGTGACTCGTTATAGCCAAGGCTTAATTGAGATCACCAAAGGTGTGCCATACATTGTGGCGGGTCTGCTGATTGCTGGTCTAACGGGGATGAACCCAAACAGTGCCTTGATTGCGATTGTTATGGTGTCATGGGCACCATTAGCGGCGCACTGTGCAAGTTTGTTGATGGAAGCCAAAGCGCAGCCTTACACGCATCTTGCGCCCATTTGGGGAACCAGTCAGTGGCGAGTACTCCGTTACTACTTGTTGCCTTATGTGCTGCCGCCATTGATTCGTCATGCGTTTCTGCGTTTGCCTTACATTACGCTCAGCCTGACTTCTCTGAGTTTTATCGGACTTGGCGTTAAGCCGCCAGAACCTGAGTGGGGCTTATTGATTGCTGAAAACTTGCCTTACATAGAGCGCTCACCATTGGGTGTCTTACTGCCAATCTCAGGCTTGGTTTTGATGGCAATTGCGGTGAATTTGATTTTTGATGACAAGTGACGAGCAGCGATAAAGCGAAGTGAGCTTCCATATCCAGATGTAATCAGTAATTTGGTAATTTAGAAAACAAAAGGATGTGTTTTCTGCCAGAAAGTACACAGCACGGTCTATGTATATTGGAAGCACCTATAAATTAACGAGTATAAAAGTTACGCGAACTCAGATGTTTAGGTAGTGTTACTCTTTATACACACGTAATCCTTTATCCGTTAACTCTTGAGTGACCACTTCGGATAGGTTTCGATCGGTAATAATTCCGTCCAATTGCTCGATGTCTAATGCATGAAAGCTCGCTATCTGACCGTATTTAGTTGAGTCTGAGATCAGATAATTGGTTTGTGCCGCCTTGATGATTGCTTTTTTAACGAGAACTTTATTTTCATTAGGTGTTGATAAGCCTTTCAAGCTCCAAGATGAAGTCGAAATAAAGGCGATATCAATATTTAGCCCATTCAAGAACTCTGCGACTTTTCCTCCAATGGTGGATTGGTTCTCGCGGTCAATTTTTCCCCCTGTGTGGTAAAGCTCACATTCACTGTGCGTCATAAGGAAAGCAGCAATAGAGAAGTCATTGGTGATCACTAAAAGATCATTACGATTTGCTATTTGATGGGCGATTTCTAGAGAGGTTGTTCCCGCATCCAAGTAAATCGTAGCGTCTTGACCAATTAACGTAGCCGCCAGCTTACCAATTTGAATTTTTTCATCCGCTTGTTGCTCGACCTTCGCATCATGGGAAAGTTCGGAATGTAGAGCTTGAGCGAGTTGCACTCCACCAGAAACAGAAACGACTTTACCTGAGGATTCAAGCTTCACGATATCACGACGAATGGTCATATGTGATACGCCAAGGTGGTCGGTTAAATCTGAAATGCTTAACACTTCTTGATGTGATAACAGGGATAATATGGTTCTTTGACGTTCTGCTGGGATCATAGTTTCACTTCTATATTCTTGTTTTTCAGTATCCTACCAATCTTTTCATTTGTTGTGAATATCTGTGAATTATGTTCTCAACGTTGTAAGAACAGCCTTCGCTTGTGTTAACTGCTCGGATTATCTCTGCCCATAAAGAGGTATATATCACGATATTGTTAATTTGTGTGAAAAAATGTGATTCAAAGCGAGGTCTTAGTATTAATCTTCACATATAATCACATCAACCAAACAAGAATTAACAAAGTTTAATAGACCAGAAGGCATTGTTTTTATGAGTGAAGTTCAATCTGTAGGTGTTATCGGTTTAGGCTCTATGGGAATGGGCGCCGCAAAGTCATGTGTGCGTGCAGGCCTAGATGTCTATGGTTTCGATTTAAATTCTCAAGCGCTTGAAGAGTTAGGTTCATTCGGTGCAAAAGCTGTTTCTACAAATGCAGTTGAGTTTGCAGATAAGCTTGATTCGGTTCTAGTTCTTGTTGTGAACGCAGCTCAAGTTAACACGGTCTTGTTCAAAACCGGTCTTGCTACAGCGCTTAAGCCGAATACGCCAGTAATGGTTTCAGCAACCATCTCAGCAGAAGACGCAAAACAAATTGAAGCGAAATTGGCAGAACACAACCTTGTGATGCTTGATGCACCGGTATCTGGTGGTGCTGCAAAAGCAGAATTAGGTGAGATGACTATTATGGCGTCGGGAGCGCAAAGCACATTTGATGCACTTGAACCAGTACTCAACGCAACGGCAGCTAAAGTCTACAACATCGGTGAAGCGATTGGCCTAGGCGCAACTGTGAAGATTATCCACCAATTGCTAGCAGGTGTTCATATCGCAGCTGGTGCTGAAGCAATGGCATTAGCGGCACGTGCAAACATTCCTCTTGACCTGATGTACGACGTGGTGACGAATGCAGCGGGTAACTCTTGGATGTTTGAGAACCGCATGAAGCATGTAGTTGATGGTGACTACTCCCCTAAATCTATGGTCGACATCTTTGTGAAAGATTTAAACCTCGTATCGGACACAGCAAAAGATCTCAAATTTCCACTTCCTCTATCAAGCACAGCACTAAACATGTTTTTGAGTGCAAGCAATGCTGGTTTTGGGCAGGAGGACGACAGTGCCGTTATCAAGATTTTTGATGGTATTGAGCTTCCAGGTGTAGAAAACAAACAGAAATAAGCGCACGTAAAACGGAGAAAAAATGATGTTATTAGGCGTTATCGCAGACGACTTTACTGGCGCAACAGACATCGCAGGTTTTCTTGTAGAAAACGGCATGCGCACAGTTCAGCTTAACGGTATTCCAAAAGAAGAGATTGATGTAAACGCAGATGCGGTCGTGATCAGTCTTAAATCTCGCTCTTGTCCTGTAGATGAGGCAATCGAGGATTCAGTAGCAGCGCTTAAGTGGCTGCAAGCAAATGGCTGTCAGCAGTTTTACTTCAAGTACTGCTCAACGTTTGACAGCACAGCAGAAGGTAACATTGGTCCTGTAACGGATGCACTGCTTGCAGAGCTAGGTGAAGCGTTCACCATTGTATGCCCATCATTACCAGTGAATGGTCGCACAGTTTACAACGGCCATCTATTTGTATTCCAAGACTTGCTAAGCGACTCAGGTATGCGTAATCACCCTGTGACCCCAATGACTGATTCAAGCCTAGTTCGTATGATGGATGCTCAATCTCAAGGCAAATCTGGCCTGGTGAACTTCCAAATAATTGAACAAGGTCCAAAAGCGGTAATTGAGCGCTTTGAAGAGCTAAAAGTACAAGGCAACCGCTATGCAGTGGTTGATGCATTCAATGCAGAGCATCTTGTCACACTTGGCCAAGCGGCGAAGTCTCTAAAACTGGTAACTGGTGGTTCTGGTTTGGCTGCGGGTATTGCTAAGAACTGGATAGAGAACCTTGAAGATCAAAGTGATGCGAAGCAAGGGGGGAACCCTAAAAAGGCACCAACCGTTGTGTTATCTGGATCTTGTTCTGTCATGACCAACCAACAGGTCGCTGTTTACAAAGAAAAAGCGCCACACTTTGCTATTGATGTGAAGGCGTGTCTGACGGAAGAAGATTACTCAAATCAAGTGTTTGATTGGGTCATGACCAACATCGAAAGCGAGTTCGCACCACTGGTTTACGCAACCGCAGATGCAGCGGCGTTAAAAGCGATTCAACAAGAGTTTGGCGCGCATGCTTCAAGTCACGCGGTTGAACAATTCTTTAGCCAACTTGCAATCAAACTTCAGCAGCACGGTGTGAAAAATTTCATCGTTGCGGGTGGGGAAACCTCAGGGGTTGTAACCCAAAGCCTAGCCGTAAAAGGTTTTCATATCGGTCCTCAAATCGCACCAGGTGTACCTTGGGTGAAGTCACTTGAAGGCGAGCTTTCTTTGGCTCTGAAATCGGGCAACTTCGGCGATGAACACTTCTTTGCCAAAGCACAGTCGTTTTTTGAATAGGTGAGGTTGTGATGAATAAAGAATTGATGACAGAACAACAACTGCGAGAGCAAATGGTCACTATGGCGCGCTCTATGTTTGAACGTGGCTATGCGACTGGCGGCGCTGGCAACCTTTCTCTAAAACTGCCTAATGGACACTTTCTGGCAACGCCAACTGGTTCTTCGTTCGGCCGCTTGATTGCTGAAGAGCTTTCGGTTGTGGATATTGATGGCAACCATATCTCTGGTGAAAAGCCATCAAAAGAAGTGGCTTTTCATCTGGCGATTTATCGAAATAACTCAAAGTGTAATGCGATTGTGCATCTACATTCTACTTACTTGACGGCGCTTTCTTGTCTTGAAGGTTTAGATCGCGAGAATGCCATCAAAGCTTTCACACCTTACTTTGTAATGCGCATTGGCGAACTGCCAGTGATTCCGTACCTGCGCCCGGGCGACCCTCAGATTGCTGAAGAACTTGCGCAGCGGGCAAGTGACTACCGAGCTTTCCTCCTGGCGAACCATGGTCCAGTGATCACGGGTACGGACTTTGAAGATGCAGTGGATAACGCAGAAGAGCTAGAAGAGACAGCGAAGCTAGCGTTCATTCTTAAAGACAGCAACATCCGCTACTTAACGGATACTGAGATTCAAGACCTAAAAGGGAGAGGTAAGTAATGGCTAAATTCGCGGCAAATCTGACAATGTTATTCACAGAAGTTCCTTTTCTAGATCGTTTCGAAAAAGCACACCAAGCGGGCTTCAAAGCGGTGGAATACCTTTTCCCATACGCATTCGAAGCGCAAAAACTAGCAAGCAAGATACAGCAGTTTGGTTTTGAGCAAGCGTTATTCAACATGCCTCCAGGTGATTGGGATGCAGGTGAACGAGGTTTTGCAGCTATTCCGGGGCGTGAGGATGAATTTAAAACGAGCGTCGAGACTGCTCTGATGTACGCCAAGGCACTGAACTGTAAAAAGGTTCACGCTATGTCTGGCATTGTTGATTCTCGCTTCACTCGTGATCAGCATATTGAAACCTTTATCTCAAACATTCGTTATGCAGCGGATAAGTTTGCCGAACATGGTGTTGAGCTGATGATTGAGCCACTCAACAATCGCGATGTACCGAACTACTTTGTTGCACATCAACGTGAAGCGGTGGAACTCATCAAACAAGTGGCTCGTCCAAACGTGAAATTGCAGCTCGATCTCTATCACGCACAAATTATGGACGGTGATCTGAGTACGTTGATTCGCGATGTGGCGCCATACACAGGCCATATTCAAATTGCTTCTGTGCCTGAAAGGCACGAACCATCGGAAGGCGAACTGAATTACCCACACCTATTCAATGTTTTGGATGACTCTGGTTACCAAGGCTGGATCGGTTGTGAATACAACCCAAGGCATAGCACGCAGCTGGGCCTTAGTTGGGTTAAACCATACCTATAACAATTTTAATTTCTATCCATAAATAACTTGAAACCAATTACAAAAACAAAGGGTCGTGACTATGAATATTATCATAACTGGAGGGGCGGGTTTTCTCGGAACCCTACTTGCCAAATCACTACTAAAAGAAAACAAAGCTGAAAGTATTACTATTGTCGACATTCAAAAGTCGCGCTTAGAGGGCATTGATGACCGAGTCGTTTCTTTAGTCATGGATATGACAAAGCGAGAAAATATAGACCAAGTTATTACTGCCGAAACGACACACATTTTTCATTTAGCGGCAATTGTATCGAGCCATGCTGAGCAAGATTTTGATTTAGGCGTAGCTGTAAATCTGACGACCACACAGTTATTGCTTGAGCGTTGCCGTAAAGTAAACCCTAATATTCGTTTTACGTTTGCTTCATCTTTAGCTGTATTTGGTGGTGATCTTCCGGAAACGATTACACCAATAACAGCACTTCATCCTCAGTCATCCTACGGGACGCAAAAAGCTATAGGTGAGTTATTGGTGAACGACTATGCCCGTAAAGGCTTTGTTAAAGCTGTATCCGTACGTTTACCGACTATTTGTATTCGCCCTGGGAAACCAAACCTTGCCGCTAGCTCTTTCGTAAGCGGAATTATTCGTGAGCCTTTGAATGCTCAAGAATCAAATTGTCCTGTAGACCCTACGCTAAAACTTTGGATATCGAGCCCGTCTAGAGTGGTGGACAATATTCAATATGCAGGGCTAATGCCTTATGAGCAGTTAAATAATCTGTCCTATAGAACGCTTAATTTACCTGGTATTCAAACTACACCAGCTGAGATGATTCAAACAATGGACACTCTAATGGGTAAACAACTTTCTAATTATATTACCTATGAGCATGATGCGGGTATTGATCGTATTGTGAGTAGTTGGCCACAAAAAATTGATTGTACTAAAGAACTGGAGCTTGGATTTAAAGCAGACAGTAATTTCAAGGATGTATTACAACAATTTATTTCTGTTAACAATATGGAGATTGTCTAATGTTACCAACCTCAGTAATTGGACTAATAGTAGCCGTATCAGTCCTTGTTTTTCTTGTATTACGTACAAAAGTACATGTGTTAATTGCGATGTTAATTGCGGCATGTATCGCAGGTATTATTGGTGGGTTAAGTGTTGACGACACGATTGCGACCGTTAGCAAAGGATTTGGTGGAACATTAGGCGGTATAGGGATTGTCATTGGTCTCGGCGTTATGATGGGGGCTATTTTAGAGGCTTCTGGAGCAGGAGAAAGTATTGCCTATAATTTTATAAAGTGGTTAGGAAAAAAGAAAGAAGAGGCCGCTCTTGCTGTAACTGGCTATATTGTTAGCATCCCAATCTTTGTGGATAGCGCGCTTATCATTCTTTATCCAATAGCGAAGTCTTTGTCAAAAACGTCCAATCGCTCGATTTTAACGCTTACGGTTGCTCTGGCGGGCGGCTTGGTCGTAGCGCATCACGCTATTCCGCCGACTCCAGGGCCTTTGGGAGTTGCTGGTATCTTTGGTGTCGATCTTGCCAGCATGTTAGGTTTTGGTTTGATGATCGCAGCGCCTTGTGTCATGGGTATTGTTTGGTATGCAAGATGGTTAGAAAAGCAGTTTCCTGAATTCATTCCAACCGAACATTTCTCGAAGTCTAGTGAGCAACTGATTAATGATCACAAAGAGTACATTGCAAGTAAAGAAGCGAAAGACCTACCATCTTTAAGTAAATCTATCGCTCCAATTATTATCCCAATTTTACTTATACTTGCGAAATCAGTGATGGGTTTATTAGAGGGGACTTTCGGTTTCGAAGGGCTGACTGCAACAACATTTGGTCAATTTATCGCTTTTATCGGCAGCCCTACTATTGCACTATCAATAGCGACGTTATTAGCGGTTTACACATTGGGTAATAACCTTACCAAAGAAGAAGCGAATGAAAAGATGGAACAAGGAATCTCCACTTGTGGCATCATTTTGCTAGTAACAGGAGCTGGTGGCGCGTTAGGTGCCGTATTGCGTGAAACGGGTGCGGGCGCAGAGATTGCTAACCAAGTTGCAGGGCTTCCTATTTCTGCGGTTATGATTCCATTTATTATTGCGACGTTAGTTCGTATTATTCAGGGCTCTGGTACAGTCTCCATGATAACCGCTGCTTCTATATCTGCCCCAGTTTTAGTAAATATTCCTGACGTTAATCTTTTATTCGCAGCGACGGCAGCTACGATGGGATCTCTATTTGCTGGCTACTTTAATGACTCGTTATTCCATATTGTTAATCGACTAATGGGGGTGACCGAGGTTAAGAAACAACTCATTATTTGGACTATTCCAACAACAATTGCTTGGGCTATTGGTGGTTCATTAGTCATGATTCTTAACTTATTCTTCGGATCTCATGGTTCAATCTTTGATCCCGTGTTACCACTTGCTGTACTTTTGGGGTGTGTTGCATTTACAAAATCTTACAGCGCTAAGCACGTCGAATTACAAGAGGTATAAAGGTTTACTTGTACTCTTCCATAAAGTAAAAACCTATCACAACATGTATTTTTATCAGATGGTTTAGAGATTGTTAATAATATGAACGGCCCTATGTTTGGGCCGTTTTAGTTCTTATAAATAAACTATTTAACTTGAACCGATATAGGTTCCATTTTCAACTTAATCAATATGAAATGGAATTGTTATTTCCCGCTTAGTAAGCGATTACCTATAAAGGATCTATTCGAGTTTAACTCTAGTGATTTTACTCTAGCGAAGTAGGGTTACTTTATATAAGAGTCCAGTACTTTTAATACGACTTCCATATCTTTTTCACGTTGAGTTTTGTCTTCCTCAAGTACGACGTGTTCAAGTAAGTGACCTTTAATTACTTCTCGCATCAAACCATTTACTGCTCCCCGAATAGCGGCAATCTGCTGCAACACATCTTGGCATTCATGCTCTTCTTCCAGCATTTTTTTAAGTCCATTCACCTGACCCTGTATTTTACTGACTCGAGTGTTGAGCTTCTTTTGATCTCTGGTTGTATGCGACATGTCTTATCTTCTTTACGTTACGGGCCGAGTTATTCTAACTGATAATGTAGCACTCAATTTATACTGGGGGGTAGTATTTAATACTAGGGGGGAGTATAGTTTGCGATAAATTAGAATCAACAACATAGAACAACAATGGATTTTGTCGCGTTACTACAACAAGGTAATGGGTGGTTCTTTATTCCCAGTGCCATTTTGCTTGGCGCCTTGCACGGTTTAGAACCTGGGCACTCTAAAACGATGATGGCGGCGTTCATTGTCGCGGTGAAAGGAACGGTCAAACAAGCCGTGATGCTGGGTTTAGCTGCCACACTTTCTCACACTGCAATTGTATGGTTAATCGCTGTTGGCGGGATGTATGTTAGCCAGAAATTCACCGCTGAAGCGGCTGAACCATGGATGCAACTTATCTCTGGGGTCATTATCGTGACAACCGGCGTATGGATGTTTTGGCGGACATGGAGCGATGAGCGAGCTTGGAACAAAGCTCAGGATCATGCTCGCGATTGGACGACGCAAGTTGTGGATACAGGACATGGGCATGTTTCGCTTTCGATTACAGAGGAAGGGGAGCATCACCGTTTCCAGTTGCGAACACTCAGCGGTAAACCTTTAACTGCTGAAGGTATCAAGGTTTCGGTAGCGAGTGATGGTTATCAACCTGCTGATATTTATCACTTTATAGAGCGTGATGGATACTTGGAATCGGCGTCTTGCATTGAAGTCTCTAATGGACTTTCTGTCACTTTGATCATCGGGCACCATGATCATACCCATGACTTTGATGTACATTTCCGTCCTGGTTCTCATTTAGAAAGCGAAGATAAGGAATATCAAGATGCTCACGAACGCGATCACGCTTTAGACATTCAAAAACGCTTTGAGAATCGAGACGTGACGAATGGGCAAATTCTGCTGTTTGGATTAACGGGCGGTTTGATTCCATGCCCTGCTGCGGTAACGGTTTTGCTTATCTGTTTGCAGCTTAAGGCAATGACTCTTGGTGCGACTTTAGTTGTGTCATTCAGTATTGGCTTAGCCTTGACTCTGGTTGCTGTTGGCGTTGTGGCAGCAGTGGGCGTGCAAAAAGCGACATCTAAATGGAGCGGTTTGAATGATGTTGCACGTCGAGCTCCTTACTTATCGGGCGTCTTGATCAGTGCAGTTGGTTTGTACATGGGTATGCATGGATACATATCGCTGACGAGTTAAACTCTGTGGTAAAGATTCTTTTCCTTTCTTTTTTATGGGCAATGGCTTAATGCCTTGGTTTGCCTATTTTGCTGCCGATTCTTTATTGAGAATCACTCGATCTGACATCGCTGCCATATCTACAAACCAAGTCATTCTCGCTTCACCAAGCATCTCGGATTACAACCGCTGCGATTGTGGCTCTAATATCTGAATCTGAGATACTAAATGATAAAACGGGAGCACTGACCACAGCGCTCCCGACGGCAAAACGCTAATTAGAACTCTTTTCTTTAATGTTCGATACCAATTTGGTCGCATAGTTAAATTTAACTATGCAAACGTTTCCTTTTGCGTACTCGTCCCTTCGCCAAACCTCGTAGAAATGTGACGTTTTGAAGACTTTTTTTCCTTCTGTCTAAAGTAATCGGGAACCAAGCAGATACATAGTTATAAAGTTATGTCTTGCTCTGCCAAACAGACCCAAAATGCAGTTTGGTTGGTTTTGGAGAAGAAAGGCTTAGCGCTCGATTAATGAGCATCAATTGAATTGTATTGAGACAATTATAATGAAAAGAATCATCTTATTAGCAGTCTGCGCCATGTTTGGTATTGCTGTCGTGGCGAGTATGGCATCAACGTACCTAATTTCGAGTCAGAAAATCGATGACATCATCTTAAACAAATCCCAAGTTCAAGCTGAGTTTCTAGCGGGAAATGCGAGTTATATTTTGGAGAACTCAGCCAATCCAATGCAAGATTTACAATCGCTTGTTGAGGGGCTGAAACAACGTTCAGACGTGAGTTATGCCGTTGTAATTGACCGTAACGTAACGGCAGTAGCCCACAGTGATAAGCACAAGCTGAACAAAACCTATAACGATGAATATACTGTTGAAGGCGCGACGAGAGGTGTTCAACAGTACTCAAAGTGGTATGCCGATGTCCAGAAAGTATGGGTGTTTGACATCATGGCACCAATTTATGTGGATGGTCAGTTATACGGTACTTTTGATATCGGTATTCCTATTACCGAAGTGAGCCAAGCGACGAATGGAATTATTACTTACCAGTTGATCTCTATGGTGGCGATCTTCGTTATGTGTGTTTTGATTCTGTCACTTCTGCTAAATAAACTGATGAGACCGCTTTCTGCGCTTAAAGACGCTCTACAAGACATCTCAAAAGGAGACGGAGACTTAACCGTTCGTTTGCCAGCGAAAGGTAATGACGAAGTCGCGCAAATTTCTTCTGCTTTCAACGTTTTTGTTGGGAAAGTACATGAGATTATTACACAAGTTGTAAATACTGGTGTGGAGCTTAATAGTTCAGCTGTCGCTTTGCGTGGGCAATCTCAACAAGCGCTCACAAGAGGGCAAGAGCAGAACGAGCAAACCATGCTGGTTGTCACATCCATGAACGAAATGATTGCGACGGTCAATGAAATTGCCTCCAATGCTGCCGGAGCGGCAAATGCTGCGAGTGCAGCAAGTAATGAAGCGCAAGATGGCTACACGACGCTAGAAAGAACCAAAACGGCGATGACTAATCTTGAAAACGAGATGAACAGCACTTCCAACATTATCGTGAGTCTTGCTGAAAATACTCAGTCGATTGGTAGTATTCTAGAGGTGATTAGAGGTATTTCGGAGCAAACCAATCTATTGGCTCTCAATGCGGCTATCGAAGCGGCACGCGCTGGTGATGCCGGCCGAGGTTTTGCAGTAGTCGCTGATGAAGTTCGCAACCTAGCGACTAAAACGGCTCATTCTACCGATGAAATTGACAATATGATTCACCAGCTACAAACTGAAGCTCAAAGTGCGGTGAATTCAATGAGTAATAGTAAGACTCTTATTGAAGAAGGAACGGCAGAAACTGAGTTAGCTCGACAGGCTTTAGAAGCAATAGCTGCACAAGTGACGACTATTTCAGATATCAATACTCAAGTAGCAACCGCAACAGAACAGCAATCAACGGTAGCAAACGAAATTAATATGAACATGGATACCGTCAGCCACTCAGTGAAAAGTGCGCTAACAGCGAGTGAGCAACTAGAAGAATCAAGTCAACAACTCGCGGAGCTATCGCGAACACTCGATCGTCACGTAGGAGCGTTTAGAATCTAAACGCCAACTGACCCTCTTTAATAAAAGCCAGTAAATGTTAATTGCTGGCTTTTTTATTTGAGAAATCGAGTCTCAAATCGCTTAGCGGTGTTTGTCCTTTCTAGACGATAAAACAGAATACGATAAATTAGTTGAGTAAAGCTTAGCTAGGCGTTAAGTTTTGCGTTTTGCTTTAAATGTTCAACAAACATAGATATTTTCTTAGCTACATGTTTTCTTGACGAGTAAAAGGCGTAAAGCACTAAATCCTCAGGTTCGTACTCTAGAGTGACGATTTCTAGCTCACCATTTTTGATCTCATTTTGGCATGACTCAATTGGCAATATTGCGTATCCAAGCCCTAATAACGCGCCATATCTGGCGAGATGACCGCTGTTTACTTTGAATGAAGATTGCACAGTTTGAGTAATATGGCCCCCAACAGGGTTTCTGAATACCCATGGTGCACCATTTACTGCGGTAAGCGTCGTGATGCAGGGAACATGACTTAGATCCGTAATTTTGTAAGGGGTGGCGTATTTCTCAATTAGTTGAGGCGCGGCTAAAATGGCACTGAGCCAGCGTTTTATCTCTCTCGCCACCCAGTTACTGTCTGACAAAGTCCCTCTATGAAAACTCAAAATGACATCAAAGCTGTCAATAACATCATCTTTAGGGTTTAGCGTTGTATCGCAAGACAAAGAGATTGACGGGTATTGCGTGCAAAAGGTGACAACCGCTTTGGCCAGTACAGGTGTGTCTGGCATAAGAATTCGCAGTTCCCCTGTTACCGTGTGCGAGTGGCGCGTTACCGTTTCTAGTGCGGCGTTGAGTTGCTCCAATAACGGACGAGTGCTGCTATAGAGCTCTTCTCCAGCCTCGGTAGGCGTCATTCGCCTTGTTGTTCTATTGAACAACCTAATGTTTAACTTTTCTTCAAGCAGGGCAATGTGTCGGCTGATATTTGATGTTGGTATATTCAAACACTCAGCGGCTCGCTTAAAGCTGTTGTTCTCATAAACACAGTGAAAACTTTTTAACCAGATTTGGTCAACGTTATCAAACATTTCATTATCCCACTTTATTGGATTATCAAGCCAGCATATCGCACTTTATCCCTGTACTAAGTTACATACAATTTTATTTACAAGTTTAAGCGAACAAACAACGAGATATCGCGCTAGAACGTAATCAATAGTGGTGAATTTATGAGCTGGTTAGAACGGTTATTTGAGAATAAAAATATAATAGGTTCGCGCAAAGCGTCTATCCCTGAGGGCGTTTGGACAAAGTGTCCTGAGTGTGAACAAATACTTTATCGTGCCGCGTTAAAAGAAAATTTGGAAGTATGCCCTAAATGCTCATATCACATGAGAATGGCTGCGCGTCAAAGGTTGATCTCTTTTCTGGACCATGGAACACAACAAGAGTTGGCAAGTGAGTTGGAGCCACAAGATATTTTGGGTTTTAAAGACTTAAAGCGATATAAAGAGCGAATTGCTTTAGCACAGAAAACGACTGGAGAAAAAGATGCGTTGGTGGTGATGGAGGGCAAGTTATTGGGGCTGCCTGTTGTTGCGTGTGCATTCGAATTCTCTTTCATGGCAGGCTCGATGGGCGCAGTGGTTGGCGAGAAGTTTGTCCGAGCAGTTGAAAGCGCAATTAATACAAAATCTGGGTTAGTATGTTTTTCCGCTTGCGGAGGGGCGCGCATGCAAGAGTCTTTGGTGGCACTCATGCAAATGTCAAAAACCAGCGCCGCGTTAAACCACTTATCTGAGCACAGATTACCCTATATCTCAGTATTGACGGACCAAACTTATGGTGGCGTCTCGGCGAGTTTAGCCATGTTAGGAGACATCAATATTGGTGAACCTAAAGCAAGTATTGGCTTTGCGGGAAGACGTGTCATTGAGCAAACGGTACGTGAAAAGTTACCAGACGAGTTTCAGCGAAGTGAATTTTTACTAGCGCATGGTGCGCTAGATATGATTGTCGATAGACGTGAAATGCGCGATCGCGTTGGCCGCTTATTGGCTAAGTTAACCAACGCGAGGGTGGTCTCAGAATAGGTTGTATTAAAGTTAGACTTAGTACTTGCGTTTATTGAGCCGTAATCATTACAAACCGTTCATTTTGCCCCCATCTTGGTTCCGCATTCATTAGGCTGAGATCCAACGCCGTTTGGTATGGGTCAACAGCAAAATGGTCGCTTACTAACCCCCAGAGCATCCAGTTGATTGCGGTTTCATTCTCGGTAAGCTCTTCGAGTGGCGCTTGGAGGAAAAAGTACTCATCTTCGCCATCGTAACCGAGCCGATCATAGATAATGTTGCGTAGCTCTCGATCCAAATCATGTTGGAGGTTGATTGAGTCGTACAGTTGCTCTTCTGTTGGGCCATTCTCATGGTGATAAACATTGCGTTTTGACTCTTTGCGTAAAGTACCAGCGACAGTTTCAATGCTTACTTTCTTTTGCGAGTGTTGCTCAAGAACTTGAATGATTTCATCCTCTAGTTGATCGAGTTTACTCAGCAAAACTTGATTGTTTATGTCACCAGCGTGGGAGGCCATCGTTTGGAAGGCTTTCACTCTCTCGTAGACTGCTTTCCCGTGAGGAAGGGCCGCAAAACACTGTTCTCGGAGCGCTTCATTGGCTTGCCAAATGCCCGAGTAGAGCTCGTAATCATGTGTATATGGTGGAAGATCTTCAGTATCTTCCCCTAATAATTCTCGCCAGCGCTTTTGCCACTGTTCTTCTTTTGCGTGTTTTACACGCGCGTATTGCTTAACCCAGCGGTTACGAAGTTTTACCCCAAAAATGGCAAGTCCCCATGGAGCGAGCAAATAAAAATAATAGTGAGAAGAGTTATCCCAAAAGTAACCGTAAACGTAAACACCAAAAGCAAGCACCCAAGTTCCAATAGTACAAGCAATAACCCCGGACATTATTGATGATTGGCGCTTTGTTTCTCTTAATGTATTACCTTCAGCACATAA
Organism: Vibrio sp. 2134-1; assembly: GCF_033339495.1. NCBI lineage: Bacteria > Pseudomonadati > Pseudomonadota > Gammaproteobacteria > Vibrionales > Vibrionaceae > Vibrio > Vibrio sp. 2134-1. Next base: position 195,796 of record NZ_JAWOUS010000003.1, read on the forward strand.
CCAAAAAATGCCGCCAAAAACAAAGGCAAACGTTGTCATGAAGTAGGCAATCCCCGCTCCCAAAAATCCCCAAAGTGACATGTATTATCCCTAGCCAAATATCTGCTTTATTCACTCATCAATGACTGGAGGAGTAAATGTGTTTGATTTGGCGGAGAATTTACCATTAATGCCAGCCTTTTGATATGCACTCGATGACTTATTGGGAATGAGTCACAAATAAAAATAGATGGTATCAAGCATCAAAATTTAATTTAGAACCTTTGATTGTCGTGAACTCTATCTGGAAGAGTTAAGGGGGGCGTTTAAGGTCAATTTTCCTCATAAAGTCGTTATTTAGAAAAAGGTAAATTAATGTTTTTATTGATAATTGTGAGTTTTTGGGGAGTGGGATTGCTCCCATTTAATTAGAGTAAAAGACCTATTTTTGGGAGCGGTTTCATAAATTTTATGACACTGATTTCACTGTTTGAGCTGTAAAGAATATAAATCCCCACTCAATGTATGTTAATAATCAATGAGTGTTGTTATGTCTCATATCCGTTTTTTCCCTCGCCATCGTTTGGCGCTTGCTTGTATGCTAGCGAGTGTGTCTGGCTTCTCTTTTGCACAAAATCAGTGTGCTGTTGCTGATTTACAACAATCGCGAGATCTGGCTACTGCCGTTTCTGGTGCTGAGTATGATTGCTACCACGCTTGGTTTTCAGCACCTTCAGAAACGCTGAATGATATCTATAGTGAAGCGAGCCTAAGCCGTATCCAAGTCGCGCTGGATCAAGAAATCGCTCGCTATCGTGGTGAAGCAGATCAAGCCCGTGTTCTAGAGAACCTAGGCGAATTTGTTCGAGCGGCCTACTACGTTCGCTACAACGCTGGTACTGGTACACCTGAGTTTTCGCAAGCGTTGAGTCAGCGTTTTGCTCAGTCGACGAACCTATTCCTAAACAACCCTCATGCTTTGGATCAGGGTCGTGAACAAGTTGGTGCAATGAAGAGCCTGACTTTGATGGTTGATAACGTTAAGCAGTTGCCGCTGACCATGGATAGCATGATGGCCGCGTTGATGCACTTTAATCGTGAAACCGCGCAGGACACGCAATGGGTCGATGGTTTGAACAACTTGTTCCGCTCTATGGCAGGCCATGCGGCGAACGATGCGTTCTACCGATACATGGCAAACAATACACACCATATTGATACGTTGGTGAAATTTGCATCTGATAATGCTTGGGCATTAGATACGGATGCAAGCTTTATCGTTTTCAATGCATTACGTGAAACTGGTCGTTTGCTCGCGAGCCCAGATCAGGAGACCAAACGCAAAGCATTGGCAGTAATGCAACAGGTGATGCAGCGTTATCCACTGGGTAGTGAGCATGACAAACTATGGCTTGCTGCCGTTGAAATGATGAGCTACTACGCACCAGAAGGCCTAAATGGTCTGAATATTGAGCAAGCCAAGCAAGATTTAGCTGCACGTGTAATGCCAAATCGTTTTGAATGTCAGGGACCTGCCATTATTCGCTCTGAAGATCTGACCGATGCTCAAGCAGCGAAAGCGTGTGAAGTGCTAGCGGCAAAAGAAGCCGACTTCCATCGAGTTGCGAATACGGGTAATCAACCTGTCGCTGATGATTTGAATGATCGTGTTGAAGTGGCGGTATTCGCGAGTAACGCTAGTTACGTTGATTACTCTTCATTTCTATTTGGTAATACCACGGACAACGGTGGTCAGTACCTAGAAGGTGACCCTTCAAAAGCGAACAATACTGCGCGTTTCGTCGCTTATCGCTACGCGAATGGTGAAGATCTCTCTATCTTGAACCTAGAACATGAATACACGCACTATTTAGATGCACGATTTAACCAATACGGTTCGTTCAGCGATAACTTGGCTCATGGTCATATTGTTTGGTGGCTAGAAGGTTTTGCTGAATACATGCATTACAAGCAAGGTTACCAAGCTGCGATTGAGCTGATTGCAGATGGTAAACTGAGCCTTTCCACTGTGTTTGATACCACGTACTCTCACGATACCAATCGTATCTATCGTTGGGGTTATCTAGCTGTTCGATTCATGTTAGAAAATCATCCACAAGACGTCGAAAGCTTGTTGGCATTGTCGCGCTCTGGCCAGTTCGAACAATGGGCACAGCAGGTGACGTCTTTAGGTCAACAATACGATGCTGAGTTTGAACGTTGGTTGGACACATTAAAAGTGGAACCTGAGCAACCTGATACAGACCCAGAAGAGCCAACAGAACCAACAAGCCCTGAAGCACAAGTGACTGAATTGACGGCGAACCAAAGCCTTCAGCTCAGTGGCGAAGCATACAGCGAAAAACTGTTCTACGTTGATGTTCCAGCCAACACCGTTAACTTCAATGTATCTATTGAGGGTGCGGGTGATGCGGATCTTTACATGAGCTACAACAAAGTCGCGCATTACTATGATTTCGAAATGAGTCAATATGCTGATGGCAGCAATGAAGAGATTGTGTTTGAACCAGAGCAAGATGGTTACGTTAAAGCGGGTCGTTACTACATCAGCTTAACTGGACGTGATAGCTATGACTCAGTGAATCTTGTGGCTGCGTTAGAAGTGGAAGCGCAAACACCGCCAACCCAAGTGCAAGATGATTTAGCACCTGTGGTATTAGAGTCTGGTGAAGCCAAAATGCTTACCGTTCACAAGCAGCGTTATGCAGCAGTTTATGTGCCTGAAGGTGTTGAAGAGGTTCGTGTATGGCTAACGGCTCACTCTCAAACTGGTAATGTCGATCTATACGCGAGTAGGGAGCATTGGCCTACAGTAGAGCAGCACGAGTATGCGTCCAACTATGCAGGCAGCAATGAATACCTTGCGATTCCTGTTACTGAAGCAGGGTACGTGCACTTCGCTCTTCAGGCTCCAGAGCAAGGCGATGACGTTGAAATGCTAGTGCACTTCAACTAAACAGGTTCGATTAACTAAAGTCGAGATAAAACGTCGCTGATACAGCGACGTTTTTGTTTATATCGGACACGATTATAAACAAACAGCGGCGAATGCTAGTTAATCGGCTGATCTATCGAGTTATCAGTTGCCCTTTTTCTAAACGGCTTTAGGTTTGTATTGCAATTTACCGCGCACATAAACTTTTTTAGCGACGCGTTCTGTGACCTAGCTTCTGATTTGTGCTTCCCAAATGGATACAATATATATGCACCCCGTGCAATAAAGTGAAAAGGGAAAGACATGAAAACGCTTATTTATGAAACGTTGATTAGCCTTGCTAACCAAGAACCAGAACAACATGCAAGAATCCGACAAAATCTCTATGAACAGTTGGATCTGCCGTTCGATAAGCAGCTGGCTTTGTATTCTTGTGCCCTTGGTCCTGCAAGTTCAGGCAAGTTGGAGAGCAGTCAAGGCATTAACAACGCGGTAGATTGCGCGGTTAAACTGCTTGAAACTCCTGAGCGCTAATTCACTCGTTGTTTTAATCACGGCCCGAACCCCAAGGGCCGTTTTTAATTGCGGTTAAATTGATTTCAACGTCGTTATTACTCTGCTCTTTCCGCTAGCACTTCTTTGAATGCAAACATGCCGTTTAATGCCGCGGGAAAACCTGCGTAGACGGACATCTGCAAAATGATCTCTTTAATCTCATCCTCGCTACAGCCTACATTCAGCGCTGCATTTAAGTGCACTTTTAGTTGCGGCGCGCAATTCCCCATTGCCGTTAGCGCGGCGACGGTTGCGATTTCTCTCGATTTTAGGTCTAAGCCCGGGCGAGCATAAATATCGCCAAACGGATACTCAATGGTGTACTGAGCTAAATCTGGACAAATATCTTGTAAGGTTTCGATGACATTATGACCAGCGTCGCCATCAATTTGAGAGAGTAGTTCTAATCCTTTGTTAAAGCGTGATTGTTCCATCGGTATGTTCCTAGTGAATAAACGTAAACACACCTTAATCGTTAGAGTTAACTCTAAGTCAACGAACTTTTCCGCTTTTATACAAGGCAATTTTTTCTTCTAGAGCCGATAAGTGCTTTTTCTGTTGCTCAATGTGGCGTTTGAGGTTTTCTTGGTGTTGTTCTAACAGGGCTTGACGTTGTGGTACAGATTGAGAGCCGACTTCCCTTAATTTGGCATACTCTAGAATCTCTTCAAGTGGCATTGCAGTTTCTTTTAAACGCTTAACAAAGCTTATCCAGTTTAGATCTTTCGAACTATACATTCGATGTCCACTCGCGTTTCTATGGACATGTTTAAGTAAACCGATTTTTTCATAGTATCGAAGTGTATGAGCAGATAGCCCGACGAGGTCAGAAAATTCTTTGATATTCATTATTATCCTCCAAGGTAGAGCATACCCCATAGAGATAAGCTAAGTTTCGCATTTTGAAGTCATTTCGGGACAGATACAAACAGAAATCTTTAGTCTTTTAACGCTAGGTATGGTGATTTACTGGATTTTTGAAACGCGCCAAACGTGATCCATCTGCCAGTTTCGTTTTATTAACAATTGATTACTCAACGGGTTGGCTTGGCTATTTTTATCCTTTGGGCCTATTTTAGGGCGTACATAGGTCTTATGTTCTATCTTTTTAAATTTGAGTTTTTGTTAATCAAAACAATACCTTAGTTTTGTGTTGGTCTGTTCGGGTTGTATGTCGTGTGCCCGTTATTCACTCAGAACGATTTATCGCTGTGCAATGGATGAGTCGCTACGCCTTCGATTTCAGCCTTGAGTTAGTGCTAAAAGGGTGAGTGCCTCTGATGAATAGCTTTTATAATTTCGATTATTGAATTCACTCACAAAAAAATGCAAACAAGTAATCGTGAGTGGAAACGAGCAGGAGAACAACATGAGTGGCTCACAGGAAACACAATCATTCGGTGCAAACGTTATCTTACATGCGTTTGATTGGAAGTATGCTGACATTGCCCAACGAGCAAAAGAAATCCGCGAGCTTGGTTATGGCTCTGTGTTGGTTTCGCCACCAATGAAAAGCGCACACGATGAGCGCTGGTGGCAGCGTTATCAACCACAAGATTATCGTGTTATCGATAATGCTTTGGGTGATACCAAAGATTTTATTCATATGGTTCGTGAACTGGAGCAAGTTGGTGTGTGGGTTTATGCCGACGTAGTGTTTAACCATATGGCAAATGAGGCCCACCTTCGCAGAGACCTTCAGTACCCAAGACAAGAGGTCTTGGAGGAATACCAGAACAACAAACAGAAATATCAGTCGCTAGCGTTGTTTGGCGATCTATCTCAACCACTTTTTGATGAAGAGGACTTTGTTGAAGCATTCGGCATCAAAGACTGGAAAGATAAGTGGCAGGTTCAAAACGGACGTATCACAGGTGGACCAACCGATCCTGGCTTGCCAACTCTTCGTGTTTGTGACCATGTCGTTGAGCAGCAGCGAGCGTACCTAAAGGCGCTGAAAGCTATTGGTGTGAAAGGTTTTCGTATTGACGCTGCGAAACACATGACGTTAGAGCATCTTAAGCGTGTTTGGACAGACGACATCACGCGGGATGTGCATATATTTGGTGAAATTATTACCGATGGCGGTGCGACGGAAGAAGAGTATCAGCTGTTTCTTGAGCCGTATCTACAGGAAACTCGCCTAGGTGCGTACGATTTCCCTTTGTTCTCAACCATGTTTAAGGCGTTTGCTAAAAAGGGCAGCTTCAAGTCTCTGATTGATCCCTATTGTTTTGGTCAGGCTTTGTCCCCCGGTCGTGCGATTACATTTGCTATCACACATGATATTCCTAACAATGATGTCTTTCTTGATCTCATCATGGACGAGGAAAACGAATGGTTAGCTTATGCCTATATTCTAGGCCGAGATGGCGGTGTGCCGTTGATTTATACCGACTTAAACACCAGCGGTATTAAAGGTAAAAATGGTCAGCCAAGGTGGCAAGGTGCATGGAGCGACCCGAGAATGGCAAAAATGATCCAGTTCCATAATATGACGCATGGCGAGCCGATGAGTGTTCTTGAAGGTAACGATGACATGCTCGTACTTAAGCGAGGTGACAAAGGTATTGTGGTGCTTAATAAATCACAGCGTCAACAGTCTTTGACATTAAAAACGGATGGCAATTGGGTTGATTTGATGACAGAACAAATCATTCCAACTGACGGTAAGTTAATCGTACCATCTAAGTCGTCGATGTTACTTGTCGCGAACTAGAAGATGTACACACCGAGCTTAGCAACTTCGGTGTGTATGTTTTTCATCGTCATTCACGTTCTGCTGAAGTTCAATAGAAACTCAAACTCTCTCGTTTTTGCTAGAAATTTATGAGCACTCGTTAACGCAACATTCTGCTTTTAAAAAACCAATTACGTCATCTAAGCACTGATACTCTGCAACACAAAAAAGGGTTCTACCCTCGCGGCGCTGGGTGAGAAGACCAGCTGAAGCAAGGCTCGAGATATGATGAGAGAGAGTGGATGCTGGAATGCCAAGCTTTTCTTGTACGCCGCCTACCGCGATACCTTTGTATCCCGCTTTGACGACTTCTTTGTAAATACTTAAACGAGTCGGATGCCCTAACTCTTTTAGTGCTTTAGCAACGGCTTCAAGCTCCATACTGACCTCTAAAGAATGACCACAGTAATTTTGTTTCGATAATAGGGAAAGTCTCGGTAAATGCCAACTATTACGATCTCAGAACAATTTAAATCAGATGAGATTCATACTGGCTCATGCCTTCATGACAACAATTGTCTGTTCTAATGAGACAGATCAATCTTCATTATTATTTCACGCCACGTTCAAAATCCCTCGTCTACACTCAATGTTGAGTTGTCAGTTGGCAGACCAAGGAGGCGGCCATGATTGCGGTTCATAGAGATTATTGTTTGTCTAACAGTTCGGAGTTACATGCCCACGTTAAAGTCAATCCTGTCGGTAAATTAGAAGTTGAGATTGTTGAACTTCAAGAGCGCCACACCACAGAGTTTGATGATTTGTCTTTTGAGAGTCGTGGGTGTGAAACTCGAATCTGTGGTAAAGAAGACACAACTCCGTGGCAGTTCAATCTTGCAGTTACTGATGCGTTAGAGCTTTCTCATTTAGTGGAAGAAGCAAACGAAGAGTATGAGATTTTAATGAATGATCTTATGTAATATCGAGAAGATCATTTTATCCTGCACGGCGTGTGGCTCTGTACTGAAAAAATAAAAACCTCCCAAGTGGGAGGTTTTTAATATGGAGTGCGTTATCGTTGGATAGGCTCTTCTCTTGGTGGTGTTAGCTCTTGGACGTTATCTTCATTAAAGTCATCGGCGTAACCTTTAGGTGGCGGTGTCCAACCACGTTCTGACCGCGATAGTTTGTCATGACGATCTTTTTGCATCTCTTCCGCCATTTTCTCCTCTAACTGAATAAACAGTTGTCGGAAATTGTTGTCATAGCGTTCACCTTCAGAATCATCCTCCCAAGCTTTGTAAAGTATTTCTGACTTACGTGCTTCAACACGCTTATATGTCGCCTTCTGTTGTTCAACAAAGAAGGGGTGAATGCCAAGGGCTTTCATTGTGTGACCGCCCATCTCCAATGCAGAATGGTAGGTCTCTGATTCAATAATATCAGCCCCCGCTTGACGCAAAAGATAGCCATGTCCACGGTCAAAGGCACGTGCAATCACTGTTACTTTTGGGTACGTGTGCTTAACGTACTTCACCAGTTCTACACTCGATTCTTGGTTATCAATCGCCACAACCAAAGCAGCGGCGTGCTCAATGCCGGCTGTATGTAGCATATCTGGTCGAGTCGCGTCGCCAAAATAGGCGCGAGTGCCAATTTGGCGCATGTTATCGACTTGGTCAGATTGATGGTCAAGTACCACGGTAGTCACGCCGTTTGATACCAATAGGCGATTCACTATTTGTCCAAAGCGGCCGATGCCGGCGATGATCACCGTGCCTGTTTCCTCAATCGTATCGCTTTCGCGTTCATTTGACTGGCTTTCAAAGCGCGGCAGAATCACTCTATCAAACAGAATAAACAAACCTGGTGTCAGGAACATCGAAATCGCAACCACTAACGCAAGAGTTTGTGAAAGTTCAAATGGGATGACGTGGTTTTGCACTGAAAAGCTTAGAAGCACAAAGCCGAATTCACCTGCTTGAGCCAAGCTTAGGGTAAACAGCCAGCGGTTGCTGCCTTTCACCCTAAATATCAGTGCAAGAATAAACAGCACCAAGGCTTTCAATACCATCACGCCAATGGTCAGCGCCATGATCAGCCAGAAATCACCAAATAGAACCGAGAAGTTGATCCCTGCGCCAACGGTAATAAAGAACAGACCTAACAATAAGCCTTTAAATGGTTCGATGTTGGACTCTAACTCGTGGCGGAATTCACTGTTTGCCAATACAACGCCAGCCAAGAAGGTTCCTAAGGCAGGAGATAAGCCCACTAAGCTCATCAGCGCAGCGATACCAATGACCAGCATGAGTGCAGTTGCGGTAAAGATTTCTCGCAAACCAGAGCTAGCCACATAATTGAGCAGAGGTCGACTTAAAAAGTGTCCACCAACGACGACGATTGCAATCGATGCTGTGATTACGATGCCGTATGCCCAGCCAGGCAACCCCGCAACGAGGCTTAATTCTTCATGGTGCGCTGCGGATGTTTGAGCCGCGGACTGTGCCTGTTCAATTAATTCAGGTAAGGCCAATAGAGGAATGAACGCCAACATTGGTATCACTGCAATATCTTGAAAAAGCAACACGGAGAAAGCGTTTTGTCCACCTTCCGTCTTCGTTAATCCTTTTTCGCTAAAAGTTTGCAAAACAATCGCAGTAGAAGAGAGGGCGAAGATCAAACCTATGGCTAAGGCTATGGTCCAAGGCTGGTCAAAGTACAAGGCAATACCCATAATCGCCGCGACGGTACCACCGACTTGCAGACCTCCTAAACCCATTAAGCGATTGCGCATCGCCCACAACATTTTGGGTTCGAGCTCTAAACCAACGAGAAACAGCATCATCACCACGCCAAACTCGGCAAAGTGCTGTATTGTTGTTGTTTCTTCACCGACTAAACCGATAATTGGGCCAATGACCACACCTGCGATGAGATAGCCTAAAACGGACCCAAGTCCCAAACGCTTAGCAAGTGGGACTGCAATTACAGCAGCAATCAAATATATGAAGGCTTGTAAGAATATTCCTGTCATGAAGCCTCCTTAATGAGCTCTGGCAATGCGCTGTTAAGCTTGATTAATGACGCCGCAGCTTCAACATCCAACCTATCTTCGACTAAAGCTGTTAGCAGGCTCTTGTACCGCTCAACATGACGAGGGATTCGCCCTTCTTCATCGGCTGTACGTGCGCCAAACATCGCGAGAGGGGCAATGTAGTTCATGCCGGTCAGTGCGGACATTTGTTCAATAGGCGCAAGCAGTTGACGAATCGTAAAGTGGTTGCAGCCCTCTGCCTTATAAGCTTCTTCTTTACCCCCTGCAGACAGCACACAAAGCATGGTCTTGCCTTGCAGTGCTGTGCCATCTGTACCGTAAGCAAAGCCATATTCCAAAACCAGATCTTGCCACTCTTTTAAAATCGCAGGCGTTGAATACCAATATAGTGGGAATTGGAAAATCACCACGTCATGTTCACGTAAGCGTTGCTGCTCACGGTCGATATTAATATCGAAACGAGGGTATTCGCCATAGAGATCAACACATGTCACGCCTTCAATTTTTTGAGCTTCTTTGAAAAGTGGAGTATTCACTTCTGAACGATGCTGGGAAGGATGAGCAAAGAGAATGAGTACTTTTTTATTTGCCATAGGGATCCTTGCTATCTAAATAACCATGCCCAGTAGGAGCGCGGGTTGGTTAGAAAATGTAACTCATAAATGATCGCCAAGCTAGTTTGGAAAACTGTTTAAGCTGTTTCAATATCAATAAAAAACCACCAAATAAATTGGTGGTTTTGGGAAGCGTTACGTTTTACTAATCATGAATAGGGACGACTAGAATATCCACCGGTGACTTGTTAATTAAGTGTCTCGAGTAAGAAATAATCTTGCTCCAGAAATCTTGGTGGTGGCCACAAATCAGAAGATCCACTTCTTGCTCTTTAATGGTGACCTCTAATTTATCAGCCAAGTCGCCAGTACCTACGAAGAAATGTTTAAGTGGGTAATCCATGTAATCACTAAATGTTTTTAAACATTCCATTGAATGCTCATTCAACGGCCTTTGATCCGGGTTTTCTTTAATGTCTACAAGCTCACGATAGATTTCTCCGTGCGTACCATCAATATGAATAAAGGAGATATCGGAGTCGAGATAGTTTGCCATTGATACCGCTCTGTCGATAAGCACGGTGCTTTCATCTGACAGTTCGAGTGCAACAAGGATATGTTTGTATTTCATAACCACGCCCTTATGTGGATTATCTTTACCCTAAGCATAGTATGGCTTGGATAAAAATTGTGTTGCTAAGATCTCGAAATTGTTCAAAGACTTGTTAAAAAGTTAATGTGATATAACAACTTACTGTGAAACTTTCTTTTTGTTCACATTTGGTTAGAAAGCTTGCTTTTTGAACAAAAAAGCGGCTACACTTTGGGCATCATTTCTCTAGGAGATTACGCCAACATGAAGAACTAAACCTGTCATCCATGTTTTTACTTATTTTTTGGATCTGCAGGGTTAGTAGGCGTAGCTCACTTTCCGATATTTCTTTGCAACAAGATGACCTTTTGATTTGACGTTTATCGTCGAGCTTTACATAGAGCTTAATGCGTTTGTGCACGCGTTTTGTTGCAATCTCAAATCATAGCTACGGCTGTTGTCCCTGTCATACAGGAGGCAAATTATGCCAGTTTTACAAGCTTTTAATGTTAGCCATCAGTTTGATAATGGTGAGACGCTATTTCAGCCTATTTCTTGTTCCATGACTAAACGACGTGTTGGTTTGGTTGGGCGCAATGGCATCGGTAAGTCGCTTTTGGCTTCGATTTTGGCGGGCGAAACTCAGCCTGCCAGCGGTGTTGTGACTTCTCCCTCTTCTTTCATGATGTATCGCCAGCAGCCGTCTGATTTGCTTTCAGGTCAGCAATCGATCGCCCAGTTTCTGGGAACAGACTCGGTCTTGCATGCTTTAAAGCAGATTGAACAAGGTGATGTTTCTGAGCATTGGTTCGAACTGGTTGGCGAACAGTGGGATATTGAACTGAAACTCAAACAGCAGCTTGCTGCGATGGGCTTACCGCAAGACCCTGATTTCTCATGTGCTCGGCTCAGTGGTGGTCAGTTGGCGCGTTTGCAGTTATGGCAGTTGTTTGAAAACGAAACGGAGCTTTTGATTCTCGATGAGCCATCCAATCACCTCGATACCGAGGCGAAACAATGGCTGATAGAGTCTATGACGCATTTCGGCGGCGCGATTTTACTCATCAGTCACGATCGTGAGCTGCTGCGAGCAATGGAGGAAATTTGGGAACTCTCGGGCCTAGGCTTACAGGTTTCTGGTGGAAATTACGATGTGTATGCCGAGCAAAAACGCACTGAGCTACAAGCGGTCGAAAGGCAGTTAGCGCAGGTCGATAAACAGAAAAAACGGTTAGCTGAGCAAGCCCAGAAAAATCGCGAAAAAGCAGACCAACGCGCCGCGCAAGGGAACAAACTGCGCAAAGACGGCAGTCAGCCCAAAATTTTGCTTGATGGCAAAAAGGATAGCGCGACCGCCAGCGCCTCAAATCGCAATAAGAATGAGCAACTCAGACAAGTGCATTTACAAGCCAAAGAGCGGGCGTTGCAATCGCGACATGAGCAGCTCAAAGCGCAAAAGCTTTATCTTGCAGATAATCCGAACCGTTCGCGAAAAGTATTGTCGATACAAGAAGGTATATTGCCTTTTGGGGATTCTACTCCTTTCACTTTGCAGATTTTTGCGAACGATAAAGTCCATCTCAAAGGGAAAAATGGCTGCGGAAAATCAACCTTGTTAAAGACGTTGCTTGGCGAGTTATCATTGCAGAGTGGTGAGTTGCAAGTGAATACGCCTTTGTATTATCTCGACCAACATTTTGGTGCAGTGAATCCAAATCTTTCGTTACTTGAGAACGTAATGGAGAGCTGCCAAGAGATGACGGAAAGTGAAGCGAGGACCTTATTGGCCGGGATCGGTTTTCGTCGAGATGCAGTGTTTCGATTGGGGCGCCTACTGAGCGGTGGCGAGAAGATGAAGCTCGCGATGCTGATAGTCAGCCACCAAAATTCTCAGCCTTTGCTGCTGCTTGATGAACCAGATAACCATCTCGACCTCGAGTCAAAAATAATGCTTAGTCAGGCGTTAAATGTATACAAAGGTGGATTTGTTCTGATTAGTCACGACCAAGATTTCGCTTCTGAGTCTGGGGTTTTGCGCCAAATCGAGCTGACTTAGACGAAAGAGAGTAAACGCCATCGTGGCTCTTCAGTATTGTTCCCAAGTTCTACACTTCCACTTACTAGTTTGTAGAACTGGAAGGAAATGAGGGAGTTAGGATGGCTTTCACAACTCGTTTAATGAAATTAGATTCATTTTGTCGATATATAGTAGAGTTCTGATGTATTGCACAAAAAGACAACAGAAAAATAAAAAGGAATTTCATGAAAAAGAACACCCTAGCACTCACAACGGCTCTCGCACTCGGAAGTGTGTTGTCTGTGGCGTATGCAAATGAAGCGGCGCAATCGTCGGTTGAACAGGTAACCCCGAAAACCATCACGTATCCAACCACACAAAAAGTGGATGTTGTCGATGACTACTTTGGTACAAAAGTGAGTGATCCTTATCGCTGGTTGGAAGACGATCTCAGCCCAGAAACCGCAGAATGGGTTAAGGCACAAAATGCAGTGACGTTTGATTATCTGTCGAAAATCCCTTACCGCGAGCAGATTGAAGAGCGCATCACTAAGCTCATGGACTACGAAAAGCAAAGCCAACCGTTCAAAGAGGGTAAGTTCACTTATTTCTACAAAAATGACGGGCTACAAAACCAAGATGTGCTTTATCGGCAGTTAGGTGATGGCGAAGCAGAAATTTTCCTCGATCCAAATACTTTTAGTGAAGATGGCACCACATCGTTAGCGGGAGTGAGCTTTTCACGTGATGGTTCTTTGGTTGCATACAGCATTTCGGAAGGCGGTAGCGATTGGCGCAAAGTCATTGTGTTAGACACAGAAACCAAAAAGCCCGTCGGCGAAACGCTGGTGGATATTAAGTTCAGCGGCATCAGTTGGCTCGGCAATCAAGGTTTCTATTACTCAAGTTATGACAAGCCAAAAGGGAGTGAACTTTCCGCGAAGACAGACCAACACAAGCTCTACTTTCATAAACTTGGAACGAAACAAAGTGAAGACCAATTAATTTTCGGTGGTGTAAAGGACGAAAAGTATCGCTACGTTGGGGGTTACACGTCGGAAGATGAACGCTACTTGTTTATCTCAGCCAGCGTATCGACGTCGGGCAACAAACTGTTCTTCAAAGACCTGAGTAAGCCAAATAGCCCGCTTAAAACCATTTTAGATAACACCAGCTCTGATACTTGGGTGATAGACAACCAAGGCACGAAACTGTACTTGGTTACGAACCTTAATGCGCCGAACAAACGCGTCGTGACGGTGGATGCGAGTCAGCCGCAACCCAAAAACTGGAAAGATGTGATTCCTGAAACAAAGAACGTGTTACGTGTTTCTACCGCGGGTGGCAATTTGTTTGCGAGCTATATTGTTGATGCGATCTCGATGGTGAAGCAATACGACATGAACGGCAAACTCATCCGAGAAATCAAATTGCCTGATATTGGCAGCGCATACGGTTTCTCGGGTAAAAAAGATGAAACCGAAGTCTACTATTCTTTCACCAACTACAAGATGCCCAGCACTACGTATCGTCTGAACATCAAAGATGGTGATAGCGAGGTGTACTACAAATCTAAAGCGCTATTTGATCCAGCTTTGTATGACTCTCGCCAGGTGTTTTACACCTCAAAAGACGGAACAAAAGTGCCGATGATCATCACCTATAAAAAAGGGACACCGATGGACGGCAGTGCACCAACCATCCTATATGGTTATGGTGGTTTCAACATTAGCCTCACACCATCTTTTAGCCCGACACGTGCGGCTTGGTTGGAGCTTGGTGGTGTTTACGCGGTAGCGAACATTCGTGGCGGTGGGGAGTATGGTAAAGAGTGGCACAACGCTGGCATTCAAATGCAAAAGCAAAATGTGTTTGATGACTTTATTGCGGCGGCTGAATTTTTAATTGATGAAAAGGTAACGTCATCGAACAAGTTAGCCATTAACGGTGGATCGAATGGTGGCTTGTTAGTAGGGGCAGTTATGACGCAACGTCCAGAGCTGTTTAAAGTGGCGCTGCCAGCAGTCGGCGTACTGGATATGCTGCGTTACCATACTTTTACCGCAGGTGCTGGTTGGGCGTATGACTACGGCACGGCAGAGCAAAGTAAAGAGATGTTCCAATATCTGAAAAGTTATTCGCCGGTACACAATGTAAAAGCAGGGGTGGAATACCCAGCAACATTGATTACAACTGGTGATCATGATGACCGTGTTGTTCCTGCTCACTCATACAAATTTGCTGCTGAGTTGCAATCGAAGCAAGCGGGTTCAAATCCGACCTTAATTCGCATCGAAACCAATGCAGGACATGGTGCAGGCACACCAACGCGTAAAATAATTGAGACAAATGCAGATATTTATAGTTTTGCACTGTTCAATATGGGAATAGAGAAACTGCAATAGTGCGAATTGTTTGCGTTTTAGTTATCGAAACGCATCGGCGCTTTATCGCTCGATAATAAAAAGGGAATCACAGAGAGTGATTCCCTTTTTATTTATTATAGGTCTACTATTCTAATCTGATGCTAGGCTAATCAAACTAAGGTTTTTAAATTATTATAATGTTCTAATTAATCTGAAGAGTGTTGTACGATCGAAATGAAACATTGATCGCGATCACCTAAATCCATTGCACTCTCTATTTATATGGTAAAATTAATTAATCATTTGTTCTAATGATAATTGAATTTTCATAAGTTTTAATATTTCCTTCTTCATTGGTATTACCAAATTTCAAGTTATATAAGATATAAGTATCGGTGATTGAACTTTTACGATGCTTTATTTTATTTTAATTAAAACGTCGAATTTTTCGTCATTATTGAATTTGCTTTGATAATTTATGTTATCCAAAGAGAGTTGTGTTGCTTGCTATTTATGATGACCTCATGACGTGAATAATTTTATAATCATTAAAATGGATACAGTTTTATGAATTTAGTGAAACCGTCTGTTGCCATTGTGGTTGCAGCCCTACAACTCGCGTCTTCTGCCTATGCGCAAACAAACAATAGCGAAGAACTACAAGATATGTCTGACCCACTTGCGGTATACACCCAAGCTGGCTTTGGTATTACTGATAAAGGCGCGAACATCAAAATCGGTCAAACTTACCAATCTAGCCAGCCTGGTACCATGGCGATGAACATCATTGAAATGAAAGGCATTGGTGGTGAGCTATTTGGCATTCGCGACAATGACGATCCAATATATGCCAACGTTGATGACAGCATTGACTCTTTCCGACTACGTAATTTCCAAGTAGAAGTCGCAAAAGGTCTAGGCCGTCAATTAGATGTAAACTACGATGTTGATAACGATAAATTAGATGCATCTTACAGCTTTATTCAAGGCCTACCTAAGTTTGGTATGTTGCAGCTATTTCCTTTAGCTGGTGCGGGTGTCACTATTGCTAATGATTTTAGTGGTGATGACAAAGGTTATGAAATTCCAGGTACTTTCACTGTTGTAGGTATGTACTCAAAAATTGAATTAACCGATAAAATCTGGATTAACTACAACCCAATGTATATGCATACGTTGTCAGGGTCTAGTCAATATAAAGATACTTATTACGCGGGTGAAGATAATATCTTGACTCATGAGTTTGCGTTGTCTTATCAAATTAATCCTCGCGCAAATATTCGCTACTTTGCAAACTGGAATGAGCACGTTAATTTCGGTGATGGTGATCACCGTATCGAATTTAACTACCAATTCTAACTCCCTCGTTTATTTCCAGAATAGAAAGTGTGTTTATCCATATATTTAAATATTTAGGATAGGGCACTTTCTACATAAAGTAGGTTTATCATGAAAGCCAAATATAAATTTGCGTTGGTATCTATTGCTATATCTTCTGCATTACTATCAGGATGCAAAACTGGCGATATCGCAACGAAAACTGCCCAAGCACCCTCTGTTGAAACCGTTACTCTAACCGAAACAAAAATCACTCCTTATCATACTTTTATCGGTCGAACTGAAGCGGTAAATGACGTTGATATTATGCCTCGAGTCGGTGGCGAATTAACCGCGATTCATTTTAAAGATGGCGATATGGTCGAAAAAGGCCAATTGCTGTTTGAAATCGACGACCGTCCTTACAAAGCGGCACTGGCGTATGCAAAAGCGTCGTTGCAAAAAGCAAAAGCACAACTCGTTCAAACTACGCGTGATGCAGAACGTGTGAAGAAACTCATCAAAGATAAAAGCATCAGTGAGCAGCAATACGATGACGCCATTGCTGCGCACGCCGCAGCGATTGCTTCGGTAGAAGAGGCGAAAGCGACGCTGGTTTCAGCAAGGCTCGATCTTGAATTTAGCTCTGTGCGTGCTCCTTTCTCTGGCCGCGTGGGTTTCAGCAACTTCCGAGTGGGTGACCGTATTTCGAAAATTCAACTCGTTCCTCTTGTTTCGATCACTCAAATCGACCCAATTCGCTTTGGCTTTGATGTGGATGAGAAGCTCTACCGCCGCGTAAGAAGTGCCATTGATGTGGCTCATCGTAACGATGACAAACTGGATGTTGATTTAACACTGACGCTTTCAGACGGTTCATTGTATCCGCTTGATGGCAAGATCTACGCCGTTGGCAACAAGATCGATTTAGAAACAGGCTCAATTCGAGCAGAAGCACAATTTGATAACCCAACTTACGCGCTTATGCCGGGTGAATATGGCAACTTGACCATCAAGCTGCGCAACAAAACCATTGATGGTTTGCTTATCCCATCGGCGGCTGTTCAGCAAGACCAAGCGGGTGACTACGTCATGGTGGTTGGTGATGATCACGTGGTGTCTCGTCGTAACGTTGAACTCGGTCAGACCTACGGTGTGAAACGTGCTGTGCTGACTGGTTTGGCGGCTAACGAAAAAGTCATCGTCAATGTTCTACAAAAAGTGCGTCCGGGTGCAACGGTGAAAGACGTTGAGCTACAGAGTGAACAAGGCTGAGTGAGTACTGATGTTAAGTAAATTTTTCATTCACCGGCCGAAATTTGCTTTGGTGATCTCACTGGCGATGACATTGATGGGTATGATCGCCCTGAAAGTCTTGCCAATTTCTGAGTATCCTCAAATCTCTCCAACGGTAATTACGGTGAGCACCATGTATCCGGGTGCAAATGCGGACGTGGTTAAAAAGACCGTAGCACAACCGATAGAAGCCAAAGTCAACGGCGTTGAAGACATGATTTACATGTCTTCTGTGATTGGTAACGATGGCTCATACACATTGCGTATTTACTTCCGAGTGGGCGCAGATGGCGATATGGCGCAGGTTCGTGTGAACAACTTGGTGGCACAGGCGACGTCGTCTCTACCACAAGAAGTAAACCAAATCGGTGTGACGGTTAAGAAGAAATCTTCCGACATGCTGGGCGTTATCACACTGCGTTCTCCGAAACAGTCTCACGACAGTATCTACCTTTCTAACTACGCGGATCTCAATATTGTCGAGCGTCTAAAACGTATCGAAGGTATGAGTGACATTACGCTTCTGGGTAAGAAAGACTACTCAATGCGAATTTGGTTGAACCCAAATAAACTGGCTACCTTGAAGCTTTCTGCTAGCGATGTTATTGGCGCAATTAAAACGCAAAACATCCAAGTGGCGGCGGGTAAGATCGGTGGTATGCCAGCTCCAGGTGATCAGCAATATCAATATGTTTTGCAAACCAAAGGTCGACTCACTTCTGCGGAAGAGTTCGAGAACATCATCATTCGTGCGAGCAAGAAAGGTTCTTTGATTCGCTTGAAAGATGTGGCTCGTGTGGAAGTTGGCGCACAAGGTTACGAAGCTGATGGTCGTATGAATAACGAACCAGCCGCCGTTCTGGCCTTGTACCAGTTACCGACCGCGAACGCGCTAGACGTGATGGAACGCGTGAAAGAGGCCATGACGGAGTACGAAAAATCGTTTCCTGATGATTTGGTCTATGACATCGCTTATGACTCTACTGAATACGTAGAGACGTCGATTGATGAAGTTTACGAGACGCTGGTGATTGCGGTACTTCTTGTCACCTTCGTTGTGTACGTTTTCTTGCAGAACTGGCGAGCGACCATCATTCCAACCTTAGCGATTCCGGTTTCCATCATTGCGACGTTCGCAATCATGGGCGTGATGGGCATGACCATTAACACGATCTCGTTGTTTGGCTTGATCCTCGCCATCGGTATCGTGGTGGACGATGCGATCATCGTGGTAGAGAACGTGGAGCGGGTTATCCATGAAGAGCATTTAGACCCGATTCCGGCCACGATCCAAGCTATGAAAGAAGTGACGGGGCCAGTATTGGCAACAACGCTTATTTTGTTGGCGGTATTCGTACCGGTTGCGCTATTGCCGGGTATTTCCGGTCGAATGTTCAACCAGTTCGCAGTCACCATCTGTGTGTCGGTGCTGATCTCTGCGATCAACGCATTAACGTTAACGCCAGCGCTTTGTGCGTTGATGTTGAAATCTACTCACTCGCAACCTATTGCGCCTTTGCGTGCGTTTAACCGAGGTTTTGAAGCAATAACGCGCAAATACCAAGGTTTAGTTGGCCTCTTGAGCCGTCGTATTGTGCTGAGTATCGGTGTGTATGGCGCGCTTATTGCGGTGCTGGCGTTTGCGTTCATGACCGTACCTTCCTCTTTCGTACCGAACGAAGATAAAGGCGTGTTCATGGTCGAAATGCGTTTGCCAGACGCAGCAGCATTGCAGCGTACTGCACCATTAATGAAGAAGTACGTTGATGAACTAAAACAGATGGAAGGTGTGGAGAACGTGGTTTCGGTTGCGGGCTTCTCGGTAATTAACATGGCGTCGATTCCAAACTCGGGCATGTTGATCATCAAACTGGATAACTGGAGCAAACGTAAAGACCCTGAGCTACACCAACGCGCATTGATGAATAAAGTTAACCAAATGCTGAACTCAATGCCAGATGCCGCTTCGTTCGTTTTCGCGACGCCGGCAATCAAAGGTATGGGTGCGGTAGATGGTTTCAACCTTGTGCTGCAAGACAACTTGGGCCGTTCTCCACAAGAGTTGGCAAAAACAACCGCTGATTTTGTTGCCCAAATCAACCAACTGCCTGAAGTGGCACGTGCGTTCTCGATTTTCCGTGCGAATATTCCGCAACGTTACATCGATATTGATCGCGATAAAGCGATTTCGATGGGCGTACCGTTGAATGAAATCTTCAGCACACTGCAAGCACAGTTGGGCGGCGCCTACATTTCTGACTTCAACTTGTTTGGTCGTTCGTACCAAGTGAAAGTGCAAGCAGAAGAGCAATACCGTGACAATATCGACGACATCAACCATCTGTTTGTTCGCTCAAGCTCTGGAAAAATGGTGTCACTGGCAACGCTAGTGAAAGTGAAGCCGATCTTCGGCCCTGATACCTTATCGAACTACAACATGTTCAGTTCTGCAACCGTGAACGGTGCGCCAGCGCCAGGTTACAGCTCGGGTGATGTTGTAAAAGCCATTGAAAAACTGGCTGCGGAATCTTTGCCAAGTGGTTACTCGTACGAGTGGTCAGGCATGACTTACCAAGAGATGAAAGCAGGCAACATGGCGCCAATCGCGTTCGCATTGTCTTTGCTGTTCACCTACTTGTTCTTGGTGGCTCAGTACGAAAGCTGGACTATTCCTGCTGCGGTAATGATGGCGGTTCCAGTCGCGATTCTCGGCGCAATGGGCACGCTACTGCTGGTGGGACAACCGTTCGATTTGTACGTGCAGATTGGTGTGGTCATCTTGATCGGTATGTCCGCCAAAGTGGCGATTCTTATCGTGGAATTTGCCAAAGTTCTGCGAGAAGAAAAGGGCTTATCCATCATTGATGCTGCCAAAGAAGCTGCTCGAATTCGTTTCCGTGCAGTACAGATGACCGCATTCGCCTTCATTTGGGGGGTATTCCCGTTGGTGATTGCATCGGGTGCCGGTGCGGCATCTCGTCACTCACTGGGCTTTGCAGTATTCGGCGGCATGATTCTCTCTACGTTTGTAGGCACGTTACTGACGCCAGTGTTCTTCGTGATGATGCAATCTCTGCGCGAGAAGTTTAAGCGAAAGAAACCCACTGAACTTGAGGTGAGCGAGCAATAACGCTGATTTCAACTGACTGACTCCACAACACCCCCACGCTGTGTGCGATTGGCCAATGCCTTTCATTGATATACAACCACCGTCGCAGCGTGGGTTCCCCAAACAATAATAGGTTTTAGCATGAAAAATCTTTCAAAAATCGTCGTAGCGAGCTCTCTACTGACGTGTGCTGCTGCGCAAGCGGGTGGGTTATACCTTTACGAAACAACTGCATCGGACATTGGTTTGGCATCCGCTGGTATGGCGGCTCGTGCGCAAGATGCCTCAGTAATGGCAGCAAACCCGGCTGGTCTGGCGAATGTTTCTGGTAAATCTTTCTCTGGTAACCTGATTGGCCTTTACGGTGACGCGCAACTAGACACGATGACTGGCGATGCGGGCAACGTGATTGGTTTTGTTCCTATGGCGTCGGCATTTTACAGCCAACAAGTAAACGACAAATGGACGCTGGGTATTGGTCTGTATGGCAACTACGGCCTTGGCCTCGAGTACGAAGGTCTTTTGGATAATCATTTAGATATTCCTACAGCAACGACGCAAGCCTTAACCATTCAACCTTCCGCTTCTTACCGCATCAATGATCACTGGTCTGTGGGTGCGGCGCTTGGTATTCAGTACGGTATGTATGAAGTGGAAACGAAGGGAGTCTTGAACTTCAATGACGAAGACCAAGATACTCAGGTCAACGGCCGAGTAGGTGTGCTTTATGAGGCAACACCAGGCACGCGTCTTGGCCTGTCTTACTCTTCTGAAACCGAATTTGAATTCGACAATAGTAACTCCATTGCTCCACAACAACTGATCTTCAGTGCTTACCACGAAGTGAATGATGACCTAGCGGTGATGTGGAACGTGAACTGGCAAGACTGGAGCGAATATACAACCACGCTGAACGTAGAGACACAAGACACTTACCAAATCGCATTGGGTACTCAGTACAAACTGAATGAAAAAATGATGTGGAATGCAGGTTTTGCATTCGATACCAGCATGTATGAAAGTCAATCAAACGGTGACATTACCGTTCCTACTGGCAAGGCGTACCGCATTGGTACAGGCATTGATTACAAATTGGATTCAGAAAACTCAATTGGTTTCGCGTTTGAAGCGATCTTGATGGAATCGTCAGAAACGCCACGCTTACAAGCTGGTTTTGATGAGCCTGCGCTATACTTCATGAGCATGAGCTACAACTGGAAAAACTAATCATTCCTAATCGCTAAAACGCCTTCCTTACAGGCCATTCTACCCTAACTACCTGCACTGGATGCTGTCACGCCATCTAAGGTAGTTAGGGCGCTTCTGTCACATCCAGTGAGTGATGATTCAAAAAATATCTGCGCAGCTAAGTGCGGGTATTCAACATCTCAAAGGACTAAAAAATGAAAAACAAACTAGCGTTAGTGTGTACGACTTTGTTGGTCAGTACGTTGGCTGATGGTGCCGAGCATCGAGTAAAAGGCAATAAAAACAAGTTGGCGGATGACCCAACAAAAGTCATCACGAAATTTGGCGCGTCTTACGCAAACAACTACGATTTTGATGATCAAAACATCTCATTCTCGGGCTCACTTGCGCTTGACCAAGCGCGCAAAATTAACCTGCGTATCAATGATGATGCGAGCGAGTGGCGTATTGGTGGCTCGTGGCTGTTTCCGGTCGGTATCGTGAACTTCAACTTCGGTAAAAATGAATACGTAAACGGCGCGGATCAAACCAACTACAGCGTTGGTACCTTTATGCCGCTAAGTTATTTCGGGATTGAGCCAGCAGGCTTCCAAATTTTCCCAATGGCAGGCTATACGTACAACACTGGTGATGTTCCTGTTTGTGACGGTGCAGAAAGTAGTCTCTGTAGCGAGCCTAACTTTACGGGTACGCCAAGTGCAGAGAATGGCTTCAATATGATGAGCTCTTCAGGCAGTAGCGGTTACGTTGGTGCATTTGCGCTGAAATCGTTTACCAAAGAGCTGACGTTAATCAGCTTCGCAGCAGGCACTTACGGCTCAGAAAACAGTGAAGGAGAGAACTACAAAGGCTTCTTTGGTGGTATCGGCCTTGGTTACCTCGTGAGCAAACGCCACTCTTTTAACGTAATGACGTTTGTCATGGACAACAACACCTATTTGGATGAAGCAGACAAGCGCATCGTATTATCATATCAATATCAATTTGAATAAATAAAAACGCAGCCCAAATAGCTGCGTTTTTACTTTGATAGAATGAACTAGTGAATTGAGTTGTTTTCTTCGATCTTTTTCTGGTACTGGTGTTTTAATATATACATGCGCTTAACATCGCTGTAAGCGCCGTTAATAAAGTATTCTTCTACAAGGTGACCTTCTTCAATAAAGCCGCATTTTTTGTATAAGTGAATAGCGACTTCGTTATCCACTGCGACTAATAAGTAGATTTTACGTAGATTAAGAATTGAGAATGAGTAATCTAACGCACGATTAATCATCTCTGTCGCATAACCTCGGCCTTGATGCTCTGGGGCGATGATTATCTGAAATTCCGCGCTGCGGTGAATGTAGTTAATCTCGATCAGCTCAACTAAGCCAATTACGATGCCGTCTTCATCTTCGACGACAAAACGCCTTTCAGCGTCATCATGTATATGTTTTCGATAAAGTTCTTCGAGCTCGTCATAAGACTCGTAAGGTTCTTCGAACCAGTAGGCCATGATATTTCGGTTGTTATTCAGTTCATGAATAAAGCGCAAATCAGAACGCTCTAATGCACGCATTTTTAGGCCTTTCTTCATCATTTTTCTCCAATGAGGGCGGAGAATACCTCCGCACTTGATGCTAGAAAATATTACCGTATTTCACAAGAATCGCGCATCTTTTTTTGGAAAATATCCTGTGATTTTCAATGTGGAAACTTAGAGTTCACGACAAATATAAATTAATCTTTACGATAAAAAACTCGATTAGGTGCTTTGCCTAATATCGTATTAAATACCGCGCAACGACTTAGTGTCTTAATCTAAACAAACAAGGTATTCAATATGTTTTCAATCGGTGACGTAGTAGTAGCGACTAAAGGTATCGATCTTGGCGAAATGGTTGTTACAGGTTTAAGCAGTGGCGGTTTTTACACACATGTAAAAGCAGGCGAAAAAACACTAACTTACCCAGCTAAAGATCTTAAGAAAGCATAATTAAATTTGCTCATTCTTATTTTTAACTGGCTTAAAGTTCGTATTAGTTATTTTAAGCGGGTTAGAATCGATAAAAGGTAGCGCAATGAGTCGCTACCTTTTTTTATTTTTTCTACCTTTCTTCACCAATATGAAACTCAACGCGATTTCTTCCAGTTTCTTTTGCCTTGTAAAGTGCTAAGTCGGCGCGTTTAACTAATGGTTCAAATGAGTCGTCGAGACGACAGACTTGAGTTACCCCAATACTCGCGGTGAAGCTCATATCACAACCTGAATGTTGAACGGTCGTCGTTTCTAGTGCATTACGAATTGTTTCTAATGTGTCTAGAGCTTGCTGTGATGAGCGACTTCTTAATACGATGGCAAACTCTTCACCGCCAACTCTGGCAAGTAAGTCACAATCAAGTAGATGACTTTTAATAGTATTGACTGCATGGATCAGTGATTTATCGCCTGCGTCATGACCAAATCGGTCATTGAGGCTTTTAAAATTGTCGAGATCTAAAATAGCAACATGGAAGTCAATGCCCTGGGTTCGGTATTCATTTAGGCGGCTTTCGATTTGTCGCATGAACTCTCTGCGGTTTGGAATACCTGTTAGATCATCCGTCGTGGCGAGGTGCTCCATTTTCATAATCTGTATATGAAGAGCAATGTTTAAAGCAATCCAATTAGCGATGCACTGAAGCTGTGCCGCTTGTTCGTTTGTGTAAATGTGCGTTTGATGATGCGCAACATTAAGCGTTCCTAGGCAGACTTTACCGTGCATTAAAGGCGCGTCCATACACGTACCCATACCATTGGATGCGAGCATCACACAATCAATCTCATCAGATTGCGTAACATCGTCGCAGATCATCAGTTGTTGCTTTTTGAACACTCGGCCAACAAACGCTTGATGAATGGGCACTAAAAATTCAGCGGGAATCGCTTTACTACCAGAGAAAGAGTAGACCTTTAAATGATCATTGTTTTCATAAAGTGTGATACTCGCACGGTCAGAATTAAATATACGATTTATCCATTCTGCCACCGTATCAAGTACTTGCTGTAGTGTTTCCGATTGAGCTAAAAAGTGAACAAACCCTATCGGCATACATATCGGACTTTCCATGTTTTGCATCGATAAGTCATCAGGGTTAAAAGTTCTTTCAAGTCTCAATAGACATCTCCTTGGCAATGTTGCAAATACCAACAATAAATTACGTGAAGCTATTTTGTAGAAAATGTGCTTCTTGGTAAGAGTATGGTTTAATTATCGCCGTTTGTGTGCATTTGGTCGCTTAATGTGGGCGTTAACTCACCCTAAATAAGTAAATCTTATACCTATTTATAAGTAAGTCATTACTCAATAAGTGGTGTTTTTAAGATGGAAGTACAGAATGAGCCCTTCTGGAAGAGAAGGGCTAGAAAAGGATACAAATGGGGTCAGGTGAGTAGAGACTTAATTGTCTTTGTACTTTTGTAAAATCAACTGACTTATCTGCGCAACGAGCTGGTCCCTAGCTTGAAGTGAGAGCTCGGTTTCTGTGACATAAATACTAATGTAAACAGGTCGATGATTTTCCTTCCATATAATCGCGTTAATGCCACGCGAACCATGACCACCCGCACCAGAACGGTCTGCAATAGACCAACCTGTTGGTAATACAGAACGCATTAACGAGTCTGAAACTTTGTTGTCCTGCATCCAGATTTTTAATTGTACACGAGACTCATAAGACAACGTTTCGCCTTCGACCAAAGTTCGAAGAGTGTTTAGTATGGCGTTAGGTGTGGTTGTGTCGCGGCTGTCGCCTGGTGTGGCTTCGTTCAAGCGAGGTTCTATTCTGTCTAGGCGCGTTGCTTTATCTCCAATTGTTCGCAGAAACATTGTTACGGCTTTAGGGCCGCCAATTTCATTTAATACCAAGTTGGCTGCAGTATTATCACTCATTAACATAGCGGCTTCACACGCGTGCTCTATGCGTGTGTTTTGGCCTGCGAGCTTATCCATCACTGGAGACCATACAACGATACTGCGCTCATCGACTTTTGCGGTCGCATTCTTACTTAGCTTACCGCTGTCCATATCACTTAGCATTTTGGCACAAGCTAGGGTTTTGAATGTGCTCATGAGTGGGAAGCGTTCATCGCCACGGTAGTCCCAACGCTCGTCTGCTTGGGTATCCCAAACTGACACCCCAATTCTGCTTGAGGTTTGTTGCTCGAGGAGAGAAATGTCCTCATTCAGTTGGGACGCGTAACTTAGGGTTGAGCAAACCATTAGCCCAGCCAACAAAAATAACTTTTTCATGGATCGTGTTCTTCAATTTTAGTTTTAGTTCGCACCGTAGCGATGTCACGTAAACTATAACGAGCCAATACTCTAAACACTGTTAAATCTATGTCTATTTTATGTAGGATTCTTTGCAATACGCTAATACGGTCTCAATATGAGGAGAAGAGTGTTGCTATCAAGGCCCGTAGTTTGGCTTATATATTACGTCGGTGATTCGGTCATAAAAATATCTTAGCGTGAGACACTGGCTCAGAATTTCTTATCATGAGCTAACGAATAGTTTGATCCAGAGAAATAAAAGGAGCTGAATCATCAGCTCCTTTGTCTAGTTGGATAATTACTTACAGTTCAATCTTTTTAACCATGCCCGATTCTGCATGGCCCGGAATGTTGCACGCGAACTCAACCTTGTTGTCACCGTGGAAGTGCCACAGTAATTGCTTCGCTTTACCTGGTTCTACCGTAACTGCGTTGCCTGAGTCATGCATGTGATCGCCACTCATTGTCTTCATCATTTCGCGATGTTCTAGCTGCTCTTTAGCCGAACCAATCGTAAACTCGTGGTTGATCTTACCGGTGTTCATGACCACAAATTGCACCACATCGTTTGGCTCAATTTTAACGTCTTTTTTGAACTTGATGGTCATGTCATCACCCAAGATAACGTGTACCACCTTGTCTGGCTTTGCCCCTTTTGCTGGCATACCAACTGCCGACATGCCCGGCATATCCATCATGTTTGAATGGTCCATTTTACTGTGGTCCATCTTCATGCTGTCGTGGTCCATATTTTCATGCTTCATGTTGCTATGATCCATGTTCGCGTGGTCCATGTTTGAATGATCCATTTGGGCAAACGCAGTCGTTGTTGTTAGGGCTAGAGCAAGAGTGATTAGTGTCTTTTTCATTTTTATATCCTTGTTTTAATTCATTAATAACTTGGTTGCTTCCCCTCAAACGAATTGATTGAGGGGAAAGTAGGGATTAAGCGTTGTTGTTTACATCACTAGCTTGAGTGCTAGCTTGGTGATTAGTCGCATTGCTATGACGCAACTCACGTTGTTTCCATAGCTTGAAGATGGCTGGAAGTACCAACAGTGTCAGCAGCAGTGCCGATGCCATACCGCCAATCATTGGCGCGGCGATACGTTGCATGACTTCTGATCCTGTACCTTCGCCGTACATGATCGGAATCAGACCAATAATGACCGTCAGTACCGTCATCATTACTGGGCGGACACGCAGGCCTGCACCTTCACGAATGGCATCGGTTAGGTCTTTCGCCTCAAGCTTCTGTTGGCTCTCTTCCGCATCCAGCTTTTTGTAGTGCCATGCTTGGTTGAGGTAGACGAGCATGATGACCCCAATTTCAACCGCGACGCCTGCTAGGGCAATAAAGCCGACCCCAACGGCAATCGAGAAGTTGTAGTTGAGGATATGCATGAGCCACAAACCACCAACCATAGCGAGTGGTAGGGTAAGCATGATGATCATCACTTCACCGACACGACGGAAGCTGAAGTAAAGCAGCAGCATAATGATGGCGATGGTGATTGGTACCACGACACTCAAGCGGTCTTTCGCACGCTCCATGTATTCGTATTGACCAGACCAAGCCAGCGAGTAACCCGCAGGAAGTTCCAATTGATCAGCAACAACCTGTTGCGCTTCTACGACGTAAGAGCCAAGGTCACGACCATCGATGTCGACAAATACCCAGCCGTTTGGACGCGCGTTTTCCGTTTTGATCATCGGAGGGCCGTCTTCGTAACGAATGTCCGCTACATCAGCCAGCGCAATACGGGCGCCATTTGGTGTCACTAACGGTAGGTTTTGCAGTTTAACCACTGAATCACGGTAGTCTTGTGGGTAACGAACGTTGATTGGGTAACGCTCCAAGCCTTCGATGGTTTCACCCACATTCATGCCGCCCACCGCAGTGGAGATCACCTGCTGAACGTCTTTGATGCTCAAGCCATAACGCGCTGCGGCACGACGTTTAATGTCGATCGTGACATAACGACCACCTGCTACACGTTCTGCATAAACCGATGCTGTGCCTTGTACGCCGTTAAGAATTGGCTCCAACTGAGAACCGATCTTCTCAATCACTTTCAGATCAGGTCCGGCGATCTTAATGCCGATAGGGGTTTTGATGCCCGTTGCCAACATGTCGATACGCGTTTTGATCGGCATTACCCAAGCGTTAGTAAGACCAGGGAACTGAACCAGCTTATCGAACTCTTTGCGCAGTGACTCGGTTGTTACGCCTTCACGCCATTGATCGCGTGGCTTCAACTGAATCACGGTTTCGATCATGGTGAGTGGCGCTGGATCGGTTGCGGTCTCAGCTCGGCCTATTTTGCCCCATACGGTTTTCACTTCTGGAACGGTTTTGATCAGCTTGTTGGTTTGTTGTAGAAGCTCACGCGCCTTACCAATCGAGATACCCGGATAGGTCGTTGGCATGTACATCAAGTCGCCTTCATCCAGCGGCGGGATGAACTCGCTACCCAGTTTACTGGTTGGGTAGTAAGCCGATGCCATTAGACCTAATGCGATAACAATCATGGTCTTAGGGTATTTTAAGCTGGTGTTCAACAGCGGACGGTACAACGCGACCAAGCCACGGTTAACCGGGTTTTTGTGTTCCGGTAACACCTTACCGCGAATGAAGTAGCCCATAAGAACAGGGACGAGTGTGATCGCCAAACCTGCAGCCGCTGCCATGGCGTAAGTCTTAGTGAATGCAAGCGGCGAGAACATCTTGCCTTCTTGGCCTTCTAAGGCGAACACTGGTACGAAGCTAAGAGTAATGATCAACAACGAGAAGAACAGCGGTGCGCCGACCTCTTCTGCGGCTTTGCCGATTACTTGCCAGCGGTTTTTATCGGTCAGTGGCGTTCGTTCAATGTGCTTGTGAACGTTTTCAATCATCACGATTGCACCATCCACCATGGCACCGATGGCAATCGCAATACCACCCAAAGACATGATGTTGGCATTGATGCCTTGCCAATGCATTACGATAAACGCACTAAGAATACCAACCGGTAGGCTCAGAGCGATAACCAACGAAGAACGAATGTGGAATAGGAACAACGCACACACAATCGCAACGACGATGAACTCTTCTGCAAGCTTCTTCCATAGATTTTCTACCGCTGAATCGATAAGGGTAGAGCGGTCGTAGGTTGCAACAATTTCCACGCCTTCTGGCAGGCTGCGTTGTAGGTCTGCGAGTTTGTCTTTGACTTTTGCAATCACTTCACTGGCGTTTTCACCAAAGCGCATCACGATAACGCCGCCGACCGCTTCACCTTCGCCATTCAGCTCTGAGATACCACGGCGCATTTGTGGGCCAAGGTTAATGTCTGCGATATCACCTAATAGCAACGGCGTGCCTTTCTCGGTGACTTTTAGCGGCAGTGATTTTATGTCTTCAATGCTGGTTAGGTAACCCGTGGTACGAACCATGTGCTCGGCTTCAGCCACTTCGATAACGGACGCGCCGGTTTCTTGGTTGCCGTTTTGGATTGCCATGTTCACTTGTTGCAGAGTGAGGTTGTAAGCACGAAGCTTGGCAGGGTCAATCTGCACTTGATACTGCTTCACCATACCGCCCACGGTCGCAACTTCAGAAACGCCATCAACGGTTTGCAATTCGTACTTCAAGAACCAGTCTTGCAGGCTGCGAAGATCGGCCAAATCATGCTTGCCGGTTTTGTCTTGTAATACGTAGCTGTAAACCCAGCCCACACCCGTTGCATCAGGACCTAGCGTTGGTTTTGCGTTCGGTGGCAGCTTTGGTGCTACTTGGCTTAAGTACTCCAACACGCGTGAACGTGCCCAGTACATGTCGGTATCATCGTTGAAAATGATATAAACGTAAGAGTCACCAAAGAAAGAGTAGCCACGAACTGTCTCAGCACCCGGCACGGCAAGCATGGCGGTGGTGAGTGGGTAAGTAACTTGATCCTCGACGACTTGAGGAGCCTGACCCGGATAGCTTGTCTTGATGATCACTTGCACATCAGAAAGATCCGGAATCGCATCAACAGGCGTATTCTTTACACTGTAAAGTCCGCCTAATATAAGGGCTAAGGTCGCGACCAACACTAGGAATCGGTTGCTCAGTGACCAACGAATAATAGCATTGATCATAATTAACCCTCGACGGCTGTTGTTGCAGGAACTAGCTGTTTAAGAGCGTAGTCAGATCCTTGTTTTTCAACTAGAAACCGAACTTTTTGTCCTTCTTCAAAGCCCGATAGATCAACGTCTTCACCCACAGAGAAGTTCATCTCGCCCGCATCCCAGTTCCATTCTGCAACTGGTAGGTGTTTTAAGGTGATCATGCCAAAATCAGCCATCAGCATGCTAATGTCACCAGTTAGCCAAACTTCTGCTGCAATGACGCTGTTGTCTGCCCTATAGTCGATGATTTGGTACTGACCGGACTCCGTCTTTTGCATTTCAAATTCGATAGCCTGACCTTTTTTCAAGTTACCCATTTCAACGCCATCTGCGAAAGTGAAGTTCATTACCATGCCCGGCCAATCCCATTCTGGTACAGGTTGGTGGTTGATGGTCAGCATGCGGTGATCTTTCATCACATCCGTGATCTCACCTTTGGCCCATGCCGTTTCTGCTGCCGCTTCTACACCATTGATGCGAGACAGATCCGCCGACTGGCTTGATTCAGAATCGAGCATGAAGTGAGATGAAGTAACGATCTTGTCGTCCTGTTTAAGTCCTTGTAATACTTCGATTTGTTCGCCAGCTTCACGGCCAACTTCAATTCGAGCAGAACGGTATTTGCCATCACCTTCCGCCAGAACAACGCGAGTCATACCGCCAGAGCGGATAACAGATGATTTAGGAATCGTTAATACTGCGTCGTCAGTAACAGGCTGCAAGGCAATATTGGCGAACATGTTTGGCTTCAATGCGCCATCTGGGTTAGGGAATTTAAGGCGCACACGCAACGTACGTGTTTTCGGATCGAGGATTGGGTACACGTAATCTACGACACCTTGCCATTCATTGCCCGGAATCGCGTCAAGGGTCATCGTGGCTTGAGAACCCGCTTTCATCCAGTGTGCTTGACGCTCAAAGACTTCTGCATCAACCCAAACATTGTCCAAAGGACCTGCACTGATCACCGCTTGAGCAGGGGACAAATAGCCACCTTCACGCACGTTTAAGCTCGCGATAACGCCATCAGCAGGCGCTTTGATTTCAATGGTTTGCGATGCTTTACCACTACGAGTAATAGATTTGATTTGAGCACGGTCAACCCCAAGCGTTACCAAGCGTTCGGTCGCGCCTTTTACAAGACCTTTGCGGCCAGTGCGGTACGCATTCAGCAATTCTTCTTGTGCTTTAACCAGTTCTGGAGAGTAGAGCGTGAACAGCACATCGCCTTTTTTCACTTTCTCACCCACGGCATTGATGTAGAGTTTTTCTACCCAACCCGCCACACGAACGTTGGTTTGCCATAACAGACTTTCATCAAAGGCAATATAACCAACTGTTTCGATGCGTGGTGATAACTGCTGTAGTGTCGCGTTTGCGGTTTTAACCCCGAGGTTATTTTCTACTGAAGGGTCAATAGTCACTGTACCCGGTGCGTCTTGTTCACCGGATAGGTCTTCTGCGTAAACCGGAATCAAATCCATGCCCATTGGGGATTTACCCGGCTTGTCGCGTTTGTAATTCGGATCCATTGGGGCAACCCAGTAAAGCGGATCATTAGAGCTTGCAGCAGATTCGCCACCCATCGCACTCATGTCGTGAGCCGAGCCCGTAAGAAAATGATTAGCACCAAACCCTAAAGCACCACCAACAATCAGCGCGATGGTTGCAACTTGTAATGTTTTCATTGTTTTACCTTATTATTTTTTAAATTCAGACAGTTCTGGTTGCTCGACTTGATAGTCGAAACCACCGAGTAGGGTGGCTAAATTGCTGTTTGCGATGTTGAGATCGGTCAGCAGACGTTGTTGCTCTAATTGCAGAGCCAACTCGTCAGTCGTGGCAGAAATCACATCGTTAAACTGCGCTGTGTTGTTTTGATAACCCCGCTCAACGGCTTGAATGCGCGCTTTCGCTTGAGGCAATAAGGTGGATTGATAACGTTCTAAGCGTTGGGTTAAGTTGCCGCGATCAACCAGCAAAGTGTTCACCTTGGCATTCATCTGCGTTAGTAAGGTGTCTTTTTGTGATTGTGCCGCGCCAACTTGGTATTGAGCGGCCGCGAGATTGCGATCTTGGCGGTCACCTGTAAACAACGGAATGTCCATGGTGAGGTAAGCGCTGACCAAGTCTGATGCTGGCTCACCCATCATATTGTCGGCTTGGCGGTAGGCGTACATTACTTCGACGCCAAATTGTGGGTTGTAGGCTTGCTCAGCAATTTCCACCTGAGTTTTATTGGCAGAAATACTTACGTCGGCCATCTTAACCATCGGGTGTTGGCTGAGTTGCTGATAATGCTTGGTAGAATTCTGACTCGCAGCAAGTTTGCTGTTCAGTGTGTCCCAATTAAGTTGATTGCTCGCGTGCAGAGCCTGTTCGTTTGCCAGCCAGTCTGATCCCAACCATTCGGAGAGTTGAGATATAAGACGACGTTGCATTTGTGCATTGGCTTGCAGTTTCTCATCCAACTTACTGACTTGAAGCTGGGCGTTGAGCAGATCTTGCGCTTCACTCTTACCAATCGAATAGTTGGTTTGAATAAAGCTTTCCATTTCCTTCATCAACTTGCGGTTCTCAAGCATGATTTGCTCCGCGCGTTGCTGGTAACCAAGTTCTAACCAAAGTTGAGTCATGCTGTTGGCTACCTCAAGCTCACGAGCATGGACTTGAAGCCCAAGGCCGTCAGCTTGTTGATTGGCTTTCTTCTGCTGTAAATCAAGCGTCGAGCCACGCTCAAATTGTTGCATTAAACCAACGGAGATGTTGGTCATTGGGTCTTCATCGAATTTGAAGCTGTCGACAGGCAAGCCACCAAAACCCACTTTCAGTTTTGGGTCCATCAAGGTCGCACTCGCGACGCCCGTTTCACGCATGGCTGCAGATTGCGCTGAGTATTGCTTACGATTGCCATCGTTACTCAAAGCGACGTTGATCAGTTGGGCAAGCTTGGTCGTTGAAGCTCGCTCACTTGATGTGGAATTTTGCGCTGCGTGCGTCTCTTTACCTGCGGCGTTAACCAAGGTTGGCGCAGCGACCAGAGCCACCATAAAAATAGGTGCAGCTAAGCGGTATGGTTTGATATCCATAATCTAAATCCAGTGTTCGCCGGATCGATGGAGGTGCGGATTTTATTGCGGGAACAGTAAAGCCTTGTTACCTCATCGTTCAGGCGCATTAAAACAACCTGCGATACACGCGCAGGGTCGAATGCTAGGATGGATTTAGGCTATTGGAGGTCGGTACAGGTCGCGGCTGACGTGTACGACTGGGGAAGCAACTTCAGGAGTAATAGTTGCGCGATAGATGACGGGCATTGGGCTATTGATAGGATTCGGTAGGGGGACGAAAACTATCGTACACGCGGCAGTACAGCAGGTATGAACCATGCCGGAGCCTCCACCACAGTTCATGCTGGTTTCTCTTGCATCGCCATCTTCGGACATAGAAGCGTCAGTCATGGAGACGTCCATCATGCCAGGCATACCGCAGTGTTCGCTGTCACTCATCATAGAAGGATGGTGAGCCATGCCAGTAGACATCATTTGAATATTCATCAACGGCTCACTGTTCGCCACACTAGATACCAATAGCACTAGCGTCGTGAAGAGAGTTAACCAGATTGTATGCAGCGATTTTAAGTGCATACCCTTTCCCATGTGTTTGATGAAAATGATGAAAACCCTTCGATTCTAAAGGTTAACCTAAGGGTAAGGTCAATCATTTATTACTCTTATTATCAAAATAGTCCAACCCTACAGTTTTCGCACTTTCGAGGGAGTAAAACGTTTGTTAAACACCGAGTGTTGAAAGTTAGCGAAAGAAGCCCTCGCTTTTTATGACACGTGAAAAATGTGGTTTATAAGTTTTACATCACACTAACTTGTCTTACAAATGATTATCCTTATAGAATGCATGGTTTTACTTGTGCAGATTTGGATTTGCTTTGCTGCGGGGGTTGCATGATAGAAATTGTCATCGATGGAAAATATAGAATTGTAGAAGAGGGTCTAACCCTTTTAGAAGCAGCAAAAGTGTGTGGGGTCGAGATCCCATCGCTGTGCGGAATGAACAAAAGTAATGAAAAAGTACCGTGTGACTTGTGTGTAGTTGAAGTCGAAAGTGGCGGTACTAAGCGTGCGTGTGAACTCGAAGTTTACCGCGGCCTTAATGTGGTCACGCAATCAGAACAATTAAGCGAGCACCGCAGAAAAGCACTCAACCGCATCATGACGGACCATTACGCCGATTGTGAAGCGCCATGTAAAACCGCTTGTCCAGCGGGCGTTGATATCCAATCGTACCTTTATCACATCGCACAGAACGATCATCAAAAAGCGATTGAAGTGATTAAGCGTACGCTTCCTATGCCGCTATCGATTGGTCGTGTGTGCCCGGCATTTTGTGAGAGTGAATGTCGCCGCTCGTTAGTCGATGAGCCTATTGCAATTCGTCAGCTAAAACGTCATGCCGCGGATGCGGATTTGTCTGCGCATGAAGCCTACGTACCAGAAAAGAAACCGAGCAAAGGTTTGAACATTGCCGTCGTTGGCAGTGGCCCTGGTGGTCTAACGGCTGGCTACTACTTATCGAATGAAGGCTACGACGTTACGGTCTTTGAATCCATGCCAAAAGCGGGCGGTTGGTTGCGTTACGGTATTCCTGAATACCGTTTGCCAAAAGACATTCTCGATAAAGAAATCGAACTGATGTGCCGTAATGGCATGCAAGTTCACACCAATCAAAAGCTGGGTGTGGATTTCACGCTTTCTCAATTGAGCGAAGAATACGACGCAGTGTGTTTGGCTGTCGGCGCGTCTCAAGCGGTTGAAATGCATTACACAGGCAGTGACCTTGAAGGTTGCTACTTAGGCGTTGATTACCTTAAAGATTACGTTACTGAGCAAAACTATGTAACGGGTCAGAAAGTCGCGGTGATCGGTGGTGGTAACACGGCAATTGACTGTGCTCGTACTGCGCGTCGTGCTGGTGCCGACACCACGTTGATTTACCGTCGCACTCGTGACGAAATGCCGGCAGAAGACTACGAGATTGTCGAAGCGGAACACGAAGGGGTGAAATTCCACTTCTTGACCAACCCTGCAGAAAACCTTGCCGATGAAACCGGACGCGTGAATGCGATTCGTCTAGAGCGCATGGCGTTGGGTGAGCCGGATGCATCTGGTCGTCGAAGCCCTAAACCAACTGGCGAGTTCTTTACCGAAGAGTTCGACACCGTGATTGCAGCAGTATCGCAAAAGCCTGATTTGAGCTTCCTAGAAGGTGAGGACTTATCTATTCCGCTAACGCGCTGGAACACCTCTGATGCAGATGAAAAGACCATGCACACAGGCACGGGCAACATCTTCAGTATTGGTGATTTCCGCCGTGGTCCTGCAACGGCAGTTGAAGCGGTGGGTGATGGTCGTGTTGCGGCAAAAGCAATAGACCTATTTTTGAATGGTGATATGGCGGATATGCCAAAGGCGGCGTTCAACTCGCGTAAAGAGAAGAAGCTCTCTCAAGTCGATCCGCTTCACTTCGAGAACATCCAGAAAGTCGCTCGCTCTATCATGCCTGAGCTGACTCCAGCACAACGCGAGCAAAGCTTCGCTGAAGTGGAGTTGGGCTTTGATAACGAAGAAGCGATGAAGGAAGCTGCGCGCTGTCTAGAATGTGGCTGTCAGGCAAATACCGATTGTGCGCTGCGTGATTACTCCACCGAATACGAAGCTGAGCAAAGCTTTGACTTCTCTTTGCAGATTAAATCGCATCAAGATTGGTTAGATCTTCGTGCGAAAGACTTGCGTCATAAGTACGAAGTTGACCGCAGCTCTGAGTTTATTGAGTTTGATGCTAACCGCTGTATTAGCTGTGGTCAGTGCATCCAAGCGTGCCGCGACAAAGCCGTACACGGTGTACTGAACTTTGTGTGCGATAAACAAGGTCGTCCGGCATTACGTCCTGACGATCGTCCACACTTTGGAAGCAACAAGAATGGCTTAACCCTAATGGGTGATTCGAACTGCGTGCAATGTGGCGCGTGCGTTCAAGTGTGTCCAACGGGCGCAATGGTCGATAGTCGTGACCGTTCGCAAGGCCGTACTGAAGATCTGAAAGCGGTCGACACCATTTGTACATACTGTGGTGTGGGTTGTAAGTTGACTATGTTCGTGGATGAAGCAACCAATACGATTCGTTATGTGAAGGGCGGTGACTCGCCAGTGAACCAAGGCATGCTGTGTGTGAAAGGGCGCTTTGGTTTTGACTTCATTGGCAGTGAAGAGCGTCTTACCACGCCATTGATCCGCAAAGACGGTTGGTTGCAGCCTGCAAGTTGGGAAGAGGCGATTCAACTGATTGCGAGCAAGTTCTCTGGCATCAAGCAAGATTTTGGCAGCAACGCATTGGCGGGTTTCTCTTCAGCGAAAACCACTAACGAAGACAACTACGCGTTCCAAAAATTTGTCCGTCGTGAACTGGGCACCAATAACGTCGACCACTGTGCGCGTTTGTGCCACGCATCGAGTGTAACCGGTCTTGAAGCATCACTGGGTAGTGGTGCAATGACCAACGACATTCCAAGCATTAAGCATTCTGATGTGATCTTTATTATTGGTTCGGATACCACATCGGCGCACCCGATCATCGCTTCACACATCAAGCAAGCAATTCGTCACCACGGCGCTCGCTTGATTGTGGCTGACCCGAAACGTGTCGATATGGCAGAGCATGCTGAACTGTATATGGCGCACCGTCCGGGTACGGATGTGATGCTCCTAAATGGTGTCATGCAGCAGATCATCAAGAACGGTTGGTACGATCAAGAGTACATCGAAGAACGTGTCGACGGCTTTGATACCTTACTGCAAGAAGTGATGTCACCAGCTTATAACCTCGATAAAGTGGAGTTGGTGACGGGCGTAAAAGCCGAAGACATTCAAGCAATGGCGCGCATGATCGGTACGGCAGATCGTACGGCTGTTTACTATTCGATGGGTATCACTCAGCATACGACAGGTCATGACAACGTGCGTTCTATCGCTAACCTGCAATTGCTGTGTGGCAACATCGGTATTGAAGGTGGTGGTATCAACCCGCTGCGTGGTCAATCTAACGTGCAAGGCGCGTGTGATATGGGTGCTTTGCCAAACAGCTTCCCAGGCTACCAAAAGGTATACAACCCAATTGTGCGTCAGAAGTTTGCGATTGAATGGAACGCACCAAATCTGCCTTCTGAGCAAGGTCTAACCCTGACAGAAATCATTGATGCGGCTTGCCATCGTGACGTCCGTGGTATGTACATTATGGGTGAGAACCCAGTGTTGAGTGACCCGAACCAAGCGCATGTGATTGAGGGCTTAGAAGCGCTCGATTTCTTAGTGGTTCAGGACATCTTCCTAACGGAGACTGCACAATACGCGGATGTGGTTCTGCCTTCTTGCTCGTTTGCAGAGAAAGCGGGTCACTTCACCAATACAGAACGTCGTGTACAGCGTGTGAATCCGGTTGTCATGGCGCCGGGTGAAGCGAAAGAAGATTGGTGGATTATCCAAGAGATCGCCAATGCCATGGGTAGTGATTGGGATTACCACTGCGTGTCTGATATCACCAATGAAATAGCACGAGTGACACCTCAATACGCGGGTCTTCGTTGGGATGCCATTACGCCAAACGGTGTGCAATGGCCGAGCAACAAGAACAACCCGGCAGGTACTCGCATCATGCACCAAACCCAGTTTACTCGTGGTAAAGGGCAGATGGTGGGTGTACCGTTCCGTTATGCGGCTGAGTTGCCAGATGAAGAGTACCCACTTGTGTTAACGACGGGTCGCGTACTTGAGCAGTTCCACACTGGCACCATGACGCGTAAGACCAAAGGGTTGGATAACCTTGCTGGCCCTCGCGCGATGGTGAGCGTGGAAGACGCAGAAGCGCTAGGCATCAGTAATGGTCAGCGTCTCACGGTGTCTACACGTCGCGGCAGCATTGAGATTGATGCCTTTGTGACTAAGCGTATTCAAAAAGGTGTGGTGTTCATTCCATTCCACTTTGTTGAATCGCCAGTCAACCGCCTAACGACAACGGCGACGGATCCGCATGCGAAGATCCCTGAGTTCAAGGTCGCTGCGGTTAAAGTGGAAGTGAGCGAAAAAACAACGCAGACAGAGTCTCTCGAAGATAGTTACCAACACGTTTAAATTCGGTGAGTCACATTGTTGTGGTCACTGACAATTTGAGCCTAGTTGATGGGCGGATAATCTAATCTTGATTTCCGCTCTCACTACATTCACTCGGATTGTCTTTTTCTTCCAACTCCTTTTACTTTTCTGTTATCACCGCGCTCCGGTTAGTTTTCCTTTCTTACTTCTTACTTCTTACTTCTTACTTCTTACTGTCTCTGTGGCGTATTTTTGTTCAAGCCCATGATGAGAGTGCAATAAAGTTTGTTGTTGAGCTTGTCATAGAATTGACTGTCTCTGACTGTCCCCTGTTATTTGGGCAAGTTCTATAACCTAAACTTTGCTCGCTTCCTATACTGAATTAACGAAGCAAGATTTTTATAACAACAAGAGGAAGCTTGTATGACAAGAACAACCTCATTTGCACTCGTTTTATTACTTATGTGCGCATACTTTGGTTACAACCGTTATTATGTATACCCCCAGCAGTTGGAAACACAGGCGAAGTCCATGCTAATACAAATGGCAAATCGCGAAGAGTGGGTCGATGTGTTTGAGATGATGAATCGCGTAGACGCGCACAAGGGCCATTTGGAACTTGTTGCTGACGTGACATCCTCTGATGGTCAGCG
The DNA here is from genome assembly GCF_033339495.1 of Vibrio sp. 2134-1. Lineage (NCBI taxonomy): Bacteria > Pseudomonadati > Pseudomonadota > Gammaproteobacteria > Vibrionales > Vibrionaceae > Vibrio > Vibrio sp. 2134-1. The sequence goes on from NZ_JAWOUS010000003.1 coordinate 234,755, forward strand.
TGCGTACAGTGAAGGTATTATCACGTACACGGATCGCGAAGGCGTTGTCTGTAAACAGGTAGTGTTCAACTTTAAAATAAACTCTTTGAAAAACTACAATATTTCCGATTTACGAGATTGTTCCTACGGTGAGTACTATTAATATTGTCTGAGAGTTGAGCTCGATAGCGCAGTGTATGAATACAGAAACAAAAAATAGCCCTTCGTTGGGGCTATTTTTGTTTTTAAGGAATGAACGCAATATCGTGGAATTAGTCGAGTGATTTTTTGAAGCGAAATGAAGCGACAATAAGGCCGATAACGGTGAATCCAAGTAACCAAACTGTATCTCGCCATAGCTCCATTAGGTCTGCACCACGCAGCACAACACCACGAATAATGCGCATAAAGTGAGTGGCTGGTAGGGCTTCTGATATCCATTGTGCGGCGACGGGCATTCCTTCATAAGGGAACATAAATCCGGACAGAAGAATCGACGGCAAAAGAATAAACACCGTCATCTGCATGGCCTGAAGCTGTGTCGTCGCAATGGTGGATATCACCAAACCTAAGGTTAAACTCGCGGCGATAAACAGCAGCGTGCCAAACAGTATCTGACTAATGGCGCCGTTTATCGGTACACCAAATATCCAATGACCCAAGCCTAAAATGATAAACACCTGTATCAGACCAACAAAGATGTAGGGAATGATCTTCGCCACCATGAGTTCGATGGAGTGAATTGGCGTAGTAATCAGTAACTCCAAATTGCCGCGTTCCCGTTCTCGAACAATGGCCGCACTGGTGAACAAGATCATCGTCATGGTTAGAATTACGCCCAACAAACCGGGGACAATGTTCACCGCCGAGCGCCGACTCGGGTTGTAATACAGCGCAACTTCAAAGGTTTTGGTTGGGGCAGGGCGTATCTCAAAATCAAAATCCGTTAACGGCATGGTTTGTAGCGAGAGAATCGCAGAGCTGATCATGGTGTCTGAACCATCCACAATCCACTGGCCAAGCTCTCGCCCTTGCACCATACGTTGGGTTAGGTCGCTAGGTAGAATTAAAGCGGCTCGCACTAAACCGTCTTGAATGGCTTGCTCGGCTTCTGAAGCGGTAGCAAAAGTTTCTACCACATCGACCACTTGCGTGACTTTGACGGACTCGGTGATCACACGCCCAGCAGTACTGCCACTTTGATCGACGACGCCAACGGGAATATTGCGAATATCGGTATTAATGGCAAAGCCGAACAGCAAAAGCTGAATCAACGGGATCATCACGACCATGCCAAAGGTAATGCGGTCACGTGAAAGCTGACGGATCTCTTTGATCATTACCGCTTTCATACGGGCAATAGATTTCATCATTGGCGACCTTCTCCCGTAACACTGACAAACACATCTTCCAAGCTAGGACGAGCAATGTTCATCTCGCAGCCATCAAGCTCAGGAAAGGTCTGGGTTAACCATTCGATCGGTTCTTCGATGTGCTGGTGGATTAAAATGCGTAAACGAATGCCGAGCTGTGCGGCCGAGCGCACCTCTTCACGCTGAATGACTTTCTCTTTTAGCTCGCGTAAATTATCCGCTTTGACTTCGACGATGTTAACGCCCATTTGCGCCATGAGTTCTTCTGGCTCACCATCGGCGCGGATTTCGCCCGCTTCCATAATCGCCAGACGATGACAGCGTTCTGCTTCATCCATGTAGTGCGTAGTGACCAAAATCGTCGTGCCTTGGTCAGAGAGGTCAAACAACTGCTCCCAGAAATCGCGTCGGTTCTCTGGGTCAACCGCAGACGTGGGTTCATCAAGAAACAACAATTCTGGTTTGTGCATAGTGGCTGCGGCAAGAGACAAGCGTTGCTTCTGGCCGCCACTCATTCCGCCGACGCGCTGTTTACGCAGTTGGTCGAGACCGTAGGTGGCTAGTTGTTCTTCGATGCGAGCCTTTAGGGCCTTGGTTTCCATTCCAAAGATTTGTCCAATAAACTCAAGATTCTCTTGAACCGTCAGGTCATCATAGAGGGAGAACTTTTGTGTCATGTAGCCAATCTTGAGGCGCAGAAGCTCAGATTGTTTTGGGATCTCTAGCCCGAGTACATCGACATTGCCCTCACTTGGGCTAAGCAAGCCCGTCAACACACGAATGGTTGTCGATTTACCACAGCCGTTTGGGCCAAGAAAACCATAGATACTGCCTTTGGGCACATTAAGCGTGATGTTGTTGATGGCGGTGAAGTCACCAAACTTTTTCACCACATTTTCAGCTTGAATCGCGTATTCGGTCATTGGCTCACTCCACCAAATCCACTTGCGCAGGAATACCCGAAGGCAAAGATTGCGCTGAGTCTTGAAGGTCGACTTCTGCTAGGTACATCAAACGCGAGCGTTCTTCCTCGGTAAGCGCGAAATAAGGAGTGAATGAAGGCTCAGTCGCAACCCAACGAACGGTGCCGCTATATGGTTGCTCAACGCCATCTACATGCACGTTAACCGCTTTACCCGGCACAAAGTCGACTCGATAGTTAGCAGGAACATAAACACGGGCGTATGGGACGCGGCTCGCTTGAATTACGGCAACAATGCCATTCACCGGAACGCGTTCACCAAGGTTAAACGGTAGGTTATCTAACAAGCCATCTCGCGTGGCCGTGATGGTGAGTTCTGCCAGTTTCTGTTCTTGTAGTGCTACATCGGCTTTTGCAGCCATGAGTGCGGCTTTCGCTTGTTCAATATCTTCAGGACGAGAGCCAGCGGTCAGTTTGCTGAACTCTTCTTGTGAGGAGTCTAGCTCTGCACGGGCAGAATCTCTGGCTGCTAAAGCGGTGTCTTTTTCTGATTGGCTGATGAGTTTTTTACGAACTAACTCCGCTTTACGTTGGTAGTTCTTTTGCGCTTCAATCAATTGAGCTTCCGCTCTGGCAACGCGAGCTTGCGCTGCGGCAATGTCTTCTGGTCGCTCACCATTGGTCAATTTCAAAAGATAGGCGTCAGCCTTGGCTTGTTCGGCAACGGCGTGAGCTAAAACGGCTTCTTGGTTCTTTGTATCGAGCTGAACCAGCACTTCTCCTTCGGTGACTTGGCTGCCTTCCTTAATGGGTAGGGCACGAATTATCTCGCTAGAGGTGGCAGTGAAGGTTACGCGGTCACGTTCTAATGTGCCAAGGGCTTGCTGTCCGTCATCTTTGGAACAGGCAGTTACAAGAGTCAGGGCTAGGGTGCCAAGAATGATTCGCTTCATCATGCGACGCTTCCTCTAAGAAGGTGAGCTCGAATTCGTATCAAGCTATAGAAGAGTGTGGGACTGCATTCAGTGTAACGTGAGTCAGTTTTGTCCGGCTAGGAAGTTAATTCCTTCAATATTCATCAATTGATTAATTGTTGAAGCTGGCTTGATCCTGCGGAAGCCGTGCTTTACTTGGCTCTTTTAAGTTGATTACATGAATATCATTTAAACAAAAATCTTGCCTTTCATGTAGAGCACGCCGTCGCCAGATACTCTTACTTGTTCGCCAGTAACTTCACAGTGCAAAATGCCTCCGCGCTGAGAAGCTTGGTAAGCGACCAGTGATGTTTTGCCTAACGCTTCTGCCCAGAACGGTGCTAACCCAGCGTGAATCGAGCCAGTTACGGGGTCTTCGTCACCACCATTTGCAGGCCAAAAGTAACGCGATACAAAGTCTTGTTGATCACCTTTCGCGGTAACGACCACATCGTAAGGAGCGAGTGTCTTGAGGTGCTCTGAACGGTATTGAACCTCAAGTACCTCCTGCTGGTTGCCGACCACCACGAAATACGCTTGAGGGCTAAGCAGTACGCGTTCCACATCGCAACTTAGGCCATCAATCAATGCCGAGGGAATATCAGAAACGGCTTTTGGAGGACGAGCAGGGAACGTCATCTCGATCTTACCTTGCGCATTCTTCTCTACGGTGAGGGTTCCTACTTCCAGAGTATGAAATTCAATCGTGCCATTAATGCCAAACTCATCAAACAGAACTAACGAAGAGGCCAGTGTCGCGTGTCCACAGAAATCGATTTCAGTAATCGGAGAGAACCAACGAATCTCATATCGGTTTGCGCCAATGGATTTTAGAAAAGCCGTTTCCGACAAGTTGTTTTCTGTCGCGATATTTTGCATCAATTCTGGGGCTAGCCATTCCTCTAACGGTATCACCGCTGCTGAGTTGCCTTTGAATTGCGTATCGGTGAAGGCGTCCACCACGTAGATATCCAATTCCATTTTCCTTCCTTATTCCGTGAGCGATTAATTAGCATAAACCAAGTGCAATTAAGAGAGTAAGAAGTTTGTGTTAGAATCTTAAAGTGTCAAAATTATAGATTATTTTGTGGTTTTTGATACTTACTGACAAGGATTCGGACTGCTGGGTATTTAGACTAGTGTTGAATTCATTGAAAGGAAGAAAAACATGAAAGCGATATACAAGTCAGTTTTGGTATTGAGTGTTTTTGCGGTCGGTTCTGCCCATGCATTTGAACTCGTGAGTAGAGATATTCAAGAAGGCCACCCGATGGCGAAGACATTTGAATACTCTGGTTGGGGATGTGATGGCGGGAATCAATCACCACAATTGATGTGGAAAGAAGCTCCAAAGGGCACAAAAAGTTTTGCGATCACCGTGTATGACCCCGATGCACCAACAGGCAGTGGTTTTTGGCATTGGATAGCGTTTAATATTCCATCCACCGTTAGCGAGCTGCCTCGAGGCATTGATATGAACAAGTTAGGCGGCAAAGAATCTCGTATTGACTACGGCACAACGGGGTTCGGCGGCGCGTGTCCTCCAAAGAATGATGGGATGCATCGTTACCAGTTTACGGTGTGGGCATTGCCAACTGACGAACTGAATTTGGATGAAAACACGCCACCAGCCATTGTAGGGTTTACTTTGAATAGTGTTGCTTTGGGTAAAGCGACATTAACCACGACTTACACGCGATAATTGAATATAAGGGGAGAGAATGGGTCACCAATATCAGGTTACGCTGTTTCGTGCGGAGCAGCAGCAGAAGCTTCGTAATGTCAGGATTCACTCCCCAAGCCTTATTCAGATTGTTAAGGGGAGTAAACATCTTTTCTGGAAAGATGAAGTACTCGACATCCATCATCCAAATATCATGCTTTGTGAAGCAAATGCATCCCTAAATTTTGAAAACCTTCCTCTACAAGGGCGATTTCTTTCTCGAATGTTCAGTTTTCACTGTGTGCCTAGCGATGAAATGTTGGAGCTAAGCATGAGCAACGCATTAGGAAACTATGTACCTGTTGTTGAGACAGATAAAGCATTGAAAGCGACGTTAAATGCTTTGTTTTCGTTTGAGCGGGAAAGCTTAAGTGAAGCGACACAACGCTATTGGATTATGGGCCTATATCAGCAGCTAGCTGAGAGAGGGTTATTGCATCGGTTGTTCTCGAGTTCACATATCTCTTTTAGTCAGAAACTTAGTCGTTACTTATCGCGCTCTCCAGGGGAGGAGCATCCATTAGACATGGTCGCGGGGCACTTTGCTATGAGCCGAGCAACATTGATACGCAAACTGAAACAAGAAGGTACCCAGTATCGCGAAGTATTGGCAGAAGTGCGCTTAAATCACGCACTTTACTTGATGCAAAATGGCTCGTATAACGTTGCGCTGCTCGCACAGTTGTGTGGTTATCAGTCAGAGGGGCGTTTTAGCCAACGCTTTAAAAGTAAGTTCGGCCTAACGCCCAGCGAGTATATTAAAACGGTAGTGAGTTAATGTTTTACCGCTTTTGTATTTTTTGTGCTTTTTAGGTTAGCCATAATATTTGGCTTTCATTCGCAATGCTACATTCACCAAAGCAATCAATACAGGCACTTCGATCAGCGGGCCAATGACACCAGCAAAAGCTTGGTCTGAGTTTAGGCCAAACACCGCGATAGAAACCGCAATTGCCAATTCAAAGTTGTTGCCTGTTGCCGTGAAAGCAATTGACGCGTTTTTGTCGTAGTCGATGCCCATTTTCTTACCAACGAAGAAGCTGACAAAGAACATCAACACAAAGTAGATAGCCAGTGGAATTGCTACACGGAATACATCCATTGGCAGTTCAAGAATCATTTCACCTTTCAAGCTGAACATCAGTACGATGGTCGCAAGCAGGGCGATAAGCGTAATTGGTGAAATGCGTGGGATGAATACGTCGTTGTACCATTGTTCACCTTTCGCAGCGACCAGCCATTTGCGGCTTAGGAAGCCCGCTAGGAATGGGATACCAAGGTAAATAAGAACGCTTTCCGCGATGTCCATCATCGAGATATCAACTACGAAACCTTCGTAACCAAAGACTGGTGGCAACACAGTGATAAACAACCATGCCATCACACTGTAAGTCACGATTTGGAAAGCGCTGTTTAATGCAACTAGGGCTGCGCCGTATTCTTTGTTACCACCACCGATATCGTTCCATACCAATACCATCGCAATACAACGAGCAAGACCGATCAGAATGATACCAACCATGTAACCCGGATGATCACCTAGGAAAGTCAATGCAAGGATGAACATCAAAATAGGGCCGACAATCCAGTTCATGACCAAAGACAGCGTGATTGCTTTTTTATCTTTCGTCACTGTGCCTAGCAGGTTGTAGTTCACCTTTGCGAGTGGCGGGTACATCATCAAAATCAAACCAATCGCTAGCGGTACGTTTGTGCTACCAACAGACATTGACTCGTTCCACTCAGCAACTTGAGGGAATGCTGCGCCAATACCTACACCGATTGCCATTGCAACAAAAATCCACACCGTTAAGTAACGGTCCAAGAAGCTCATTTTGTCGCTGGCACTATTTAAAACTTGAGTAGTCATAGTGTTCTCTTATTCGTTTATCGTCGAAAGGCGATAGTTAAAGGTATAGTTTATCTCTGCACGCCTGACCAGCGTGCAAAGGGAATTAATCAAATAACTTGGAAAATCCTAGATTGAACTGATCAAACGCGTCGCGTTGAATGCGGTAACACACCTTAGGTGGGTTTGGCTCGGCGCTGATAAAGCCTGCTTGCTTGAGAATACGCAAGTGCTCGGAAACAGTAGATTGCGCAAGACCCAGTTCAGAAACCAAATCACTGTTCAAACAACCGCCCATGGTATCGAGCGTGTGCAGGATATGCAGAATGCGCAAACGTGCTGGATGCGACAAAGCTTTTGCTTGCGCTGCGAGAGTTTGTTCTTTCTCGAGCTGTTGTTGCGTTGTCTGAAAAACAACTTCGCACGTGTCCTTGCACTTATCACTCATTCGCTGGCCTTAATAGTTAATCGTCGAATTGCGATAAAGTGTACGCCTGCTCTGTGGAAGATTCAACAACTCGATGAAAAAATTAATCGTAAAATAACGATGAATAAAAAATTGAAAAAATATATGTTTTAAAAACAGTGATATAATAAAAAATTAAGTAGGTTACTAAAAGTTAACTAATTGCACTATATTTCTAGGTTACCATAATAAACCACATCCGACGCACAATGGTTACTGCGTCATCTTGTGAACTTATTTAAAGGTAATCCCATGAGCAACGTACTGATCATCAATGCACACGAACCATCACCATATTCAGAAGGTCGTCTAAATGCTTCTCTTGTCGACAAAGCACAGACGCTTCTGCAAGCAAAAGGCCATGAGGTTCGCGTTGTGACAATGCAAGATGAGATCAACGTAGATGAGCAACTCGCACACTTTGAGTGGGCTGATCGCGTGATCATCCAAAGCCCAATCAACTGGATGTCTGTGCCTTGGTCATTCAAAAAATACATGGACGACGTGTTTACTGCGGGTATGGGCGGCGCACTATGTGCATTCGATGGCCGTAGCGCAGAAGAACCAAAGAAAAACTATGGTACAGGCGGCACTCAAACCAACAGCAAATACATGCTGTCACTGACATTCAACGCGCCAGAAGAATCGTTTGATGATGAGAGCGAATACCTATTCCAAGGTAAAGGCGTGGACGATTTGATGTTCCACATGCACGCTAACTTCCGCTTCTTTGGTATGTCAGCACTGCCTACATTCGCTTGTTACGACGTGATGAAGAACGCAGATATCGAAAACGATTTTGTTCGTTTCGAAGCTCACATTAACGAAAACTTCTAATCCTTTTAGAAAGATAGTGCGAACTGAATGATGAATTGAGATGGACTGCTACATGCGGTCCATTTTTATTTGTTTGCGGCGAGGTGACGTTTTTATTACTCTAAAGCACTAAATGTATCTAGCTTACTTTTCGTTACCTAGATTAGGTGCGTATCTTGAGGTGTATTGTGGAAAGCAGAATCAGTGTAGATAGCAAAGGTCGTAAGTCAGTGGCGAACGTATGTGCGGAGCCATGTGCTATCGAGAAAGGGATGCGTCTAATTGGTGGTAAATGGAAAGGTTCTCTGATTTATCATTTGAAAGACGGCCCAGTTCGTTTCAATGACTTAGCACGCATGCTAGGCGGTGCAAGTAAAAAGATGATCGACCAACGCCTGAAAGAGTTAGAAGCGGAAGGTATGGTGGTGCGCAAAGTGATCAGCGACCGCCCAATTGCAGTCAGCTATGAACTAACAGAGTTCGGCCGTACCGCACTTAAGATTCTTGATGATTTGCGAATTTGGTCTGAAAAGCATCAAATTGAGCTTCGTTAAGACCAAAGTAGTTAATCGCAAACGTCACTCTCTTTTGAAAGCTGATTAACAATACATCGCCGTTTATACCCAAGTAACTTAGATGTACTTCATTCAAATCGTAATTTGTTTCGTAAAACAACGTACTCTTTCGAGTCAGGCATATCGAAGCTACTTGAGCATAATCGTACTTTTTAAGTTTTTGATTTTTAGTTATTATTTTATCATACTTAGTAAGTTGTAGAATAAATCACTCACTTCAGTTGAATTTAAAAAAGCACTATTTAATTCCAGTTTCTTTTCAAAATCGGAATATTTATCGAATTCCTCTTTCTCAACTAAACCTATTGGTGAGTTGTCGTTAACGTGGCTTTCATATTTTTTGATGGTATATAATTTAGACTTTTCGTCAAAATATTGAATTATCTTAATGTTAACGTCAGGTCTCTCCGTATTATACGTGATCGTAATTTTTTCATAATCTTTATTAATCGGAGTCGTAAGCCCTGTAGGGTAGATGATTTTAAACCCATTAATGTCATTCTTCTTCGTGCTTTTATAATGTTTTGAGTATGAAAAGTTTTCAATTGCACTTTTAGTGACGATAATTGACTCACCTTTCTTTAAACCGTATTCGGTGCATTCATAATCGTCAACAACCGTAGAATTTCTCTTCTTTTCAATCAGGTAGGACATGGTTGCAGATGTCCCTCCGTGTTCCAGTTTTTGTTGGTTTACAGAACAATAGAAATGACCTTTGTCCACCGTCATTGCGTTGACTTGTTCCGGATTTGAAATGGTGGGATGTATATCTTTTGCTGGATCGTTGTCGCTTCCTCCTGAACCGCATCCAACTAATCCGATACAAACGGCCATATAAAGCAAAGAGATTTTATTCATACTGTATTTCTCAATTAAGATGTGTGATTGCAAATAACGATTAATTACACTTTTATAAAGTGAAGTGTTTTTTATTTTAATTGAACGGTGTTTTATTGATAATTTAATCGTTTGCTTTTATTTTGTCTCTTACGGTATCTATGTTTTCATTTATGGTATGAATTATTAGATTTGCACAATTGTGAGTTGCAATAGGATAATAATCGCTAGCCAACTACTTGTGTAGGTACCGTTATGATTTATATATCCGTTAAGTCTAAGTTTTTAGTCTTAATTTCATGTATTTATCGTGAAAGTGACTTAGAAGTAAATAACTAACGTTGTTTGAGGGGAGCCTGGGCTTCACTGATCTTGTTTTTCATCAAGGCGTTGTATAATGAACAAGGACTCTATTTCCAACTTGTTGATACATATCAGATCTCACGGATCTGATATGTATTCCAAGTTATTCTCACTAAGGCAAGAATCCTAGCTTATTTAAGGATAGAAAGTTTACTTGGGTGTAGAAGATATTAGTAATCCAATGTGCCACGGATAGGGTAGTTATTGTTTGGATCGCGAATCCATGCCAATCCGCGTGATAGTGCGCCAAGCTCAGGGCGAACAAACGGGTTGTTTGAAATATCCACCACGTGTAAGTCGCCGTGTTCATTCACCACAAACAGACCTGGTTCTGCGAAATTATGATCGGTTTCCTGTTCAGATCGAGGAATAGATACATACAAGCCTAGCGTTTTCATTTGTTCTTCGGTCAGGCCGTAAGCGATAGGGAAGCTGATTTCGAGTTTCTCTAGATGCCCCTCTAGCTGTGCTTTTGAATCGCCAGAAACGGCAAGAATATCGACGCCAGCATCAGCGAAAGCCTGTTTGTAACTCTCAAGCTCGTTGAGGTACTTAGTACAAAGAGGGCAGTGTTTACCACGATAAACGAATACTGCTTGCCAAGTCGCATCACCTTGCGGCTGACCCAACGTTACGCTTGAACCATCTAGCAAAGTGGCTTGAAGATGAGGGAAGCTGTCGCCCGCTTTAAGTTTCACTGAAGTTGCCATATTGACTCCCGAATTGGTGGTGTATATCCATGAATGCCCCTTTCTCAACAAAGCGATTGGGGGATGAGACTTCAATGTAAACTCTGTTTTTCGGTGTTTCAACTAGTTAACTTTTAGTAACCACAAAAACTGCAATGGAGCTTTAAGGTGTAATCTGACTTAGCTTAGGGTGATAAACTACTAGCTTACCTGTTACCTTCAAAACGAGTTAGGTTTAAAGGCAAACCTTCTCATAAAACAATGAGTTTAGAGCCTTAAGGAATGACGATAAGTTAGCGGTTATCATTGAATTAAATGTTGAAGTTGGAGAGGTGCGGAGGAATAGGCATTTAAATCTATTGATTTAGGTAAAGTGTTACACCTTATCTACGTGGAAGTTATACGATTGAAATTACCTTTAATTTTCGATGGAAAGGACAAAAACTAAGACTTTTGGCGATTTTGATGTTAAAAGCACATGCTTGACATGCATAATCACTAAATTATTAGAGTTTTAGTTCTTTCTGCAAGTTCCTAATATACATTTTTTATGTTTATTATTATATTAACTCTATTTTTTAAGTGATCTCTTCATTCTTTTTTATATTTGTGAAAGTAAATAATCACGATGAATGAAATTAATTAGCAACCGATAATAATGAATAAATTTAAAATAGAAATTAAAAATGGAACATTAAATATTGATTTATTTAAGCAGATGATGCCATTTGAGGATCTATTAGACTTCGCTTCAAGAGAGAACCCTAAAAGAGGTTTTTTATTTGTTTCTAAAGTTTTAGGAAAACATATTTCAGTAAAACCAAGTACGATGAGAGATACTTATGATTTACTTGTTTCGCAGATTAATAATGATCTAAGCAGTTTTGTGATTGGTATGGCTGAGACCGCGACGGGCTTTGGTGCTGGTGTTGCGGATAGTCTAGCTAGGGCACAAAGCAGAGAAGTTTACTATCAGCATACCACTCGTTACAAGTGCGACCTGCCAATCTGGTTTACGTTAGATGAAAATCATAGTCACGCTATTGATCATATTTTGTATCAACCAAAGATAGAACTATTAGAACCTATTTCTAATTGTCAGCGTCTTATACTCGTTGATGATGAGATTTCAACTGGTCGTACGCTAAAGTTACTCGGTGATAAGATTTTACCAAAGATGCGATTTGTGAAAGAGGTTGTAATAGTCTCATTAGTCAACTGGTTAAGCGAAGAAAATCGCGCTCAGTATGAAGAGTGGGATGTTACAGTTACTCATGTTTCATTAATTGATGGTCAGTTTGACTTTCAGGCAAAGCCTAACTTAAATCTTTCTCTCCCAGAAAAAGTTGATGGAGACCTTGTCAAAAAGCCTTGTAGGGATGATTTAGGGCGATTTGCTATGAAAATGCCATTCTGTGGTCATATACCTGTATTAGATATTACTTTTCCGAGAACTGTTATCGGAGATGGAGAGCACCTATATTTGCCTTTCCTAGCTGCGGAGCTAGCAGAGAGTCGAGGAGGAGATGTGATCTTTCAATCTACAACTCGTTCCCCGATTTTGGTGGGAAATGCAATTAATACGAAAGAAGCTTTTCAGGTGGATAGCCGAGATGTAGAGCATTACATTTATAACCTTCAAGAGAATGAGAGGCTACCAGTGCTCTTTTTAGAAGATGAATCACTTAGATCTGAGCACCAATTAGCCCAGCGTTTTCCTCCACTTGAGAGAGAGTAGTTATCATGCGTACTGTGCTTTTTACAGATATTGATGATTGTTTTATGGCAACTAAAAGGAAGTTTTCAGAAAGCGATAGCCTTTCTATAGCGTCATTAGATATTGACGGCCAAGCTCGTTCATTTATGTCAGAGAAACAGCGGACTCTTTTGGAGTTATTTATTGACACTAGATCTACAATTATTCCGGTAACTGGACGGAGTTATAACACGCTCAAAAGGGTTCAAGTAAGTTCATTATTTAAGTCGTGGATGGTCGTTTCTCATGGTGCTTTAATTATTGAACCTAACGGAAAGAAGTGCAACGCCTGGGTTGAGCATATTAAAAATAAATTTCCACTTGGATTATGGTCTGATAAATTGAATTTAATAAATGAAGAATTAAAAGAATTTATACTTTCTAAAGGGTTTAATGCACAAAGTTATATTGTTTCCGAGGATGATATTGATTGTTATGTTTGTGTAAAATGCACTGAAGGTATAGATTATGATTTTATATTCGATTCAATACTTTCACAAATCAGTATAGATTTAAATGATATAAAAATACATATTAATGGCCGAAATATGGCACTTTTGCCACCTTATACCCAGAAAAAATTAGCTGTTGATTATATAATACGTCAGCTAGATGAAAAGTCATTAATTTTAACCATGGGCGATAGCCTATCTGATATCCCATTTATGAAACTTTCTGATTTTGCTTTGATGCCCACTAAAAGCCAGATCGCAGATTCATTATCTTGGTAATAATATTATGAGCTTATCTATATCTCCAATAATCGGTAGTTATAATGAGAACGACTGTCAGTTCCTCTTAGAGGTTGTCAAGTGTCAGTTCTTTTCAATTAATGAAAAAGAAAATCTAATCCAGTCTGAAGGGGTTCATTACTCTGAATTATTGAACAAAGAATCAAAACCATCAATTAAATATCAAAGACTGTTCTTTGAATTTACCGATAAGTATAAAAACAAACTAGCAAAACACATTTTTTCTCTCGCTGAAAAGATTAATAATAATCAATTGGGAGATATCACTCTGGTTTCTTTAGCTAGAGCAGGAACACCAATTGGCGTTTTAATAAAGAGAGCGTTAGAGTATTATTTTAATAGAAAAGTTTGTCATTATAGTATTAGCATTATTCGGGATAGAGGTATTGATTCGGTTGCTCTTGATTACTTGTTGAAAATTAAAAGATATGATTCCTCTTCCTTAGTATTCATTGACGGCTGGACTGCAAAAGGAGTAATCACTAAGGAATTAAAGCGATCTATTTTCTCTTATAACAAAAGAAATAATACTGATATAAAACCGTACCTTTATGTTGTCAGTGATACAGGTGGGGTTGCCGATTATTGTGCCACGAAAGAAGACTATCCAATACCTTCGTCTATGTTGAATTCTACAGTATCAGGTTTGATTTCGCGAAGTTTATGGCAAGATCCTAAAAAACAAAAATTCCATGGCTGCGTAATCAATAATCACCTAAAAGAATTTGACTATTCCCACTGGTTTGTGGAAAAGATAGCAGAATGTTTTTTGAAAGAAAACTTTAAAGATGAACCTTTTGAGCAACATGAGACAATTGTCGATTTAGGTAACACTAAAGATCAAATAAAAAGATTTATATCCTCATTGACCATTAAATATTCTATTAAAGATGTAAACTATATTAAGCCTGGGATAGCCGAAGCAACTAGAGTCATGCTAAGACGTGTTCCTTCTTTACTTATTGTTCGCTCAATAGACAGCAATAAAGTCAAACATTTATTAATGCTAGCAGATGAAAAAGGAGTCAAAGTAGAAGAAGAACCAACCTTGCTATTTGAAGCATGTGCACTTATTAAGCCACTTAATATAGAGGCAATAAAATGAACATCTCTAGCTACTTCTCTTTGGGAGCAACATTGTATACTCCGTGTAATCACCCGAATCTAAAAATGTTAATGAAAGAAGGATTGGGATCAAAGAGTATGGTTTTTTGTACTGAAGATGCCATTTCTGAAGGTGAATTGAATCAATCACTTAAGAATTTGAGTGTTGCGATCGATGGATTAGATAGTTCAAATACACAGTTCAAAAGGTTTATTCGTCCCAGAAGCCCAGAAGTTCTTGAAAATATATTGTATTTTAGAGGGATTGAAAAAATAGATGGTTTTGTTCTCCCTAAATATGATCTAAAAACAAATGAAGATTATCATAGAGTATTAAAATGTCACTCTATTAAGTTTAAACTAATGCCTACCTTAGAATCTCTTGATGTAATTGATGCGTTTAAATTACCAGAGATTAGAAGAAGTTTACAAAATATCTATGGAGATATAACTTGCCTTCGTATAGGAGGTAACGATTTATTCAATCTTCTGGGTATAAAACGTATGACAGGCCAAACAATTTATGAAACCCCCTTACGTTCGGTGATAGAGAATTTAATTATCGCTTTTAGGCCATACGGTTATGAGCTTTCTGCGCCTGTGTTTGATATGATCGATGACCATAAAACGTTGATAAGGGAACTTGCTATGGATGTTAACTATGGCCTTTTTGGAAAAACTGCTATTCATCCTCAACAAGTTAAAATAATTGAAGGTTTTTTTAAAAGTTATTCAAATACACATATTGTTCAAGCTGAGTCAGTTTTGGCAGATTCTTCCCCGGCAGTTTATAAAATGAATGGACAAATGATGGAAGTAGCATGCCACAGTAATTGGGCTAAACGAACTAAATTTTTGGCTAATTCATTTTAGACAACTTATGACCTCAAATTGATAATTATTATTGAGGAAGTTTTGATTTAATATCATAGTGCGAAAAGTAATGATAAAAACATTTCATCATAAAGATTTAGATCCAACTCATGTTAATGAACTTCCTGAAAATGAAGAAAAACATGAATTAGCTGTCAAGAAATTTAGCCATATAAAGTCTAATAGAAGTCTTGTATCCGAAGAGAGTTTTGAACACCTTCAGAGTGAAAAATATGGGAAAAACATAAAATATAATAATAAGAAAAAACCTTCAGTTTTATTTAGCAATAAAATAAAGTCAATTCAAAGTGACTTAGTTAATGTTGAAGAAGATTTTAAAATTGAAGTTGAAAAACTGTGTAGAAGAGAGTTTAAAAATGTCAATTTAAATAATGGAGACTATTTGGTTATAATTAACATTTACAATTCTATTATTTTCAATGATCCTATGTATCAAATAGAATTTGGAAATGTGGAGTCAAAAAAATTCCAACAATTACAAGGGTTTTTGTCCGATTATGCTAAGTTAAGTAAGGTAGATAAAATTTTAGGATTAGGACAGATCATTATTAAATTGGCAAAAAGTATAGATATTGATATTTTCAATCCACATAAGTTTGGTACGAAGCTATCTAAACTTTTTGGTAACCATAATCAAAAAATAAGAAAGATTAAGTATGACTTTGATTATGTAAGTGATAATATTGACGAAAGAATAAATCGAGTATTTGATAACCTAGCTGAAATGCGAACGCATCTCGAAAAGTTTCAGTATTGGTCTATAGAGTTACAAAGCTTGAATAAAAACCTTATATTCAAAATTTTAGCATTGATACTAAGGATGGATAAAGAAAAAAAATCAATTCAACAAGAAAGTATTAATCTTTCTGACTCTTTTAAAAAAAACGGATTTGATTCAATTAAAAGATGGGAAAGGAAAGTACAAACTTTGCTTTCTCTAAAACAATCTATAGATTTGACTTTCCCCCAAATAGAATTATATAGCTCTAATTTGTTAGGTAGCTTTGAACAGTTAGAAAAAATTAAAGTAGATATTATTCAAGTCTGGAAACAGCAATTTTTAACAGTTATTGCTATCGACGAATCAAACGATTCAATACTTTACTATGAGCTGAACGACATTCAGGAACAATTGATTCGAAATATAGAGGAGCTGCGATAAATGGTATTCCAACCGAAGACTTTTACATCCAAAAATGTTAATTCTAACAATATAGAAAATTCATCTAATACTAATGTTGTAAAAACAATAGAAAACTCACTAATAGTTGAAGGCACTACAGATATCTCTAAACTTCCGACGATTAAAGGACAAAATGTTAAAAGTATATACAGTTGTGTTGAAAAATCGATTGAAGTTTATCAAGCTGATCTGAACGAAGCGAACTTAAACCCGAGAGAAGCATTTCAACGTATAGTTACTCAACTTAATCAGATTGATATCTATTCGTCACGAGGTATTAGTACTCTCGGTCATGAGTCAGCTGAGAAAATAGCTGAATATTCTGACTCTATGTTGAATCAAGTTCGGACTAAAGATCTGGAAGAAATGGGAGAGAACCTAAATCAAGTTGTGGGCTTGGCTAAAGGAGTTGATTTAAGTGGGCTAATGGGGAAAGACAGCTTTTTTGGAAAGTTGATATCTAGATTCAAATATTCTAAAGAGGCTATTTTAGCTCAGTTTAACTCGGTAAGCACTCAGCTCGACAGGGTAGTAAAAGAGATTAATTCGCAGCAAGTGCGTCTCCAGGAGCGTTCTGTTCAGCTCGAAACTGTTTTTTCTCAAAACATAGCGCAGTATAAGGCGTTAACAGAAGCCATAATATACGGAGAATCAAGGCGTTTGCTCATAAAAGGTAAAGCAGAAGTCTTAGCAAAAGAGCTTGAAGATGAAAACTCTCCTTTAAAAGCGCAAGAATTAAGCGACTTACAGTCCTTTCACAATCGTATTGAAAAACGTGTTCACGACTTAAGGTCATTGCAAATGCTTGCGTTACAAACGGCTCCAATGATTCGGATGGTACAGACTAACAATATCACTTTGATTGAGAAGTTCGACAATATTAAGACATTAACGATCCCATCGTGGAAGAAGCAATTTACGCTTGCTATTTCTATGTTAGAGCAGAGAAAGTCGCTAGAACTTGCGGGCAAAATTGACAATGCTACAAATGACTTAATTAAGAGAAATGCAGATTTATTAAGACAAAATACGTTGCAAACAGCAAGAGCGAATCAACGTTCAGTTATAGATCTGGAAACACTGGAGCACGTGCAAAATACTCTGATTACCACATTGCAAGATGTTGTTTCCATTGAACAGGAGGGAGCTAGAAATCGCGAGATCGCTGATGAGAGAATGGTTAATATGAAAAAAGAATTATCTAAGCTATTAAAAAATAAGGAATAATCAATGTCGATTAATTTAGAAAAAGGTAATACAATAAACTTAACGAAAGCTGAGCCTGCGTTGCGTAAGTTGAGGCTTGGGCTTGGTTGGGATCTAATACCCACAGAACCACCAATTGACATTGATTGCTGTATATTTATTTGCTCTTACGATGCACAAGATCAGCCTAAACTTTTGTCTGATCAGCACTTTGTTTTTTACAATAATCTGGAGTGTCCCCAGGGAGCGGTGGTACACCATGGTGATAACCGCACCGGTGCGGGCGATGGTGATGATGAGGTCATCAACATAGATCTGCAATCAATTGACCTAAGAGCAGCTGAGTTATCTATTTTTGTTACGATTCATAACGATACACGTGGTTTTTCACATGTAAATACCAGCTACATTAGGCTTTACAATGACGTAACTGGGAGCTTGATTGCTGAGTACAAACTAGGTCAAGAGTTTGCAAACGAATCTGCTGTGCAAGTAGGTTCGTTAGTTAAAAGTGGTAACGAGTGGGAGTTCCATGCAGTTGGAGCTGGCTACCAACTAGGTCTCGGCGACATTGTGGCTGGTTATCAATAAGGTAAGATTATGTCTATTAATTTATCAAAGAACTCAACGATATCGCTTACTAAAGAAGTTGAAAAATTATCTAGTATTACTGTTGGTTTAGGTTGGGACGTAGCTAAATCGAAAGGTTTCCTTGCTTCTATTTTCGGTACCGCTTCAATTGACTTAGATGCATCCTGCCTATTGATTGATGAAAATTTAAATGTACTAGATTCTGTTTGGTACGCTCAGTTGAAATCAAAGTGTAAGTCTGTTATCCACCAAGGAGATAATTTGACAGGCAAAGGTGATGGTGACGATGAGAAAATTACTATTAACCTGACAAAGTTGCCTAATTCTGTTAAATACATTGCTGTTACAGTTAACAGTTTTAGAGGACAAACTTTCGATAAAGTCGAAAATGCTTTTTGCCGTATTTTGGATCAATCTTCAAATGAGATTTGTCGCTTCACTTTAAATGAGCAAGGGGGTCATACAGGAATTTATATTGGCCTTTTGACTTATAAAAATAAAGAGTGGAACTTTACTTCTAAAGGGGTTAACGCTAATGGAAGTAATGTGAATCAGATTGCAAGCACGGTTTTGCAACATATATATTAATTAGTTTATATGATATTTTACATTTAAAATAAACAAAGCCTAACTGTTAATTTTTGTTAGGCTTTTTTAATGGTGAATTATATTTGTTAATGCTATTTATAATGAAATGTCAAATTTAAATGATATTAAAAATTTAATATTACTTAACTTTTCTTACCAAATTCGTCTGTGCTGAGTAATTTGATGTAACTAAATAAATAAGTTGCGATTTGATAGGCTGCACTAGTTAATAACCATAACCATAACCATAACCATAACCATATGCGTAAACCTCGTTAGAAAACCACTAAATAATGCCTTCATTAACCGGGGCTCACCCACTTTTGGGGTTGATGAATAAACCATAAGCGAATAGAAGCAAAGCAAATCGAACAAGCGTACTATGTCTCGTCGGATCTGAGACCTAGCTATTACTACCGCACTGGTGGTAAAGGGCGTTTTCTCTATAGGGCATTAAGCTTTCATTTAAATCAACACTAGGAGCGCAATAGAGTATCTGGCGCAAGTTATATTTAGCCGTAGATACCAGCGCGTGCGAAATAGTCGAAGTAGCTCTGAGTTTATCTAAATAACCGGTGCCGAAGTATTGCCCCATTTACT
This sequence comes from Vibrio sp. 2134-1, assembly GCF_033339495.1. Classification (NCBI taxonomy): domain Bacteria; kingdom Pseudomonadati; phylum Pseudomonadota; class Gammaproteobacteria; order Vibrionales; family Vibrionaceae; genus Vibrio; species Vibrio sp. 2134-1. The sequence goes on from NZ_JAWOUS010000003.1 coordinate 253,995, forward strand.
TAGGTAGACACATTAAACGGTCCTAGAAGTATCAGATGATGGCACTTATGGCACAAGAAAATACCATGATGTCATACGAATAAAGAAAGCAGTTCCTATCATTTAGCCAAGGGAAGGATCGGCCTTTTAGGAGCGTGGATACCTTCGTAATCTGGCTTTAGGATGTAAGACATTCTACGGTATATAAAGGAGGTCAAGAAAGAGCTCAGATGTGCACTCTCCGAAAAAGCTATGTATCGAGTAAAGCAGTTGCTGGGTTAGAAACTATAACTAAGAAACTACAACGCTCAAGTTGGTGAAACTTACACCATGATTAAAAGTGCTCAACAAGCTTAGAGGGTTTGGCATGCCTGAAGCTCAGTGTTTTATATCAAAATCACTTCTCTTTAGGCTGTTTAGCCTCTTGTAAGAATTTTGCAACAACGCTAATAGTGCATGAAATAATACTATTTCAAATAGTCAACTTTTAGTAACCTGCAATAAGGTATTGGAGTGCAAATGATGAAAAAGCAGAACTTAAGATACAACGAAGTGGGGGTGTAGTATCAGGAGCTAAGTTCTGCTTGAGGTTAGGCTATGACCACTGGAACATATCGTTAAGATAAACCAGAGTCATCACTTCTATTTTATTACTCGATTGAGCTAGGCGTTGCTGAAAAAAGTACGCCATCATTGGCTTCTTCATTTTTTCCTCCTTTAGCTGACGAGTAAATTATGTGTATAAAAGGGGATATAAAAAAGAGAGTGCTTTTGTTGGCTTTTTTCCTAATAACGTAAATATATGGGGCTTTAAAGCCGAATTTGGAGGTTAATTGTGGAAAAGGGGAACAGATAATTAGGAAGTTTTCTTATTTTATTACCGCCAACTTAAGTAAACTATTCCTATCCACAAGCTTCACAGCTCTAAGGTTGATTCAGTGTCTGATCTCAATTTGTTTCGCTATTACCAACGATTACTCTCGTTTAGCGTTGGTGATGAAACAAAAACCACGTTACAGGACATTGCCGACATCATGTTCACTTCTTCTCGGCATGCTCGTAGCCTGCTAACGCAAATGCAGCAGAAGGCGTGGTTGAGCTGGCACCCGAAAGCTGGGCGGAACCAACGATCGACTCTTATTCTGAATATGGAGTTAGACGTATTAAAAGAGAGCTTGGCTCTTGAACGTATCAAGTTAGGTAAGTATGAAAAAGCACTGGCGATATTAGATGAAGACGAAATGGCATTTGGCCGTTTGTTAAAAACAACGTCTGGTGCTTCTGTTCAAGAAGGACAGCTCAATATTCAATTAACCTATAAGCGAATGTTTGAGCGCGTCGTTCCACATCAACTTCAGCGTAGCAGCGAACGTTTCTTATTAAGGCAAATCTATTGTTGCTTAGTTTCGAGTGATCACAATGGGAAAGTGCAACCAGAACTCGCACATCACTGGCGTTATGACGAAGACACCTACGAATGGACTTTCTACCTTCGTCCAGGTCTGACTTTTCATAATGGTAATTCCATTGATGCAGAAACAGTGGTTAGCTTGTTTGCAAAATTGAGTTCACTACAGTATTACGAAAAAGAATTGGCACATGTCGCTAACATCACTGCGCCAACGCCATTGAAAGTTGTTTTTAAGCTTAATCGAGCTGACTTGGGCTTTGCTGGACTTATTTCTGGGGTGAAATACGGCATTCAACCAGTAAGCCAAGTTAACGTAGCGAATAACAAGCTGGTGGTCGGAAGTGGCCCATTCTCTGTTGTCGAGCACAATGAAAGTCGTTTAAAACTGCAAGCATTTAATGGTTACTACGCATGTAGAGTTCTAACGGATTTGGTGACTATCTGGATTGTTAATGACGAGCAAATGGAGAACCCGTCATTGGCAGCAAATACGTTGCAAAGGGATGCTTCGCCCGAGGAGGATTTGTGTGGACACTATATGTCGACGCAAAACCGAGAAAACTCATCGGCGAGCAAGCGTAGCCGAATAGAAGATGGTTGCTTATTCACCTTATTTAATCAGCACGCTAAGCACAAACTCTCTTTAGCGCAGCGCCGTTATATTAGTGAGCTAATTCAACCTGAGCACTTGGCCGAAGTGATGCGCCGCGAGAATATTGTGTTTGGGAGTATACCCGCTTATAACCTGCTACCAGGTTGGAAGCCAGTGCTCCGTCCGTTCAGTGAGCCGCTTAAGTTACCTAAACACATTACGATAGCAGGATATAACTATACCGCATTGCGTCGCTGTGCGCGGGCTATTTCTAATCGTTTGGCGAGTGTTGGCAGTAAAGTAGAAATTGTTATGTATTCCTACCGTGAGCTGAACGAGAAGGCTAAGAACGGTGAGCTAAATGAGACAATGGTCGTAACGAACATAAACCTAGATGATAATCGTCATGCCTCAGCGTTCACGAACTTCTTCAGCAACGCTGTGCTATTCCACACTTTGGGAGAAAAGAACGCACAATGGTTAGATGAACAACTACAGAGAGTCAGATCTTTCGTTCCACTTGAGGAGTACCTTAATGCATTGGAGCCAATTGCATCGACGTTGATCAGCGAGTATTGGATTGCACCTATGTTCCACCATACACAAACTTTGCGCTTCCAAGGTGTGTTAGAAGACGTCGCTTTAACTAACTGGGGTTGGCCAGATATTCGCTCGGTGTGGTCAGCGGATTAACTGCCTTAGTTATTTAGCAAAGTGCTGCTTCACGAATTCAATGAAGGCTTTGGTTTTCGCCGATTGATAGATAAGTTGCGGATACACCAAGTACACTGCGTTGTGCTGGTGGTCCGTTTCTTCCGATAGAACCTGCACTAGTCGGCCATTATCAACGTCTTGCTCGACAAAGTAACTTGCTAATCGAGCGATGCCATTGCCGGACAGGGCCGATTCTTTGAGTAGGCGGTTTTCATTGCTTGAAAGCCAACCTTGGGTTTGAACCGTTCCCGTTTTTAAAGGCCATTCTTTTTGATGCAACGTGGTTAAGCATTGATGGCTTTTTAAATCACCTAATGTCTCCGGCGTGCCTTGTTCTTGCAGATACTCAGTAGAGGCAACCAGCCAGTGGTAGTAGTCCAAAAGGTGATGAGCAATCATATTCTCTGGCGGCGTTCTTGTCGCTCGAAACGCAAAGTCGACGCTGGTTTCCGTCAGATTAAACGCTTGATAGCTAGAAAGGATCTCGAACTCTACGTTTGGATGTAGAGCGCGAAACGCCACACATAAATCATGCAGTACCGCTTCAGCAAACATCTTGGGAGCGGTAAGCCGAATCAGGCCGTCTATTTGCTCAGATTGCTGACTTAAACTCTTTTCCATTTCCATTACGCGTCGTTTGAGATCTTCCGCTTGCGCAAAGATCGATTCACCTTCTGCCGTCAATCTCACGCTGCGTGTAGTTCGAACAATCAAAGGCGTAGCGAGTTCCGATTCCAATCGCTTGACTTGTTCTGACAGGTAACTTTTAGAAATGCCAAGTTGCTCCGCTGCCCTAGAAAAGTTGAGTGTTTGAGCCACTTCGGCAAACAGCATCAGTTTTTCAATTCTTTTGTAATCTGTCATCTCGATTGTTCGCTAACGAGGATAATGAATTCGATTTTACGGTATTAAACTAATTTTTACGAACGGTAAGATGGTTCGAGTTAATTTCAGAAATTGAAAATGCAGAAATCGGAAAAGTGAGAACAACGATGAACAACCCAACACTACCGCTCGCCAAAACCTTACCTAACGTTAGCCGCTTGGTCTTCGGCTGCATGGGGCTTGGAGGGGAGTGGAATCGCAACCCATTAACCGCCCAAGATGAAAACCAAGCTTATGCCGCTGTAGAGGCAGCATTAGAGGTAGGCATTAATCTCTTTGATCATGCGGATATCTACAAATTCGGTAAGGCAGAAGAAGTATTTGGGCGCATCTTAGCCAATGACTCAACGTTACGAGAACGAATTTATCTGCAATCCAAGTGCGGCATCCGTCTAGGAGATGAGCAAGGTGTGAAGCAGTATGACTTCTCTGCTAAATGGGTGACGGCTTCTGTTGAGAGCATTCTTGAACGCCTTGGCGTGGAAAACCTTGATGTTTTGATGCTGCATCGCCCGGATCCTTTGGTTGAATTTGAAGAACTGGGCACAGCGCTCCAAGCACTGAAACAAGCTGGCAAAGTTAACCACTTTGGTGTCTCTAACATGAACAGTGCTCAAATTGATCTTCTCCAACAAGCTACGGGTGAAGTTATCGTGGCGAACCAGTTGGAAATGAGTCTGGCTAAGTCTGACTTCATCAAGCAAGGCATGGGGCTTCCTTCGTCGGCATCTGATTACGTTGCAGGAACACTGGAACATGCCCGTAAGCACAATATCCAACTGCAAGCGTGGGGCAGTATGGCGCAGGGAAGATTCTCAGAGCGTGGCTTACATTCTGATGATCACAACACCAGACAGACGGCGGAGATGGTGATGGCGCTGGCAGCTGAATATGGCGTGTCGTCTGAGGCGATTGTTTTAGCCTTCCTGACGCGTCATCCAAACCAAATTCAGCCTGTTATTGGTACTGCAAACCCACAACGTATTCGCGCTTGTGCTCAAGTGGAAAACGTCACGCTGTCGCGCAGCCATTGGTATGGCTTGCTCGAGAAAACCCTTGGTCATGAGATCCCGTAGGAGAGAAAAATGAAATACGTACAAGTTCAAACTCTGATTCAAACGGCATTGGAAATTGCGACTGCTCGCAAGCAAAACATTGCGGTTGCCGTGGTTGATACACATGGAGAATTGCTCGGTTTTGCCCGAATGGATGATGTGAGTCTGCAAGCAGGTTTGTTGGCCCAGAACAAAGCTTACACCTCGGCTAGAGACCGTCAGCCTAGCGGCAATCTGGGTGCTTGGGCTCGTGAGACGGGTAAGCAGTTGAGTTATTGGACTGACCCGAAGATCACAGGCTTTATGGGTGGTGTGCCTATAGAACAAGAGGGGAAAATCGTCGGTGCAATTGGCATTAGCGGTTTGGCTGAGCAAGATGATGAAGCACTTGCGATGGAAGTATTAAACGCGCGTTGAGTATAATGTTTATCAGTAGGTGTGATGCTTTGTCCAGCTTTGTACTCACTGTAGGGACTCAAGTTCACAGGCTTCGTCGAGTCACAATGCTATCTAATAGCCTGAAGTAAGCAGAAGTTGAAATCGCGAACTATGATTAATTTATTTGAAAGCTTTGAGGCCTAAATATGTTTCATAAGGTATTCGTTTCGCTATTTTTTGTTCTCCTCTCAGGCTGTGGTACGAGTGACAGCGCGTTAAAAGAGAGCGGTTATGATGAAGCTTATATTCAAGGCTTTCATGACGGTCGGCATAGTGGTATGCAAGAGGCAGGGAATGATTTTGAACACTATATTAAGGACGAAACAAGGTATCAAACCGACTCCGATTATCGACAAGGCTGGGATGCTGGTGAGGTAGAGGGTAACAAGTTACAAAAGCAGGCGACCGCGATAGGACAAGGCATGATTGATAATTCGTATGAAGAACGTGATGTCTTTGATCCTGATAAAGTGGCGAAAGATGCAATAAAAGGCGTTGATACATCGGAATTAAAAAGCCTAGAGTAACGGACTGATATAAAGAATAAAACTCGTCATTTGACGAGTTTTATTTTTGTCTAAACGATTCATGTTTCAACGCTCAACAGGGCATTCATCGTTTGAGTATGAGTAATGTGGTTAATCACCTTTCTTGTTCTTTTGTTCAAGGATTAACGATAACAGGCGAACGAGCAGGGACTGAGCTTCCGGTGAGAGCAATCGCGCCACGGCCGTTAAGTCATTTGCTGTGACATGCTGAACATCACGTACATCTAAGGCAATATCTAGGTCAGTCAAATGAAGCGAACGCAATATGGCACGATATTGTGAGAGTTTAAGATCGGACTCTCCGCGCTCGATCCTTTGATATGTTTTTACGCTCATTCCAGCGATGTTTGCCATTTGCTCACGGGAGAGGCCATTCGATTTTCGTCTTGCGATCAGTGCTTGAATTATAGGGTCTACCTGCATGTGCTCTCCTGAAAGGACAGTTTTGACCTAAACGGAGCAAGAAGTGGACCAGTTTAACCACCACATATTTACCTGCTTTGCAATCAGTATAAAAATAACTGTCTTATAAAAACGTAAATATTTTAGTCAGTTATTAACTAAATGGAAAAGTATCAATCATACAAATCAATAGAAACGAAAGCTTCTATTCGCAAAATGCAACGCATTTTAGATCATTTATTTAGTGAAATTGATCAGCAACATCGTGAGACTAAAGAGAATGTTGTGACACTGATTCAACAGTCACAACAGCGATTGATGAACTACAAAGAGCTTTACCTTCACAAAGAATCGATAAGTGAAGTAGAGTTGCGGATGGCGCATGAAAATATGAGTGAGACTGAGAAGCAGGTCGCCGATATGGGTATTCCAGTGTTAACTTATATCATTGGCGCGCTAGATAAAGCGTATTAACACAGCCGTAAAGTCGGGCGATACAAGATTTATGGAATTTCGATCAATTGATGCCATCTAAAAGAAAGGATGCAAATGCTGGGGAACCACACCCAGCATTCGGACACTCATTTACCTATATTTTCGAACCGTAAATCAGTGTTTAGAGGTATGTGAACCGAACAGTGTCGGTACGCAGCGAATAATAGCGATATTGTCCGATCTAGGCTACGTCCTTGGAATCTAACACCTTCACTTAACCTGTAAATTAATCTGTACACCCAGCCAAATTGAGCCATTGAGCACGTTCTTCCTTTTCTTTAAGCGATAAAAGACTAATTAGTGACGAAAAAAACAACACATCTTAGGTAAAAGATAAGAGTTGTTAAAATATATCGCTATAAGATTGACCTTTTGCTTTTCAATCGTCCTGCTTATGCCTTACAATCTTTTCGAACCAAATCCATTCATAACGAATGGGGTTGATGAATTAAGATGAACAATTTTGCTTCGAACCCAAAGTTGCGCACATTTCATCAGCGATGACATCGCCAAAAATGACTCTCAAGTGTTCATGTGCAAATGATTAACCACCTTTTGTTGCATGTTTTCTTAGCCATACAGGGCTCTTGTAACATAGTGCTCTTGTAACCAAATTTTGACTAAGTCGGAGCGTTTTGTTGTGTGCTTTAGATAAAGCACAACTGGTGAGAAATTAACGGATTGAATTTAGAGGTATTAACCGTGAACCTAAAACTTGTCGGCAGCTCCCTGATCGTTGCAGGTACTGCTCTTGGCGCTGGTATGCTTGCTATACCAATGGTGCTTGCTCAATTTGGCCTCCTTTGGGGCACTCTTCTTATGTTGTTCATCTGGGCTGGAACGACTTATGCTGCGCTGCTCCTTCTTGAAGCCAGTTGTAAAGTAGGTGGTGGTGTGAGCATGAATGCAATTGCTCGCGAAACGCTTGGTAAAGGAGGCCAGTTGGTAACCAACAGCTTGCTTTACGCCCTGTTAGTTTGTCTATTAATGGCTTACATCATTGGTGCGGGTGATCTCGTACAAAAAGTAACAGCCTCAATTGGGCTTCCAACATCTACGATCTCAAGCCAAGTCGGTTTTACTCTTTTAGTTGGTATCATTGTTTCGGCAGGTACAGGGGTAGTAGATAAGCTGAATCGCGGTTTGTTCCTAGGCATGATCGTAGCGCTGATCCTGACACTTTTTGCGCTTGCACCAAGCGTCTCGTTTGAAGGACTTGATGAGGTTGTGAGCGACGATAAAATGGCACTTATCAAAACCAGTTCGGTGCTTTTCACCAGTTTCGGTTTTATGGTCGTGATCCCATCGCTTGTAACTTACAACAAAGAAGCGAGTAAAACACAGCTGCGTAATATGATTATCGTGGGCTCAACTATTCCGCTTGTTTGTTACCTATTATGGTTGTTAGCGGTTGTCGGCAACCTACCACCTCATGAGCTTGTTCAATACTCCAACGTAACAGAGTTGATATCGGTACTAGGTCAGCAATACGAGGGCTTAGAGTTCATCCTATCCATGTTTACTGGTTTGGCACTACTAACGTCGTTCTTAGGTGTTGCAATGGCGCTATACGATCAAAATGCAGACCTACTGAAAGCAAGTAAGCCAGTGATTTTTGTTACTACTTTTGTGCTACCACTATTAGGTGCTGTATTTGCGCCAGAACACTTCCTAGCTATTCTCAGCTACGCGGGGATTATTCTTGTGTTTCTCGCGGTCTTTGTCCCATTATCAATGACCATGAAAGTGCGCCGAGTGCCGGTAAAAGATGACAATATTTATGAAGCTGGTGGCGGCGCAATGGGAATGAGCATGATCTTCCTATTCGGCTGTTTCTTGCTGTTTGCCCAAGCAGTATAAAATCACGCTAGCTTATTTAAAAACTGAGCCGCTCGTAGTCAAACGGGCGGCTTTTTTGTATTCATAGCCGAACCCAGGCCACTCAAAGTCATCAGCATTTGTGATGTTTGACGTTTCTCTGATAATCACGGTTAGCGCTGACTTTTTAGTAAAACTCCTTAGCGAAAGGCTGACATGTACAGTGATTCACCCTTCTATTATATCGATGTTGATATGAATAAGAGGCTCTGTTGTGTCAAAGCAATTATCTTTTGCCATGGTTGGCGTTATGTTGTCTTTAGGTGTGTTGAGTACAGAAGCGGTGGCTGACCCGAAGCATAAGCATCGACATCGGTACGATCACCATCATGCGCATCACCACCATCATAAACACAAGCGCAAGCACAAGCATAAACACAAACATCGTGACGTTATTTATGTGGAGACCCGACGACCAAGGCGCAGTTACTATTACCATGACCGAATTCCTCGGAATAGTACCTACATAAAGATTGGAGATTTCACTTATCTAAAAGTGGACGACCGCTATTATCGTCGTTCTAATGATCGCTATATCCATGTCGAGTTCAATTAAACTTGAAAGGACACATAGTCGGCGTTCTTGTAATGTTGAGCTTAAAAGCACCAACATGGCACACGTAACATCGACCAATACTAGGGTTGAGGGTTAAAAACAAAAACAGCGAGCCGATGCTCGCTGTTTTTGCTTAGATGAGTGTTAGACAGTAAATCTATTTAAGATTTGATCTTGTTTATGTACATCTTCTTGTTGCGCCTGCATCGCGTCGTTGGTTCGATTTGCCGATTCGGCGACTTGAGTCGATAGGTCTTTAATATTCACCGTATTGTTGTTGATCTCTTCAGCGACGAGGCTTTGCTCTTCCGCTGCTGAGGCAATTTGCAAGTTCATATCGGAAATACGCTGAATCGCATCACGAATGCGTTGTAACGCACTATTTGCTAAACCCGCTTTTTCAACGGCCTCTATAGCACTACCTTTGCTTTGATGCATGGCATTTGCCACAGATGAAGCGCCAGATTGTAGTTGCTCAATCATAGTACGAATCTCTGTTGTCGACTCTTGGGTACGTTGTGCCAGTGTACGTACTTCATCTGCAACAACGGCGAAGCCTCGGCCAGATTCTCCCGCACGTGCAGCCTCGATTGCGGCATTCAACGCGAGTAAGTTCGTTTGGTCCGCAATATCGTTGATGACTTTTAGAATCGTTTCGATATTGGCGGTAGCAGATTCCAACACTTGTACTTCTTCGACTGCAAGGTCAATGCTATCGGAAAGCATGTTTATCGTTTGTGTCGATTCACCAACGATAGAAGACCCCTCAACCGTTGCTTGGTCGGCTTCTTTGGCTGCACTTGCCGCACCTTGCGCATTATTAGCAACCTCTGTCGCGGTGACAGACATCTCATGCATCGCGGTAGCAAGTTGTTCTAGCTCTTGCAGCTGAGTGTGAATTGCGCCTGCCGAGTCTTTTGCGCCCTCAGCGGTGATTTGAGTTCCATTTAAAATTTGATCAGAAATACGTTTCGACTCAATGATTTGCTGTTGTAAGTTCTCCATGAACGTATTGAAGTTTGTGGCAAGCTCAGAAAACTCTTGGTCAGTATCTGTTTCGAGGCGTTGTGTAAGGTCGCCTTTCCCTGATGCTACATCTTTAATCGCATTGTTTAGCGTGTCCAAAGGACGCATGAGAGTGCGAATCAACAGAGTTAGGGCGATAATAGATGCAATCACGGCAATGATTGAATAAATAATAGCGTTGTTACGAAGCTCTCCTACGGCAGAATAGGCAACAGCTTCATCGATCACCGAACCTACGTACCAGTTCTCGCCAGGAATGTGAGTCAGGTTAACCATGTAGCGGTTGCCATCAATCTCAACATGTTGTGCTGATTGCGTAAGTTCGATTTGTGGGAGGTAGCTACCGACTTTCTCACCGTTGTATTTACTTTGAGGGTGAGCAATGGTTGTGCCATCAGCGGTGACCAAAAATAAGTAACCAGCATCAAACAGATTCACTTGGTTGACGAGATCAGAAAGGGTAGTTAATTCGAGGTCATAAAACATACCGGCTAAAAACTGGCCATTTTCTTTTACTGGCGTACCAACAGAGATGATAACGTTTTTCGAAGACGCATCGACGTACGGATCGGTTACGACCAAATCGCCTTTGCTCTTAGCTGCAATAAACCAAGGACGCTGACGTGGGTCGTAGTCTGGGCCCGCATCCCAGCCGTCGTCATTTTCAATCACAAAGCCATTACTTTCATAACCAAAACCGATGGCAAGGAAGCTGCTTTTTGGCGTGGGTCTTTCAAGTATGTTTTGAACATAGCTATGTGAACTGGGGTCAAGCTCAATCACTTCAGTAATGGAGCGAGCGAGATCCTTCTTTGCATTCATTTCTGATTGCACAGTGTTACCAACACTGGTCAATATCTCGTTTACACTTGAGTCGATTTGCTCCTGAGTTTGGGAGCGGATGGTCATAACTTGTTGTGTCGACAATAACGACACGGTAATTAGCAGCAAAAATGAAGAGGCTGTGACAACCTTATGTCTGAATTTCATGAGCTTTCCTCTGATTCTCCCGGTTGGTTCCACTTTGCTTTCGCCTCTTTTAAACCGAGCGAATTGGGCATAAAGAGAAACCTATTGTGTTTGGTTATATTTTTATCGACATCTTTGTCAAAAACATGAACTCATTTGTCGTCTTTTTTAACTAAATTTAAACAAAACGGTAGTTTACGTTAAAACTTGTGAGTGTGATCATGTTTGCGAGCTCGATTAATGAAATCGTCATAATGAAAAGAATTGCTTAACAAGTAGTGGCATCAACTGGCTTTGCAGGTGAGGTGATGAAAATTTTGTTGGTGCTGGCAGGTGTTTTGTTGAAGTTTTGTCTTTGTAAATTATGAGCTTTTTACTAAAAGCCTAATGTGAACGGAGTTTTGGGTATAAAAAAGGCCCCGACGATGCGGAGCCTTTGTTTATTGACGTCTCGATTTTAGAAAATAAGATGAGCAACGCCAGCAATCACAGGTAACGTGATTAACGTACGTAAAATGAAGATTACGAAGAGCTCTACAATGTTTACTGGAATTTTGCTGCCTAACAGTAGGGCACCTACTTCCGACATGTAGATAAGCTGAGTTACTGACATTGCCGCAATAACAAAACGTGTCATTTCGTTATCGATTGAGGCCGCTAAAATTGCTGGAATAAACATATCCGCAAAGCCAACAACGATTGTCTGTGATGCTGCAACAGCTTCAGGGACTTGCAGTAGCTCTAGGTATGGGATAAACGGTTGACCCAGAATTGCAAATACAGGCGTGTATTCTGCAATCACCAATGCAACGGTACCAAGACCCATCACTACAGGTAGTACGCCAAATACCATGTCGACTGCGTTGTGTACGCCTTCTTTAAATACAGACTGAACCGATGTGACTTGACCAGCTCGCTTAAGAGCTAGATCCATACCCCAAGAGAATGTGGTGTGGCCTTCTGGTACTGCATCTGCGTCTTTATCAGGGTTGCTGCCGTCAATGTAGCGATCTTTCTTCAGACTAAGCGGAGGCAGGCGAGGAATGATAATCGCAGCTACGATTCCAGCTAGACAGATAGCGCCGTAGAAAGGCAAAAATAAGTGCTCTAGTTTTACCTGAGCGATAACAACTAGGCTAAACGTGATCGATACTGCTGAGAAAGTGGTCCCGACAACAGCCGCTTCACGCTGAGTATAGAACTTATTTTCGTATTGCTTGCTGGTTAGCAAGATACCAACACTTCCGTCGCCTAACCAAGATGCCATACAGTCAATTGCACTGCGGCCAGGTAGGTTGAATACCGGACGCATTATTTTACTGAGTAACGCACCAAATAGCTCCAGAAGACCGAAGTTCAAAAGAAGCGGAAGCAGTAAACCCGCGAAAATGAAAACGGCAAACAGAGTAGGTAGGAGACCAGTAAGAACAAGCCCGCCAGTGTTCTCTTCCCAAATTGCTTTTGGACCCACTTGGAAGAACGTCATTAACACGGCAGCGCCGCCGATTAAACGAACAACGAGCCAAAGTGGAGATGGGTTGAAGAGACCGTTTAAAAAACCATTACGTAAAATTGCAGCTGGCTTAAAAATTTTGCAAAGAACAGAAGCAACGGCCATGAAAGCGATGATACTGGTGACGATAGCAATCAAGGTATCGCCTAACACCGCTGGGATGACTTTTGCCATCACGGCAACGGGAATGGTTAGGCCGCCATCGTAAGAGATCGGAGCCATAAAGAGTAGAAGACCAATTAGGGAAGGGATGAAAAACATCCAAAAGTTGCCCTTAGGAGCTTCAGTAGCATTAGTGGTGTTATGCATAGTTGTCTCGTGTTACTACTAGTCAATACTTGCCATTTCCATGACATAAATATTCACTAAACATCCGTATTTAATCACAGTTTTGCGGAGGGTACCCGCAAACTGCATCCATTGCAATACTATTCATTAAATACATCTAGTTATTCAGCCGATTTGTCGGGTAATTGGTCAAATAACGTCTAAGTGTATGCGAATATGTTGCTTGTGTTAGAAAATTGTAGCACGAGAGGCGAATTGCGCAGTGAATTATGGGGCGCATTGTGACTGGAATAATAAAATGGTAAACAAATGTGATTTTGATCTAACTAACTTCTTTGCCAGAAATTCAGTTAGCCTTATCTATTTTAAGGTTTTTAGTGGTGTCAAAATACCGTTCAGCGTTTCTTGTACCGTTGCAGTGTGAACCTATTGAGCCAAATCCGATTGAAGCATGTCGCTTCAATCGGATCGAAATTTTATGCTTTTTGTTGACGGCTAAGTATGTATAGGTAACTCCAGTAAATCAGAGCTGTAGAAAAAGCCAATATTGCTGGGAAAACCAGCGTATATAAACCATATACCGTAAATAGAGCCGCTCCCGCGACGCCGCCAAACAAAAAGCCAAAGAAAATGAATAGGAATAATTTTGCTTTACGTCGGTCAAATTGACGACCTCTCAAGCTCTCTCCAATCATAATCCCTAGATCGGTGATGATTCCGGTCATATGTGTGGTTCTGACTACTGCGCCGCTAAACGTGGTGATCATTGCGTTTTGTAATCCACATGCTGCTGATGCTAGATATTGGCCGTACAAATCCCCTTGCACCAAAAAGCCCAAGCTGAGTAAGAGCAAGCTTCCTTCTATGCACAGTGCAACACCATATCTTCGTCCTAGCTTTAACGCACTGCTTTCAATAAAAAAGCCGCTAAAGGCAGCGCCAATCAAAAAGCTAAATACGATGAAGAGCAGGTGAATGGAGCTATCCACACCTGTTAGCAAGCTGTTCCCTAGCTGAGTTACGGTTCCCGAAAGATGAGTTATCGCTTGGTGTTGAAAGCCGAGAAGACCAACGGCGTTGACGCAGCCCGCGAGAAGAGCTAGTAGAAACGCGCCATATTCCACCCAACGAGGAAGTCTGGAAATCACAATAAACCCCCACCAAATATTAGGAGCCGATTATAACGCTCACACCGAGTTACGAAACCCTTTACAGTAAAACTCGATTGATCATTCTCAAAAAAATCTCACTTATAGGGTGTTTGTCCGAGCCAAAGTAAATATGTGAACGTGGATTGCCCGCTAGCAGATGTGTTCCGTTGTGCATTCGAAACTCACCCACCCGTGTTTCATTTGTTCATAGACTGAAACGGTAGGTTGGTGGAACTCTTTATCGGTAAATAGACCGACGGGAATGATCATGATTTCTGGGTATGCAGCAACGAACAACCTCATTGTCGTGCCGCAGGATGGACAAAAGTCATACTGAACCTCACTGCCATCATCGCCAATTCGGGTATAGCTAGTGACTTCACCGTTTAAAGTGACGTGCTCTTTTTCAAAGCGAGCTTGTACCCCAAAAACACTGCCAGTTCGTTTTTGGCATTCGAAGCAATGGCAGACAGACGTGTGGGTGGGCTCTCCTTTACAACGGATCTCAACTAAACCGCAGGCGCACTCGCATGTATGAATGGTTTTTGTCATCGTGATTACCTATTTGTCCCAATACACCAATAGACCTAGAGCACAGAGCTTGTGTCACTAGCTCGTTATGAGCTCTGGACTTGAAACTATTTGGATATAATCAGTTTAGTTTAATTTTGAAACACTTGAAGAGGTGAAATCATTTGGGTATACAATGGTATACTCGCTTTTCGTTTATACCTTGAAACAAGGAAGCTTTCATGACTCACAAAAAAATCCTGCCGATACCACTTATTCTACTTATTCCAATCGTTTTATTAGTTGTGGTTGTGATCGCGGGTGTTTATCGTTTTAGTTTGTCTGATGACGAGATCATGGCTAAGTTTCCTCAAACAGAAGTAGAAACTAACGTTATTGTGCAAGAGACGCTTGGTATCACTGCACGTAATCCTTGGACGATCCAAGTCCCCGAGCAGGGTGCGGTCACTTTTCTTGATGAGTGGGATAAAGAAAACGGCTATTTGATAGGTGACTATGATGCAGGTGCGACGAAAGGTCAGGTACTTGTCCCAACTGCGTCGATTAGTCAGCGTGAGATTGAAGGTGTTTCATGGGTTGTTGCACCGATGATTGTAACGACACAAGGTAGCGGTTCGTTTAACTATGTTGGCTTGTTCAAGTTTGACCCCGTGCCGAGCCGAGTTGTACTTTTAGACAGTATTTTTGTTGGTGACCGCGTGAAATTTACTCAGCTCGAATGGAAAAGTGATACAACTATCACGCTTTCATATTTAGCGCACGGTGACGATCAAGCAATGGCAGACACGCCAAATCAATTCAATTCATCCACATTACAGCGTGTAGGGAATAACTTACATATGCAACAGTGATGAATTTTTTTTGAGTTCTGTAAAAATTCAGTATTTTCTGCGCTAGATCTCGAAATTTCCTAGTGATTTCTTATTCGGGAATGCATAAGCTATGAGCCTTGTTTGAAAGGAGATAGTAATTCCCGTGTCTACAAATGAAATTACAAGACGGTTGCCGAATCTGACAAGTCGTAGAGCGCTGCTGTTATACTCCTTGCCAGTTTTAGTTGCGATTGGTGTTTCTCACTCTCTCAAAGAGTCATCTTTAACCAAAACCATCGCATTGAACCTACCTGAATCTCAGGTCGTTGAAAAAATTCTTGATGCGACAACTGCCGAAGTTGTCACTCCCCCGAACTTCGAATATCAAATCCAAGCAGGTGACAACCTAAGCACTATTTTTAGTCAGCTCGGTTTCGGTTACAGCTCGTTAATGAAAGTAATGGAAACGGATTTGAACTACTTGGCACTTGATACACTTAAGCCGGGCAATACGCTCCGTTTCTGGCGTGATGATGCGACAGGCGAGTTAGCGAAAATGGAACTGCAATTTTCTATTGCAGATAAAGTGGTCTACAAGCTGAATAGTGATGGTAGCTATGACTTTACTGATATTTCCATTCCTGGCGTGTGGAGCCAAGAGCCTTTAGTTGGCGTTATTCAAGGCAGTTTTTCTTCTTCTGCGAGTCGTTTAGGTTTAACGTCGGCGGAAGTGAGTCAAGTCGTAAGCTTACTCAAAGAACAACTTAACTTTGGACGTGACCTTCGTGCAGGTGATCGATTTGAAGTTGTTCGTCGCTCACAAAGCATCAATGGTGTACCAACAGGTAAGAACGAAATTGAGGCGATTAAGATTTATAATCGCGGCCGCGAGATCACCGCTTACCTTCATACTGATGGTCAATTCTACAATGCCAAAGGTGAAAGCTTACAGCGCGCATTCCAGCGTTACCCTGTAAGTAGCCGTTGGCGTATCAGTTCTGGCTTCAACCCTAATCGTTTACATCCAGTAACGGGGCGTGTTGCGCCGCACAACGGCACTGACTTTGCTGTACCAACCGGTACACCAGTCGTTTCTACTGGTGATGGTACAGTGATCATGACTCGTAAACACCCCTATGCGGGTAACTACGTGGTTGTTGAGCACGGCAGCAAATACAAAACCCGTTACTTACACCTAAGTAAGATTTTGGTGAAGAAAGGGCAAAAGGTTTCTCGAGGCCAGCGTATCGGTCTTTCTGGTAAAACAGGTCGAGTGACTGGGCCACACCTTCACTATGAGTTGATTGAATACGGCCGTCCAGTTAACGCTATGCGAGCAAATATCCCAATGGCGAGTTCTGTTCCTAAGAAAGAGATGGCTACTTTTGTCGCGAACAGAGATGAAATGGATAGACTATTACGCGATAAAGAGAAAGCAGTGCTGTAATAAAGTACTTCGCTTAAAAAACAAAAAGAGACTAAGCATAGCTTGGTCTCTTTTACTTTGTGCATTAACTAGATTTGAATTCTATGACAGCAGTCTGTTCAGTACGTTAGGCACTCCGCACTTCACGTTCATTTATCAGGTGTACGATTTCTTCAACACTGTGTGGACGAGAGTAAAAATAACCTTGGATGTAGTGGCAGCCCATTTCAATTAACTTTTGTAGTGCTCTATCGTCTTCTACGCCTTCGGCAATCAAATCCACATCAAGCAGCTCTGCCAATTGCGCTATCAAAAACACTACTTGTTCAGAGGTTGTATTTGAGAGCATGTTCTGCACAAAGGTAGCATCGATTTTGATGCTATCAATTGGATAATTGTGTATATAGTTCAAGCTTGAGTATCCCGTACCAAAATCATCCAGTGCGACTTTAAAACCCAAGTATCGCAACGAGTTAAGTACCATCTGTTCACGGCCACTTTGTGAGAGTAAGACGGTCTCGGTGAGCTCTATAACAAAGTCTTTTGCTTCGTGCTGATACTTTTCAACCATGTTGGTTAAGTGATTAATATAACGGTTGGAATCAACCAGCTCATACGCTGAGCAATTGATGGAGAGTTTGACTTTATAGCCTAGGTTCGCTTCGAGTTCTTGCTTTGCGATACACGCGAGTTCAATAATCCGTTCACCTAACTCGATAATCAGGCCTGATTGTTCGGCAGCTTCAATGAACTCCGCTGGAGAGATATTTCCATAGATATTGCTATTCCAACGAGTCAAAATTTCAAAGTAATTCCAGCGGTCGCTCGTGATATCGACGATCGGTTGAACCACTACATACAACTCATCGCTGTCTTGTATATCAGTACTTAGCTGGATTCGCATTGCCTCAATAAGCTGCGTCCTACGGTGGTATAAAGCACTAAGGTGTGTGTCGTAATGCTGAATCCGTGTATCGCGGTGTTTTTTACAATCTTTGAGAGCGAGACTGGCATTCAAAATCAGCTCATCGCTGTTCAACATATGTACTGGGGCACGTGCAATACCAATACTAACGGTGAAAGAAATCCGGTTAGATTTGTCGCTGTAGCCGCTTTCAATTTTGTCGAGTACTTCCTGACACACGGCGACAGGATCTTCGTCGTACGTGATGAAGGCGAATTCATCTCCTGCAACACGGAACGCATTGTTTGGCGACGACAAGCTCTGTTGAATGGCGTTAGCTGTGAACTTAATGATTTGGTCGCCGATATAGTTTCCGTTGATATCATTGATCGATTTGAAATTATCGATATCAAGATACGCCAAACTGAATGGGCGAGTCGCCTGCTGCGTTAATGTCTCCAAGGTATCAGCTAAACAGCTACGGTTGAGCAGTCCAGTTAGGTTATCATGCGATACCTCATAGCTAAGCTGATTAAGAAGCTTATCTGAACGTTCACTGACCCACTTTTCACGTAAGCTATGAATAATGACATTGGCATAAAATCGGTGGAAGTCGAGGATATCTTGCGCTTCTTTCGCGTGGATGCTTCGGGTAAAGGTAGACAGTAAAATTCCCAGAACTTCGCCATTTTGTGTCTTCAATGGCAGGCCAATGTAAGCTTGAATGCCATCTTCTTGAAACATCTGATCTTCAGGAAAACGCTTGTATACCTGGTCTTGATAGAAAATATGTTCGCCAATGTCTTTCGCCACTTTTTCACAGGGGGTGCCTGAAAGGTGGTAGCTTAGGTTGTCTGTAATTTTTCCATTGCTGGCGAAGGAAATGGTATGAGCCGAATGCTGAAGATGCGCAACTTCTACAACGCAAGTGCAATGGCTCTGCAAGTGTTGATGAATATCTAGCGTGACTCGGTTTAGCTGAGCCGTGCCGTTTAGCTTCAATATCTCATCAATTTTGTGGAAACTGATTTGTACCTGACCCATTGAGCATTTCACCTAGCGTTGTTATTTACATATCGTGTAAGACACGACGAATTATTATTTGATATGCATCAAATAAACTATCGGTTACTAAGGCAGATTTTTCAAATTTTGTGAACGAACAAATCATTATTTTCATGTTTTTATGCTTGAACCTTTTAAAGCTATAGCGATAAAAACGCTAAGCTAGGCGCGCTTCTCCTCTTCTAATCGTGATTTGAGATAATCGAGGAATAGCTTAGTTCGGGTATGCTGATAATCCAGCTTTGGATAGTAGGCATATACAGTGGCTTTATCCGCTGTGATATCGGGCAGGATAGGGACTAACGCGCCGGATTTGAGATCATCTTTGATCATGACGTTGTTCGTCATCAAAATACCCATGCCTCTTTTGGCACCATGAAACAGCGCTTCTGGGTTGGTCGTGGCAAAGTTACCGGACAAGCTGATACGTTTGCCTCGATTTGTTTTGATTTCTCGTGAGGGTTTTTCTCCCCAAATCAGGACATTATGCTCTGTCAGATCCTCAACGCATTGTGGTGTGCCATATTTCTTTAGGTAACTAGGCGCGGCGTAAAACTGGGCTTTATGTTCGAAAAGTGCAGTAGCTTTGAAACTTAGAGAGTTCAGTTGCTCTAATTCCCGGCTAATAAACAGGTCTAAGCTTAGCTCTGGCAATTGACCTGGTAGCGTTGTTGTTAATTGAAGTGTGATGTCTGGATATTTATCAAGAAAATCATCAAGATAATGAACTAGAAATTTAGAACCAACGGCCAACGTTGCCCCAATTTTTAATAGCCCCGCTGGTGATTGGTTGACTGAGCGAGTTTCATCTAATACCGATTGCCATGAATCAAGCTGACTTTTTGCTCGTTGATAAAACAGAGCACCAGCTTCAGTTTGGCTAATTGAGCGGGTCGTACGTTTGAGTAGTTGAACGCCAATTTTATCTTCTAGCCATTGAACTCGCTTACTGATGGCTGAGCTGGTGGTATTGAGTTTCCGCGCTGCTGCATTAAAGCTACCTTCTTCGACCACACGAATATAACTCTTCACGCTTTGAATCCAGTCCATTGTATCTCCTTGGGAATTAATTCCTTTCCAACTTAGCTGATTATCATCTTTGAGTAACAAATATACACTGTTTGCCATCAATCTGTCACAAAGTAGGAGGAACGTTTGCGTAAAACACCATTGTTATTAGCGATGATGATCATTGCCACAGGCCAAGTTGGCGTCAGTATTTATCTTCCTTCTTTGCCATTGATTGGTCATGACTTGAATTTGCCGCAACATTCGATTCAGAATCTCGTCACGCTATTTCTCGTTGGCTTCGGTATCTCTCAGCTTTTTTACGGCCCATTGTCTGATGCGATTGGTCGTCGGCCGGTGTTTATTCTGGGGCAAAGTGTATATCTAGTTGGTACGGTTATTTGCATCGCGTTTTCGGACAACATTGTTGCCCTTGAAGCGGGACGGTTACTGCAAGGCCTAGGAGCGGGCAGCGCTTCGGTACTTGGTCGGTCAGTACTGCGTGATAGTTATGACGGTATGCAATTAACCAAAGCGCTATCTTATATTTCAGTCACTGCTTCAGTGATGCCAATTATTGCTCCGCTGTTTGGTGGCTGGATTGCTTTTCACCTGAGTTGGCATGCTGTCTTCGTGTTTGTGCTGATTTACTTAATGGCAATTTTTACACTTGGTTTGTTGGTGTTGCCAGAAACGCTGCCTTATCCGAAGAGAAAATTTAAAGTAGGCGAAGTAAGCGCGAACTATTTGCGTCTGTTAACGAATACACAAGTGATTGGTAGTGCGAGCTACAACTGGCTTAGTTATTTATCGGCTCTGGTTACGCTCTCCTTGTATCCATTTTTAATGCAACAAGAGTTAGGATTAACGGCGGCAGATTACGGCTCTTTAATGATCATACCATCAGTTGGTTTGCTGACGGGTAGCTTAGTGCTGAATTTGATCAACGCTCGTTACAAAGCTCAGCAAATCTTGCTGATGAGTTTCGCGATTGTTGCTATTGCTGGCTTCATGTTGTTGGTTACACCCTTCAGTGTATTTTCATTACTAGTGGCATTCACGTGTTTAAGTTTTGCTCAAGGAATGTCATTCCCGGTATCGATCAGTTTGCTACTTTCACCACATAAGCAACAGGCAGGCGCGGTTTCTGCGCTATCTGGTTCTATTCAAATGTGTTTAGCAGGTTTGTTTGGTGGGTACTTAGTAGACTCATGGGTTACGAATCAGCAGCAGCTTGGGGTGTTTTATTTGTTTATTGCGTTACTTTCTTGCTTTGTTCTTGTACTAAGCCAATTTCGTAAAGTGCCAGAAGGGACGGTTCAAGCAGAAACTTCCATCTGAATATACTTGCAACCAGAAGGTCGGCTTTCTAAAATGCGCAGCTAAATTAAGTCTGGCTTGTTGTGTATACTGAATGACTTGGTTTGAAAGGAAGAGGGCGAACCTTGATACTTCTCTCAAGCTTGGAATACATTTCTGCCCAATGGCTATCCGATCTCTAATCGTTAGGTGAAAGAATGCAACAAAACGAATTTGAAACACTGGTAAAAGAAATTACTCAGCAAGAAAGCATGCCAAAGGCACTTGAAATCTTGAAGGCGTGTGAGGAAGAAGAAGTTGCACAAGCGGCGCAATCCCTAACGGGTCAGTTTGGCCTTGCAGAAGTTGATGGTGAGAAACGTATTTACCATATTACCACTCAAGAAGATGAGTCCGGAGAAGAGCAAGAATACGTAGAGCACGTCATGAATGAAGGCGATCACTTGATCAAGTTTGCTGCGTGGTTCTTTGAAACATTCTTTGAAATCAAACAGAAAGATACGTACGTCGCAGCGGGTAAAACATACCAACAACCTAAGCGATAGACGCTCATTTCAAGAAATCCACGAAAATCAAACTGAAAGTTAATTACAAAATAAATGTGACTGGAGTCTTGTTTTTATCTAATTGCGGTGTAAAATTACAACATAGTTAAGTCAATACATTCAGGAGAAGGTCATGGGTAACGAACTTGGTGGTGCTTATATTGGCCAGATGATTGCAAAAGACGCGATGCACAAAGCGCTTTACGGTAAAGCGAAGAAGAAAAAAGCTTCTGTTTTTGCTCGTGTTATTAAAAAACTGGCGAAATAATTTAAAAAGCCCTGATTGAAAAATCAGGGCTTTTTGCTTTTCTCTGTTTTGTTGTTAGTAAGTAGCCAACATATTGCACAACATTGGCAAAACGCTACTCAAAGACTGATGACATTTAAATCTAGAATTACGCGGATTGGCTTGGTATCTCCACAACATTGTTAGGCACTTTATCTAGCCCCTTTGCTGATAACCACTTTTCTATATCGTCAGCGCCTCCAATATATTTTCCATCTAACCAGATTTGCGGCACTGTTACCGGTGTTTTTTCGCCAATGATGGCTTTTACTTCAGGAATCATGCGGTATAAGGCGGCGCTGTCTTTAACTACATCATGGTACTCATACTGAACGCCAGCCTCGTCAAGTAATTGTTTGGCTTTGACACAGTAAGGGCAAGTTGCTTTACCATAAACAATGTTGCCTTTTAGCTCATCGCGTTTTACCCACTCAGCAATAACAGATTGTACAAGCACACCCCGATTCAATGCTTCTCCTTGGCTGATAACTTTCCCTTCAACAAGAAGAATGGGTGCATGCCAAGCACCAGCTTTTAATGGTTCCCACCAGTGCGATAACCAATCTTTTACTTCAAGTTCAACGGGCACATCGGCTAGTTCGTTTTCAAAAGTATCCTTTAAAATATCCTTGGTTAATGTACATTCACCACAAGGAATATTGACTTTGAATGGGCCCCAACTACCAGCCCAGCGATACAGTGTAATTTTGATTGGTTGACTCATATGGGTTCCTCATTTCCTTTCCTGAAAATATAGAACTTTTAAATTAGATTTTTCTTTCAACTAACTTTGTCTTTTTCGCTTCCCAATGCGTAATAAACGCAATAGATGCAATAATAATCGCAGCACCTAACCATAAACGACCAGGTGGCACCCAACCAAACACCAACCAACCAGCAACAACATTCAAAGGCAGTTTGGCGTGATCAAATGGTTGCACAAATGAGGCGTCTGCTACTGCATATGCTTTAACGATAGCCCATTGAGCGAGTGCTGTAAGTGCACCTGCGGCTAAAAGCACACCCCATATCGTCCACGTATCTGGCATAGTAAACGTCGGTATCGCTAACAAGATATTAAATGGCGTTATCAGCAGTAACAAATAGACGACCATGGTTGAAGGCGGATCGTTTACCGACATTTTTTTAACCATTAATGAATACGCTGCCCAGAAAAATGCGGCGCCAACAGGGAGCAGGGTCGCCCATGTAAATGAGTCTGCCCAAGGCTCAAGAATGATCATGGCACCAACAAACCCCGTCAATGTAGCGAGCCAGCGTGCAGTACCTACTTTTTCTTTGAGTAACAAGCCAGAACCAACTGTGGCAAATAATGGAGAGGTCATGAGAAGTGCAATGCCTTGCCAAATTGGAACTGGGTAAGCGAGAGCCCATAACCAAAGTTGAATCCCGATAACAGAGAGAAAAATGCGGAATGCATGCCAGCCAAAGTGTTGGGTTCTTAAAGAACGTCTAATCCCAAGTGTACGTAGGTAGGGCAGAATAACAAATAAGGCGATTGCATATTGGAATAACGCAAATGTGGTGGAGGAGACACCAAAGTTGATGCTAGCAATTTGGGCGAAGCTGTTCACTATGGCGAATGCCAAGCCAGCTGTTAGCATCCAGGACGCACCTTGAACAGGATGATGATTCAATTGAAAAATTCCAGTTTGATAGAGGTGGCGGGATCATACGTCCTATTGTTTTTCGCGCCAATAAAAAAATGCCTCCCAGAGGGAGGCGACATTACCAATTCAAAGGACGTGCCTGTTATAACAGGTACAAAGAACGAGAAGCACAAACGCTGCCATGCATTTGCATAAATAATATTGCAGAACACGTGCCAACTTTTATATATTTGATTTTAAATGGTTTTTTGGTTTTTCTATGTTGTCGATTAGATGAAACGCACTAACTTAGTGAGCAATCGCATTAAAAGAGGGCAGAAGTAGGCATCGTTACGGTCGTTTTTCATTGCTGAGCGATGCTTCGATAGTGTGAAAACTTATCGAGTTGTGTTGGGTTACATAAAAAATGGCCAGCAAAGGTGCTGGCCAAGTGGACTCGCTCTTAGGACAAGAGTGAATTAGAAATCGTAACGTACGCCTAGGCGCAGTGTATCTTCGCCTTCTGTTACTAGACCTGTTGTTGCATCTTTTGCTTCATCAAGTTGGTTGATGTAGTAAGACAGGTAAGTACGGAAGTTGCTGTTTAGTTTGTAGTAACCAACAAGCTCGATACCTTCAACGGTGTCGTACTTTGAACCGTTGTCTGGATCATTCTCTTGAGCTGTGTATAGAGCTGCAAGTGTCACTTTGCTTGCTACTTTGTAGCTTGCGACTAGCTCGTAAGCCGTAAAGTCTTCAGAGTCAGTCAGGGAACCTTGAGAATAAGTACCTGCTAGGTAAAGGTTGTCCATCGAGTAAGCGATACCACCTAGAATTTGATCTTCAGAGTTATCTTTATCTACATCGCCACCAGAGTATGCAAGACCAAAGTCGAGGCCCATTGGTAGTGAGTACATTCCAGAGATGCCGTATTTATCTTCGTTATCGCTAGAGTTTGCTTGGTAGGTTGCTTGAAGTTGTAGTGCATCAAACGCACCACGGTATGCGAAAACGCTGTCTTGCTTATCAGAAGACGAATCAATAACTTGCTGAACACCAGAGAATTCAGTGATATCCGTCATGTCAGAGATGATGACGGCAGCCATGTCTTGACGACCTACAGAGAAAGCACCGATATCAGAGTCGACGCCTGCATACATGTAGCGGTTTTTGAATTCACTCTTGCCCGTTTTTTGTTCGGCTTCGTAAACACCGAAAGCAGAAAGGCCGTTGCCGATGTCTGTTTTACCTTTTAGGTTAAGACGAGCACGGCTTTTATCTTCCATGGAACCTTCAACTTCAGCACCGTCTGAACCGATGAAGTCACCACGAAACTCAACGCGGCCGCCAACTTTTAATTCAGTACCGTCGTTTTTGTATACAGTTGCTGCGAATGATGGTGCTGATACCAATGCTGTAAGAATTGCAGTAGTTAGTGCTGCCTTTTTCATTTTCTTATTACCCTAGTTGTAATCGATGGGCTTTCTTGCCCGATGTGTTGATGACGCTAAGGTAAAGGCTGAAAATGAAAGATAGATTTCTGTTAAGTTATGATTTGATTGCACTTTTATTGCTGGAAAGAATAAGTGCCCCTTCTCATACCACTTATAAAAAGAAAGGTTTATCTTTTTTGAGGTTTTTTCCTCTCCGTTAAAGACTGTGTTTTTTTCAAAAAGTTCCTGAATTGTTTCTTGACCCTAAATGTAAGTAAACATTTCAATTTGGCAGGGAAGTTTGGCCTAAAAATAGCGAATCATCAGCTATTTGTGAGCTAACTCTCTCTAAAGCATTTCTTATTGTAAGGTTTTTATTTCTCGATTTTTTGAAGGCTAAGTAAACGATTGCTTTTTAGGTTTTGTCTGAGATCTTTTCACTCGGTTGTCAGGAACTAATCAAATAAAGTGTCGGCAGTTGTTACACAAAGGTAAAACTAATCTGGTGGAAACGATGCCTCGGATAGCCTTTGTATTCCTCTCTTTGTTCATCATTTCGTTTTTACGAAAGTGAACCAAAGCCGGGTCTAAAACTGACTAACCAACTAATAAGTAATGGATTTAGAAATGAATAAAAAATTATTAGCAGCGGCAATCGCGGCAGCAACCTTCGGTACTCAAGCAGTTGCAGTGGAACTATATAATAACGATGGCACAACATTTTCGATGGGCGGCCACGTTTCTGTTAATTTAAATGGATCAGAGCAAGGTGACACGGATGTGGGTACTAACTCTCCTCGTATCAATATCTCTGCGACACAGGATTTGGGTAATGGCTTCACCGCAGACGCACGTGGTGAATGGGCGCTAAACTACTTAGACGGTGGTGAAGAGTCGTTTAAAACTCGTCTAGGTTACTTAGGTATAACGCATGAGGTTTATGGTCGTGCAGTAGGTGGTACGCAATGGTCACCTTACTACGATGTCGCAGGTATTGCAGATATGCCAATCGCGTTTGCCAACGACTTCATCTATGACGATCATGGAAACCTTGGCACTGGCCGTGCGGATAAAATGCTTTCTTACCGTAATGCCATCGAGCTGGGTGAAGCGGGTGTGATCAACTTTGGTCTTGGTTGGCAGGGTGCAAACGATGATTACACGCGCAACGATGCTGGAGTTATAACTGGCGGTGCTAAATACGATGACCGTGTGCAAGCTGCGCTTTCTTACTCAATCATGGGCGCTAAAATCGGTTACTCTTACAATGGCGGCGATTTCCAGCACCCTGCATATGCAGGTAAGCACACGGCGGAATCACACGTTGTATCAGCATCTTACGGTGCGTACGGCCAAGGCCTATTCCTTGCTGCGGTTTATGGTTCAAACGAAAACATGAACTTCAGTGCAAAAGGTGACCGTTTAGAAGAAAGTGATGCGTACGAGGCGATCATCGCATACGCTCTAGCAAACAGCCTAAACTTGAGTGTTAACTATGAGATGGTGGAAGGTAAAGAGTTTAAGAGCTCTAAAACAGAAACTGCTCGTGAAGAAATGGCACTACAAGCAGAATACAACTTCACGCCTAAATTTGTTGGTTACGCGGGTTACCAGTTTGACCTAAATGACGACAATGGTCGTGAAACTGATGACAAATGGGCGTTAGGTGCTCGTTACTACCTATAATAGGATTTAGCGAGAACTATTATTCAGCTCATTGATCTAAAGCCAGCCTCGTGCTGGCTTTTTTGTCTATTTGTTTTACAAATACTTTGCTGTTTCAATTAGGTGATACAAAACTCAAAACGGGGTGAATGTCTTATTTTTTACACTAGAGGTTGCTATTTAGTGTCGTTAAGTCAATAGGTTAGATTATGATGGGATTTTTGTTTTGCAGGGAAGAATGATGAGTGTTATTCAAGTTGAAGAAAAGAAAGTAGAAGTGGGTAAAGTGCTTTGTGTTGGACGAAATTACGTTGAACATATTCATGAGCTTAATAATGCAATGCCTGAGCAAATGGTTGTATTTAATAAACCCGCAACTTCCGTATCAACAACTCTGCGTTCATTCCATCAAGAGCCCCTTCATTATGAGGCTGAAATCTGCTTTTTGATCAAGGATGGACGTTATTCAGCGGTTGGTTTGGGATTGGATCTGACCAAGCGTGGTTTGCAATCCTCGCTTAAAAATCAGGGGTTGCCGTGGGAGCGAGCTAAGGCATTTGATGGCTCTGCTGTGTTTAGTCGGTTTGTCTCTTTGGATAACATTGATATCAATGATCTTAACCTTGAGCTCTTAATCAACTGTGTTCGTGTACAAAAAGGTCACGTTAACCAAATGCTCTATCCGCCGCTAACTATCCTGGATGAATTAACCAGTTACACAACACTTCAAGATGGTGATGTAGTGATGACCGGTACACCAAAGGGCGTTGGTGAGGTACATGAAGGTGACATCTTCCTTGGTCGATTAAAGTGTGGCGATGTCACCTTGTTGGAGATTGAGTGGTTGGCGGATTAAAGCCAAATTCGTAGAACGAGAAATACCACCATACTGATAACCGTCGTTAAAAGAACATTTTTAGTAAAATAAGCGATTAAAGCAGCCAGTACGGCAGCCAGTAAAAATGGGTTTTGCACATTGACGCTGAGCTCCCCATCGGGAATGAAAACGATAGGTGCCCAGATCGCAGTCAGTACTGCGGGGCTAGCGTAATTGAGTACTTTTTGAGTGCGCGTCCCTAATCGCAATGGCAGCTTGGGTTCTAAAAACAAGTAGCGGCTGGTGAAAACAAGTACCGTCATCAGTAAAATAGCCAACATGATCATTAGCGTTTCTCCTTTACTTGTTCCACAAAGTAACCAGTAAGCATGGCTAAAATGCTCGAAATCATCAAACTTCCCTCAATTTGATAATAGGTTAGGGCAACCGAGCTCACCAAAGCCACAAGAACACTCGCGAGCACCGCTGCATTTTTAATAGTCGGAACTACAATTGCGATAAAAGTTGCGGCCACAGCAAATTCCAAACCCATTTCGTTCAGTTCAGGGATTAGACTTCCCGCAATAATGCCCGTCAATGTCGCGACATTCCAAAACAGGTAAAAACTCAGACCAGCCCCAAGTGCATACCAGCGATTAAATTGTTTATCGGAATGGTGGCCTACAATCGCAAACAGCTCGTCAGTAAGTAAGAAGCCGAGTGATAATCGCCATTTTAGAGGGAGCGGTGCAATTTTACTGCGCATCGATACACTGTAGAGGAAGTGTCGAGAGGTGATAAAAAACGTTGTCAGTAACATGGTCACTAGACCTGCTCCCGTTTTAATCATTCCCATCGCGACGAGCTGTGCAGAACCTGCGAACAAAATGGCGGATAGTGCTTGTCCTTCCAAAGGGTGAAGCCCAGTATCAATTGCGAATGAGCCTGCGAGTAAGCCCCAAGGGAGCACTGCGATACTCAGAGGCATCATCGCAAGTGTACCTTGCCAAAATAGCGTGGCTTTTGATTCTTTTTGTAACGGCAAAGTGTGGTCCATAGTTTCTTCTTATTTATTCCTAAATCAGATTACCAAGATAGCTCGGTAGTCGCATAACGCCTTGTACAATATTGCTGCTTTAGCTGTGACGGACGTATTGGCCGGGAGTGACGCCCATGGCTTTTTTAAAGTGTCGATGCAGATGGCTTTGATCATGGAAGCCGCATTCTTGTGCCACGTCTGAAATTTTTTGTCCCATTTTTAGTAGCTTCTTCGCCATACGTAAACGTTGCTGAATTTGATAGGCATGAGGCGGAAAGCCAAATTGCTTTTGAAACTCTCTCAGCAGATGAAAAGGGCTTAATCCAGACAGTTTGGCGAGTTCTTCTAGTGAGACGTCCGTTTGTGGAAAGTCTTCCAAAAATTCTCTGACTAGCTGCACTTGTCGCTGAGCTCTGGTTGATTCTTTCAGTGGTGCCCGATGAGTGCTGTGTTTACTGGCTAGCTTAATCAACGTGCCGTAAACCAAAGTTTCTCTCAACAAACGGTTGTCTGATTTTTCTAGTGTTTCAAATACCAATCGTAACTGACTAGCCAGCTCAGGATCGTAAACCACAGGTTGAGGGAAATAGGGCAGAGCTACATTTGGTGAACCAAGCTCTTGTCCTAAAGTTTGAAACTGCTGAGGTACGGGGTACATTGCTTTGTATTCCCAGCCGCCTTCCGAGGCTGAATGTCCGTTGTGTACTTCATCTGCATTAACAAGGATGATGCTGTCCTGTGGCGCGATATGATTCCCGCCCGTCCTAAAAAATTGTTGTGCCCCTTTTTCGATGACACCAATAGTGTAACCTTCGTGGCTATGGCGTGAAAAATTCTGCTTCTCATACTTTGCATCGAGAAGTTCTAAACCGCCGAGCTCTTGAGCTATCTTGAAGGTAGCGATTTCCTTATTCTTTTCTTTCATCTTTATCCGGTCTGCTCAAGAAAATCATTTTAGAAGTGTAACGGATCCATCGTGCTTATTTTTGTACAAAATTGCTATTCGATTTTGATAAACAGGCGAATTGATTGCTATTTTTCAGCTGGGCAAACTATGATTTTTATTTTTTGATTTATCTTGGCTATTTTGGGCTGGATGATGTTATTTTGTTGGTATAACATTCGCCGCCTTGTTGTAGAAAAGCGGTTCCATCATGATTGATTTATCTGTACTTCCTGTTTATCTCACCGCAGTAGTGGCTTTGTTGCTGTTACCAGGGCCCGATATGTTGCTGATAGCGAGTTCTAGTATGAGTTACGGTAAGAAGGTCGGTCTTTTTGCTAGCTTAGGCAATGCGACGTCTGGTGTTATTCTTACTTTGCTTGCTGCGATGGGCGTATCTACCCTGATTGCCATGAGCCCAATAGCCCTTAAAGTCCTTCATCTACTAGGTGGCGCTTACTTGTTAAAAATGGGTTGGGACTGCTTACGAGCTGAGGCATCTTCGGCTCCAGAGCTTGATGGTCAAAACAAAATGGCATCAACTTATTATCAACGTGCTTTGATGAGTAATTTGCTCAACCCTAAAGCCTTGGTCTTTTTTGTGATGTTTTTGCCGCAGTTTGTCTCAAGCAATATCACGGCATCTTCTGGTGAGCAGATGCTAGCGCTAGGGTTATTGTTGAACGTTCTTGGCTTGTCATTCAATTTATTACTTGTTGGGTTAGCAGGCACATTGGGCAAAGGGCTGCTCGAGAACGAAAAATTCCGCACGTATCAACATAAACTAATGGGGTTAGTGTTTGTTATTCTGGCGTTGTGGATGCTGAGTAGTTTCGCCTTGTAAAGTTATCATATTCCATCAGAAAGCCAGCAATTGCTGGCTTTTTGTTTTAGGATATTGGTGTTTCCTAAGGAGAGGGTATATGAAGCTTGAATTTTGTTTAAATCCAGATCAAACAGACCTTGATTTTGTTCGTGAAGGTATTCGATCTTATAACCGACTGCATTTACCTGAAGGGGAAGTGCATGCTATAGGCTGTTTCGCAAAAGATGAGAATGGCAAGATCATGGGTGGCTTGACTGGCGAAATGTTTAAAAATACGGTGTTTGTTGAGTTTTTGTGGGTAGACGCTGAAAGTCGAACCTCTGGTCTCGGTAGTCAATTAATGTCGATGCTAGAACAAAAAGTAAAGCCTCATGGGGTTACCCATGTTTATTTGGATACCTACAGCTTTCAAGCTCTTGAGTTCTATCTCAAATTGGGTTTTGAGAAAGTGGGGCAGTACTCAGGCTATCCTGCAGAGGGCATCCACAAGTACTTTCTACAAAAGGAAATTGTAGGCTAGGGAAAGCACGGGTTAGCTTGACTTGTTCTAGTGAAAATCAAAAAAGAGGCGCGAATTTGCGCCTCTTGTTGTATCAAATATCTATGTTTCTCTTTGACTTACAAACTTTGCTGGTGCGCGTCGATAAGTTCGTTCATCTTCGCTTCTGCTGCTTGCTGTGCTTGTTCATAGCTCATATCCGCAGGGAAGAGGTTGATGACTTCGTAGTAACATTTTAGTTTTGGCTCAGTACCAGAAGGACGAACAATCACGCGAGATTGATCTTCTAGGTGATAAATCAATACGTCACTTGCTGGTAAGTCAATGGATTCTTCAGAGCCGTCGTCAAACATGCGAACCGATATTTTAAGATCTTCGGTTACTGCAACTTTTTTACCAGCAATCTCTGTTGGTGGATTGGCTCGGAGTTTGTCGCCGATTGGTGGAGAGTTCGGGTCGAGAGCGATGCTGCGTTGTGCGTTGAAGTAGAAACCGTGCTCGCGGTACAGCTCTTCCAGTTTATCCCACAGTGTTTTGCCTTGCGCTTTAAGCTTGCCTGTTAGCTGTGAAAACGCGACGATTGCAGATAAACCATCTTTATCCCACACCTTGTTACCCACGGTATAACCGAGCGCTTCCTCATAAGCAAACAAGAATGGGTTGGTTTCTGTCTCTTGTTCCATGGCAACGTTAGTAAGCCATTTAAAGCCAGTTAATGTTTGATAGTATTGTGCGCCATGCGCCTTAGCGATGCTGCTCAGCATTCTTGAGGATACGATGGTGTTGCCAACCAAAGCGTTAGGTTGCTGTTCCAGCAAGTAATCGCCAAACAGTGAGCCCACCTGATCACCTGTTAGCATTTGATACTCGCCATCTGGGCGTTTAACTGCCACGGCAAAACGGTCCGCATCTGGATCGTTCGCGCAAGCGATATCGGCATCTACGGACTTACCTAATGCCATCACCATATCCATTGCACCGGCTTCTTCAGGGTTTGGGAAGTTGACGGTTGGGAAGCTTCCATCAGGTTCGCGCTGTTCCTTAACACTTGCCACTTTTTGGAAGCCTGCGTCGGCAAGTAGCGTTTCCGCCATATTCGCGCCAACGCCATGCATTGCGGTGTAAGCAATAGATATATCGGTATTGTTGTCAGGAGTAAGCAGCGCGTTTTCATTCATTGTCTTACGGTAAGTTTGGTAGTAGTCGTCTTCCAACCAAACTAACAAACCGTGCTGTTTTGCATCATCGAGAGACATTAAAGGTAATGGCTTCGTTGTTGCGTCATCAATTTTCGCTGCGATTCCAGAGTCGTGCGGAGGAATAATCTGTGCGCCATTTTCCCAATATACTTTAAAGCCATTGTATTCTGGTGGATTGTGGCTGGCAGTAACAACAACAGCGGCCGCAGCATTCAATGTACGGACACCAAACGCAACAATTGGGGTTGCTGCAACGTCATACGTTAGGTAAACCTTGATACCAAGGGCCGTCAGTACGGAGGCGGTATCATGCGCGAATTGTTTTGAATCGGGACGACCGTCGTAGCCAATAACGACACCACGACTCGCGGCATCTTTGACTTGCTCAAGCAAATAGTTCCCTAAACCAGTGGCGGTCTCTTGAATCACCAAGCGGTTCATTCGGTTTGGACCTGCGCCCACTTTGCCACGTAAGCCTGCAGTACCAAAGGCAAGGCGTGAGCCAAAGCGATCAGTAAGTTCTTGTTCATTGTTCGTATCGACGAGGTGTTGTAGCTCTTCACGAGTCTTAGGATCAGGGTCTCGTTCTAGCCATTGCGTAATTAGTGCTGTCATATCAGTCATTCCTTAGTAGGGGGAGCCTACTTTCTTGGACACTTCGTTTGGTAAGTATCTCAATGTTTTCTTTTAAATCAATGTAAATGGTTCTCAATTACATTTCAAAGAGGGCAATCGATAAACCGAATTAATTTTTCTTATCCGAACAAAATTTAATCATACTTAATTTCTTGAAGAACCTTGGAACTATAACTAGTCTTTTAACATAAATATAACAAACCGTGTCGAAATCGTAGTTTTTGTGATTTTTCGTAAAGTTGTTCGATATTTGCATCGGGACGCAAGGAAGCTCGCGTAGGCGTAGCGGCTGAGCAGAGGAGAGATCTTTTGAAAAGATTAACGACTACTCTAGCCTTATCACTGAATGTGATTTTAATCACATTTTCCTCTTTTGGTTGGTCAAAGGAAAATGACTACAACATGACAAAAGGGGTCACAGAGATAAGTGGGCAAGTGTATGAATTACATATGCTGATTTTCTATATCTGCTGTGTAATTGCTTTGATTGTTTTTGGTGTGATGTTCTATTCCATCTTCCGTCATCGCAAGTCAAAAGGAGCAGTTGCCGCACATTTCCATGAAAGTACAAAAGTGGAAATTATTTGGACGGTCATACCCATCATCATTCTTGTCGCTATGGCGATTCCCGCAACAAAAACTCTAGTAGCAATGGAAGACACAAGCCAATCGGATATCACGGTCAAGATCACAGGCTCGCAATGGAAATGGCATTACAGCTATTTTGGCGAAGATGTTGAGTTTTTTAGTTTGCTTGCCACCAGCCAAAAACAAATTGATGGAATCGAAGCTAAAGGCGCACATTACTTACTGGAAGTAGACAACCCTTTGGTGTTGCCTGTGAATCGCAAAGTGCGTTTTTTGATGACTTCTGATGATGTCATTCACTCTTGGTGGGTACCGGACTTTGCCGTCAAGAAAGACACCATTCCAGGTTTTATTAATGAAGCATGGACAAGAATTGATGAGCCAGGCGTATATCGCGGCCAATGTGCGGAGCTATGTGGTCGTGCACACGGATTTATGCCGGTGGTGGTGCATGCGATGGAAGAAGAGAAGTTCGATGAATGGCTAGCGAGTAAGAAGCAAGAACTCGCACTTCAAAAAGCGGCGGCACAAGAAGCGCTCTCTCAAGACTTATCTATGGATGAATTGATGTCGCAAGGCGAATCGATATACACGGCGCGTTGCGCTGTGTGTCATCAGGCAAATGGTGAGGGGATTCCGGGTGCATTTCCCGCGATTAAAGGCAGTCCTATTGCAACCGGAGATGTTACAGAGCACATAGATATTATTGTCAACGGTCGCCCGGGCACCGCAATGCAGGCTTTTTCTAATCAGTTAAGTGACAAAGAAATTGGCGCGGTTATCACATATCAACGAAATGCATGGGGCAACGATACTGGCGATACAGTGCAAGCATCCGATGTGAATGCCTTTAAAGCACAAGGCAGTGCTAAGGAGGAAATATGAGTAAGCCAATAGATAAGGCAGTGAAGTCTGCGCCAGCAGAAGCCAGTGCGAACAGTACCATTGCGATTGATGATGGTCACGAGCATCATGCACCCCAGGGCATCACTCGTTGGTTGTATTCTACAAGCCATAAAGACATAGGCACCCTCTACCTTTGGTTTAGCTTTGCGATGTTTCTTACAGGTGGTGCGATGGCTATGATCATTCGTGCCGAACTGTTCCAGCCAGGGCTACAGCTAGTCGATCCGCAGTTTTTTAATCAAATGACCACGGTACACGGTTTAGTGATGGTATTTGGTGCGGTGATGCCAGCATTTACGGGGCTTGCTAACTGGATGATCCCGATGATGATCGGCGCTCCAGATATGGCGCTGCCGCGCATGAACAACTTGAGCTTTTGGATCTTACCTTTTGCATTTCTCATCTTGTTGAGCTCGTTGTTTTTACCTGGCGGCGGTCCTGATTTTGGTTGGACGTTTTATGCTCCGCTGTCCACGACTTATGGCCCGGATAGCACTGCGCTGTTTGTATTCTCTGTGCATATCATGGGTATCAGCTCCATTATGGGCGCGATCAACGTTATCGTGACGATCGTAAATATGCGAGCTCCGGGAATGACTTGGTTCAAGTTACCAATGTTTGTTTGGACTTGGTTAATTACCGCTTTCTTGCTAATCGCGGTTATGCCGGTATTAGCGGGTGCGGTGACCATGGTTCTTACTGACAAATATTTCGGGACTAGCTTCTTTGACGCAGCTGGTGGTGGTGACCCGGTAATGTTCCAACACATCTTTTGGTTCTTTGGTCACCCAGAAGTGTACATCATGATTTTACCGTCGTTTGGAATCATTTCCGCCATTCTGCCTGCTTTCAGTGGTAAGAAGCTGTTTGGTTATCATTCGATGGTTTACGCGACGTGCAGCATTGCATTGTTATCTTTCCTTGTGTGGGCGCACCACATGTTTACCACGGGGATGCCAGTTTTTGCTGAGCTCTTCTTCATGTATTGCACTATGCTGATTGCGGTACCAACGGGGGTTAAAGTCTTTAACTGGGTTGCCACCATGTGGCGTGGAGCTCTGACATTTGAAACGCCAATGTTGTTTGCCATTGCCTTTATTGTGCTTTTTACTATTGGCGGCTTCTCGGGACTGATGTTGGCGATTGTGCCGGCGGATTTCCAATATCATGACACTTACTTCGTGGTTGCCCATTTCCATTATGTGTTGGTATCTGGTGCGGTATTCTCGATCATGGCAGCGGCATACTACTGGCTACCTAAGTGGACGGGCAATATGTACGACCACAAGCTGAGTTTATGGCATTTCTGGTGCTCAATTATTTCCGTCAATGTCCTGTTTTTCCCAATGCACTTCCTAGGCTTAGCAGGCATGCCAAGGCGCATACCGGATTACGCCATTCAGTTTGCTGATGTTAATCAAATAGTATCAATTGGTGGGTTTGCATTTGGGTTGTCACAACTGATCTTCTTATGGTTGGTGATCAAGTGTATTCGTGGCGGGGAGAAGGCTTCTGCAAAACCGTGGGAACGTGCGGAAGGCTTAGAGTGGACAGTGCCAAGCCCTGCGCCGCATCATACGTTTACTACACCGCCTAAGATTGACTAGCAAAGAGTGGGGTGAGTGACATGAAACCGAATCCATCAAACAAGAAGCTCACCGTGAAGTTGCTTTTGGCGACCCTGTTAATGTTTGGCTTCGGCTATGCACTGGTCCCACTTTATGACGTGATGTGCGACGCACTGGGAATCAATGGAAAGACAAGTGAAGTAGCCGCCATTCAACCGACAGGTATGCAACCGGACATGAGCAGAACTGTTCGCGTGGAGTTTATGGCGCATGTCAGCCCAGATATGCCTTGGGAGTTTAGACCCAAAGTGATTTCGATGGATGTTCACCCAGGTGAAGTCGTACAAACCGAATACCTTGCATTTAATGAAAGCGGGCAGAAGTTGGTGGGGCAAGCCGTTCCTTCTGTTTCTCCCGGGACTGGAGCTGCTTACTTCAATAAGATTGAGTGTTTTTGCTTTAACCAGCAGCCTCTGGATGGTAAACAGCAAGCTCAAATGCCGTTGATTTTTTATATCGAACCGGACTTGCCGGAGTCTATACACACGTTAACGCTGTCTTACACACTCTATAAACTTCCCCCTCCTACAGGCTCTTAGCCACTCAGGGAGAGAGATACAGACCAAGGTTGGTCAGTAAGGAGAGAAATTATGAGTAACAAGCCAGGAACATATTATGTTCCCGCTCAAAGTAGCTGGCCGATCATCGGTGCATTTGCTCTGTTTTTGGTTGCTGTTGGCGCAGGCATGACCGTCCAGGGGACACAAAGTGACGGTGCAGTGGGAACCATTGGTGGCATTGTGCTAGCGGTGGGCTTCTTGTTCTTGCTTTACATGTTGGCTGGTTGGTTTAGTAATGTGATTACTGAATCACTGAGTGGAAAATACAGCTCGCAAATTACTCGTTCTTTTCGCCAAGGAATGAGCTGGTTTATCTTTTCTGAAGTGATGTTTTTTGGTGCCTTTTTTGGTGCCTTGTTTTACGCCAGAATGATTTCTGTGCCTTGGTTAGGTGGGGCAGATAATAACTTCATGACCAACGAAGTCCTGTGGCCAACCTTCGAAGCGATGTGGCCACTCACACTGACACCGGGGGGAGAAACAACACAAGCTATGCCGTGGCAGGGCATACCCCTTACCAATACTATCTTGCTGCTATTGTCGTCTATTACGCTACATATGGCGCATATAAGCCTTGAACAAGACAAAAGAACGGCACTGATTGTTTGGTTAGAGATAACCATCGTACTTGCTGGCTTTTTCCTATATTACCAAGCGGTTGAGTATGTTCATGCTTATCAAGACATAGGGCTCACGTTGCAGTCCGGTATTTACGGTAACACGTTCTTCATGTTGACGGGGTTCCACGGTTTACACGTTTGTCTTGGGACTATCTTCTTGATCGTGCTGCTGTTCAGAATCGCTAAAGATCACTTTTCGCCAAAGAACCATTTTGCCTTTCAAGCGGGCAGCTGGTATTGGCATTTCGTGGATGTGGTTTGGTTATGTCTGTTTGTGTTTGTTTACGTACTTTAGGCGCAGTGTGAACTCTTCGTTCGACTAATAAGGGCGAGGGTTTGGTGCTAGCCAACCCGAGCTGAGCGCAATAAGCAAAAGGACGACCACTAAAGCGGAGAACATGACTCGACGGCCTAAGTAATGACTCATGGGTTTGTCTCTTTTTTCAGGAGTATCTGGGTCTTCACGAACCATTTCGATAAGCGCTTTTGCGAGGTTGAAGATAATGAAAAGCAGCAAAAGGACAAGCGTCAGTTTGAATAGAAATACGGTGGACATGGCACCTCCGGTTTCATCATTGTTGTTATCAAGACAATTATGGCTATCGAAACGGTTTTGGGTTGCAGTTGGTTTAACTGTGGTTGTGTTTTCTCTTTTGGTCAAACTGGGTTTTTGGCAGTTTGAGAGAGGGCAAGAAAAACAAGCATTGGAACAAGCCATTCTCGCGCGTGCGGATAGTGCGTACCAAGCACTAAGCGTCGTTCTTGAAGACAACGACTGGCGAGAGGAAAGTATCCTCGGGAAAAAAGTGGAAGTTAATGTTGTTCCTCAGGCGTTTCCCGTAATTTTGTTAGACAACCAAACGCATCAAGGCAGTGTGGGATATTTAGCATTTCAGATTGTATTGACGATCGATGAGCCTAGTGCCTATGCGTTATTGGAGCTTGGTTTTGTCGAGGGAAGAGCAGAACGCTCAGTGTTACCAACGGTCACCAAACTCGATAATTCGACTTTCATCACAGGACGCCTGTACCGAAAATCTACTAATCCACTGAGTTCAGAGTTAATGCCGGAAGTTGGCGATGTTATTCGCGTGCAAAACCTAAACATCGCGCAATTGAATCAGCTACTGAATATTGAACTTATGCCCGCAGTCTTGCAGCCAGACAATTTAACTCGTTGGCCCTATGACTTTCCTTGGAATCCATTGCCTCTCAATAGTGCCAAACATTTTGGCTATTCGATTCAATGGTTTTCGATGGCAGGTGTTTTCTTATTACTGACTTTAATTGTTTTTGTTCGTTGGCAAAAAAAGTTGCGTCACATGGAGGTGAAGCATGACATCTAAAGTAACCAAAGGACGACTAATGTTGATTGCGCTGGTTTGTACGTTCGCGCTTCCCGCTGTCATTGCAAAAGTCATTCTCACACAAGGGTGGTATCAAAGCGGAGTGACCAATAGAGGCGAGTTAGTCGAACCATACACGACGTTAGAGCAACTTGGTC
Source organism: Vibrio sp. 2134-1 (assembly GCF_033339495.1). Lineage (NCBI taxonomy): Bacteria > Pseudomonadati > Pseudomonadota > Gammaproteobacteria > Vibrionales > Vibrionaceae > Vibrio > Vibrio sp. 2134-1. The sequence goes on from NZ_JAWOUS010000003.1 coordinate 292,265, forward strand.
AAGAGTCACCTCTCAAAGACCATGGTTGGCAACTCGCTTATGTATTGCCTAACGAATGCACTGAAGAGTGTAAACAGCAGCTTTACCTGCTTCAGCAAAGCCATGTTGCTTTAGGTAAGTATCAAGAGCGAGTAGTGCCAGTCGTTTGGCAGACTGAGCATTCAGATCCCATAGAAGTATCGATGTTAGCGATGCAAATGAATGAATTGGTTACCGCAAAAGTGAAACCTGGGCAAATGTTGATCGTTGATCCTCTTGGGCAACTGGTGATGTCTTACTCGCCGAAACCAAATGAGGACTTAGTCCTATTGAATAAAGGTATGTTGGCGGACTTACGCAAGCTCTTAAAACTGTCACGAGTCGGTTAGAGGAAGTGCATATGAAATTAATTCAGTTGGTTAGATTCAGTTTGCTGCTAACTCTCGTGGTGATCATGTTAGGGGCATATACTCGCCTTTCAGATGCAGGGTTAGGTTGCCCGGACTGGCCTGGTTGTTATGGGCACTTTTCTGTGCCGCATCAAGAAGAAGACGTCATACGTGCTAACCTGAACTTCCCCGAGCGGGCAGTAGAGCATGAGAAAGCATGGCTTGAGATGATTCATCGCTATTTTGCAGGAACGTTAGGTTTAGTCATTTTTGCGATGGCAGCGATATCAGTAAGGTCTGAGCGTGTAAATTCAACCATTCCAATGTTGCTAAGCGTATTGGTGATTGGGCAGGCACTTTTGGGAATGTGGACAGTTACTCTTAAATTAATGCCCGTCATCGTGATGCTTCACTTGCTCGGTGGTTTTGTTTTATTGGCGTTACAGGCGATTTTTTACTGCCAATTAAAAGCGCAAAACAATCTCTATTTCTCTCCATCTTCTAGCTCTCTGAGAGGCTTTTCATTGTTGGTTTTCCTGGTTGTTTTGGTGCAAGTGCTCCTTGGAGGATGGACTTCGTCAAATTATGCTGCGCTGATGTGTACCACACTGCCGATTTGTGAGGGAGACTGGATGAGCCATCTCTCATGGAAAGAAGCGTTTTCTTTCTGGCAAACTGGATTCGAGAATTATGAATTTGGTGTCTTGGAGTATCCGGCAAGAATGACTATACACGTCACTCATCGTATAGGCGCTATTGTTACCGCCACCGTGGTATTGGCTTATAGTATTGGGCTTATGAGGCAAGATTCTCATCATTCACAGAGAATCGGAGGGTGGTTGTTATTCACTCTGGTGTGCCAAATTATGCTGGGTGTAAGCAACGTAGTATTTCAACTTCCTATCTATGTCGCGGTGGCGCACAACCTTGGTGCCGCTGTTATGTTGAGTCTCGTTTGTGTTAGCCAGTTTTACTTGTGGCAGGGTAAAACGGCTTGGAATTACACCGCGAAAGGAGTTCGCTATGAGTAAAGAAATCGCGCTGTCGTTAAATGGGCGAAAGCGACTAAGTTCCGTTTATTTGAAGTTAACGAAACCTAAAGTGGTGGCGTTAATGTTGGTGACGGCAGTAGTAGGGATGAGCTTAGCCCCGGTTGATGATTTCCCCTGGTTGCAGGCGGTAGTTGGCCTAACGGGGATTGGTCTGATGGCAGGGTCTGCGGCAGCGTTTAATCATCTAATTGACCGCCGAATTGATGCGAGAATGGCACGCACACACAAACGACCATTGCCATCGGGTGAGACTAAACCATCATCGGTGATAGCCTTCGCTACAGTTTTAGGTGTCTTAGGGTTTGTACTTCTATATGCGATGGTCAACCCGCTGACGGCATGGTTGACTTTGATGAGTTTGCTCGGCTATGCGATGGTATACACAATGTACCTCAAACGTGCTACGCCCCAAAATATCGTCATTGCAGGGATTGCCGGTGCGATGCCGCCTCTTCTCGGTTGGACTGCTGTAACAGGGCAATTACATGCGAATGCTTGGCTGCTCGTGATGATCATTTTTATCTGGACGCCACCACATTTTTGGGCTCTGGCTATTCATCGTGTCGAGGATTACCGCAAGGTAGATATTCCCATGCTGCCAGTGACACACGGCATTGAGTACACCAAAACTTCTATTCTGTTGTATACGGTGCTATTGACTTTGGTTTGTGTCCTACCGGTTTTGGTTGGTATGGTCGGCGTGGTGTATCTTTTTGCCTCGCTACTACTCAATGTTGGCTTTATGTACCATGCATGGAAGCTAAAATATGCACCAGAGCCAAATACCGCGATGGAGACGTTTAAATTCTCTATCTATCATCTTTTGGCGTTGTTCATTGCATTGCTTTCGGATCACTATATTGGTTTTTAACCTTTCTTAAAACAGAAAACGCCGCGTAGTTCGCGGCGTTTTTGGTTTTGATACTTTGGCTTTAAGACAAAGCTTTCTAGATTTATTGAATTTCTAGTAGTTCAACATCAAAGATCAAAACACTTGCTGGTGGAATTGGGCCAGAGCCACTCTTACCATAGCCAAGCGTGCTTGGTACGAAAAGGCGGATTTTCTCACCTTCTACCATGTATTGTAGACCTTCTTGCCAGCCTTTAATGACTTGGTTAAGACCAAATGAAATAGGCTCACCACGATTAACAGAGCTATCGAATACCGTGCCATCAATCAAGGTGCCGTGGTAGTGTACTTTTACTTTACTTGTTGCCGTTGGGTGAACCTCACCTTCGCCTTTTTCAAGAACCATGTATTGAAGGCCACTTTCTGTTGTGATAACGCCTTCTTTTTTCGCATTTTCTAGTAAGAATGCTTGGCCTTTGGCAAAGTTTTCATCTGCTACTTTATGGTTTGTCCAAGTACGGTAAATGAAAAAGCCCGCCAAAATAAAAATAATAAGAGGAAACAAAAATTTAGACACGTAATCTCCTTGTCTATTTAGGTTGTTTTAGCAAAAAGTTGATGGTTTCTGCCATGGCTTCAACGCTGTCATGACCACCAGTAATCACTTGATATTTTCCGTTTACGATAAAGGCTGGAACGGAGTTAATTTGGCCGCGAGTCGTGATCGCTTCTGCCTTAGTGATGTACTCAAACAGCGTTTTTTGCTGTGCTTCATCTAAATGGTAAGGGCTGATAAGGTTGCGAGACTCAAAGGCTTTCTCTACGGCGATTTGGCGTTCCTCAGCCGTTGCATCGGCACCCATTTGCACAGCAGTAAAAAGAGCCGCCATAAACGCTTTATCTGGTGTTGATTCAAGCTGCATTACGGCAGTATAGAAGATGATGGCGCTCACTTGTGCACTTTCATTGAACGTTACATGCATTTTTTCAACGCTTTGATCGGTCAATGATTCAATTTGAGGGACAAACTCTTCCATTGAGCGGCAGTGGCCACAAGTTAAAGAGAATGCTTCAGTCAGGGGAGCTAAATCATATTCTTCAAGGGATACTGGCAAAACTTCGTATTGTTTGCCTTGCTGAGGCTGACTCTTGCCGCTATCGCATGCCGACAAAGCCATTACGGCAACAACAACAGCAAAGCCTTTCGATATGGTTTTTAACATAGTAGTGCTCTAAATGAGAAATTTGCGTTAGTTTATCGGTTAACGATAGTGACTAAAACCATTAAATAACAATAAAGTGAGACCATTGGTAACAGACTTTGCCTGACGTATGGGCTGTAAGGGTAGGGTATTTTAGTGTTGCTTTTTATTTGAGAGATGATTTTGCATTGACTCCAGTGGCATGAACGCTGCATAGACAAACCAATCGGTGGACAAAAGCGCTAAAGATTCGGCGTGTTTTGTCGACACAATGAACAAGAGTTTTTCTACGTTGGTAATGGTATGAAGCATTGGTTTTTAATTGTTTGTGGCATTCTGGCCGGGTGCAGCAGCCTCGATCAAGATATGGTCCCTGGTGGGAACATTTTAGATACAGCTCCTAAATCAAACACAGAGCTGAGACACCCAGAATGGGGATACCCGAGCGCATCCAATGTGGCTTCTTCCCCTCGTCCATATCAAACGGCGAGGGCGTCAGTAAAAAAGTCGCAAAACGTGACCTCTCTGGAAATGTTCCTGAGCAGGCATAACATTCCTCACGAGACGCTCAGTGGTGGTCACCTGATGATACGTTTGAAAGAGCAAGTGCATTTTCAAACGGGCTCTGCACGGTTATCTGCTCAATCTCAAGATTGGATTCGAAACATTGGTCACTATCTGGCTGGAAGAACTGATGTTGATGTCGTGATTGATGGTCATGCGGATAGTACGGGAGCTGAAAGCTTCAACGACACGCTATCTGAAAAGCGAGCTCGTGAAGTAGAAAAACAACTATTGGCGACGAGTATTCCACGTCAACGAGTGTTTTCTAGAGGCTTCGGAGAGTATGTACCGAAGTGCAGCAATGCGACAGCAAGTGGTAAAGCTTGCAATCGGCGCGTAGAGCTAACATTGATCGTGGATGAATAACGCAGACGTTGGGCGGTAATCTTCGTTGTGTTGTTCTCGCATACTCGTTATTTGCTTAGTGGAGTTTAAGTTCGGAGTTGAGCAAGAAGACTGAATAAGGAAAGCTCGCACGGCAACATCTAGCTAGAAAAAATAGAAAAGAGGCACCGTTAGGTGCCTCTTTTACATCCGCCAATGTTCATAGGGGGAACTTAGGCAAATTCTTTTTCAACGTAAGCGACGATGTCCGATGACTCGTATAACCACTGTGTTTCGCCATCTTTTTCGATACGAAGGCAAGGGACTTTAACTCGCCCACCACCTTGCTCTAGTTCAGCTCGATGAGTCGGGTTATTTTTTGCATCACGTAGCTCAATGTTCACCGATTGACGCTTCATTGCACGGCGGACCTTTACGCAAAAAGGGCAGGCTTCAAATTGGTAAAGTGCGTATTGTTTCGCTTTTTCATCAATACGTTGCTGTTCTTCTGCGGTGCGCTTAATACCACGAGGTGAGAACACCGCGTTCAGCAATAAGATAACCTTGCCTAAAATCCAACGGATAAACTTCATAATGATCCCTTGATGTTCATTGGGTAACTGTCCTTTAAGAATGCAATCATGATGCTTGTTGCACTGAGCGTGAAGTCTATCAGTTGTTTGAAATGGATAAAACCATGTATTTTATGCGGAAAATAGACGTTTAAACCAACCCCAAAAGCCACTTGCTGAAGCCGGACGGGCTTCCTTACCTTGATAAAAACTTTGCATGAGTTCGGTTCTGAATGCATCAACGTCCATGCGTTTTATGACAAGCTCGTGCTGCAATGTATTTTGAGTCTGCTCAGCATGATCGTGCGCCAAGCTGAAATCCATATTTAAATAGCCTTGCGTGTATAACCAAAGGTGGGTGACTAAGATTAGGTCTTCAGCAGATTGGTTAGTAAACTTATCCGCGTGCTCATTACCCAAGGAGTCAGTCAGAACTTGCTGCATACGCTGGGTAGAGTGAGCATGTTGCTCGTAGTTAGCACTTGCTTCAATATGTGATTTGGTCAAAAGGCCAAGCAGGTGAAGAGTAGGTGCTGTTGTGGGTTTGTTCTCACAAACTTTTGTAAATAGTTGTGACTGTTCTTTTAACCAACGTCGCTTTGCTGCTTTATGTTCTTTAACAAAGGGGATTTCTTCAAATCCCATCTCTTGACTCAGTTCACTAAGAGACGTCATGGTTTTTTAGTTCCTTCACCGTTACTTCGATATGCTGATCATTGATATCAACAAAAATTGAGCTGCCAGTAATCATAACAGAAAGGCTAGTACCTCGGTCAAGGTGCTGACAAATCAAGTCGATAGCGTCATAGTCAAAGCTCTCTACGTTGACGGGAAGCATTGAGAACTTTCCTGACATTTTATCCCACCAGACAGCCGCTTTGGTGTTATAAGTGTAAACTTTTACATGCTTTGCTAGGCGAGAAGCTTTCTTAATTCTGTCTGGTTCTGGTTCGCCAATTTCAATCCAGTGAGTAATGCTTTGATCATCGCCAACATGCCATAAATCAGGCTCTTCAATCGTAGAGAGTCCTTTTGTAAACTCCAGATTGCTTTGAGCATTTAAACAGTAAGCTAGAATGCGAGCCAACATTCGTTGCGGCTTTTCAGAAGGGTGAAGGGCGATAGTTAGATTTTTAGAATCGTAATAGTCATTATTCATATCGGAAATGGCGATACGAAATTTGTAAATGGTTGGTTTAAGAGCCATAGATTTATATCGTTTTGTTGGCAAAATAAGTTTTAGGCAAAAAAATAGCCAGCTTTAAAAGCTGGCTATCGTATCAAATTCTTTAAGAATTAAAGTACTTTGATTTGCTCTGCTTGAGGGCCTTTTTGACCTTGAGAGATAACAAATTCTACTTTCTGGCCTTCAACTAGAGTACGGAAGCCGTCACCAGTGATTGCAGAGAAGTGAGCAAATACGTCAGGACCGTTTTCTTGTTGAATGAAACCGAAGCCTTTAGTTTCGTTGAACCACTTAACTGTGCCAGTAGCTGTGTTAGACATGTCTATTTCCTAAATATCTAAATAATGTAATCTTTCGCCTCAACGGCGCTTATAGCGTGGAAAAATAAATTGCTATTGCGTACCACAGGACGACGGGTTACAAGTAATCCAACGAAATGTGAAAACAAAGAACTTTCTTTCTAGCCGTGTTTGAGTCTAGGTTAATTCCACGAAGAGTCAACATATATTAGTGCTTTTTGGACAAATATTTGTATTTAGTCACTATTTAACCAGCATGTTTTTGATTAAATTTCAAATAAATGACGGTGATGTGAAGTTTTTTAGCATAAAATTCAACTAAATCTATAAATTTGACTTATTTATATAATTATTGTCCAATCTGGTTCGACCATTAAGGAGGATTTATGGCAAAGCGTAAAATCAGTCCTCAACCGAGTGGCTCACAACATGAGACCGACTTCGGCAGAGGTGAAATCAAAGACAACGCGTTAAAAGCGGTTGTTACCAGTCAGCTGTTCCAAACACGAGTCGTTAAAGCGAAAAAAGGTAAAGGTAGCTTCAGCCGTAAAATGAAGCATAAAGGCAAAGAGCCCTATTCAAAGTTCTCCCCAAGGTGGATTTTGAATAGGGCTTTTTTATTGGTACTAGGTGTTTGCAAAACTGATGATATTCAATTTTTTAGTACCAGATAAGTTTTCCTAATTTATCATGTACTGCTTCAACTGCTTCAACTGCTTCAACTGCTTCAACTGCTTCAGCGAACCAAGTGCTTCAGCGAACCAAGCGTTGAAAGTACCAATTAAGTACTAAAACTTACTAAGTTAGATTCATATCAATAAGCGTCACTTCCTGTCTTATGCAACTCTACTATATCTTTAGTCTAATCAAACAGCCGAGATTATGGTTTAAAAAGACTGGTGAGAAGTAGGTATGTCATCGACGAGTTATGGTACTTATGGTTGCAAATGTAAAAAAGCGTGTGCTTCTTTATTACTAGTGTGGCTGTCCATTTGTCCGATGGCGCATGCGCACAAATCAGAGTCTCATTCTTTAATTGTTGCTAACTCCAAAGCGTGGAAGCCGCTCTCTTACCTTAGCCCAGATGGTGAACCTAAAGGTATTTTAATCGACTTTTGGAAAGAGTACGCGGCGAACAACCAAATCGACGTTCAGTTTCTCCTTTTGGATTGGGATGCTTCTTTGCAAGCCGTAAAAGAGGGTAAGGCTGACTTTCACGGAGGACTTGTCTACTCGCCCGAAAGAGCGAAGTATATGGACTTTGGCGCAGTCATAATGCCTATCCAAACCAAATTGTACGTAAATAAAGATGTACTTTCGGTTGATATCAGGAGTGTTTTAACTGGCGAAATGACGCTGCCAATTGGCGTTGTTAAAGGAAGTTACGAGTCTGAGTTTGTTCAGACGAATTACCCGAATGCACCTATCGCAGAATACATTAACAATGATTCGATGATACAAGCCGCCGTCGATAAAAAGGTGCTGTACTTCGTTGCAGACCTGCAAGTTGCTAACTTTTATATGGCAACCACGCCGGGAGCGGGTATGTTTGTCCCGACAATTAGCTTATATAGTAAAGATCTTCGGATTGCAGCAGGAATGCACAGTGCAACTTCCATTTTAGAGGTATCAAGAGCGTTTGAAAAAGTCATCGATACGGATCGTGAGCGGATCCTCACCCGTTGGAGTGTGGTGAAAACGGTTTATCCACTTTATCTTTTCCCTATTGCTATTTTCATTATGGCGGTCGCAACGCTTTATCATATTTTTGCCCTCAAACGTATGGTTGCTCTTCGGACAAGGCAATTAACGATTGCCAATCAGCAATTGCTGGAGATGACGTTGACGGATTCTCTCACAAAGCTATACAACCGTAGACACCTGATTGAGCAATTGGCGCTACTGAATCATTTGAAGCGAAACTTAACGGTGATGGTGTTTGATATTGATGATTTTAAATCAATCAATGATCGATATGGCCACCTTGCTGGAGACCGAGCAATAGTTGCCATCGCAGAAGCCGCTAAGTCGATGACTGATGACCGAATGACATTGGCGAGAATTGGAGGAGAAGAGTTCGCACTCGTTACGTCTTCTCTGTCAGAGCGAGAAGCACTCAATTTTGCCAATATGCTCTGTAAAGCAGTTTACGATCAGCCTGTTATACTGGGCGGACAAGCAATTCATTTGAGTATCAGTTTGGGCTGTGCTTACTATCCTGAGTTTACCCACATCGTGAGCTTGCAAGATGCTGACGAGTTGATGTATCAAGGTAAGTCTGAAGGAAAGAATCGTGCAGTTTTCCAAGTTATAACAGACTGTCAGCTTCAACCTGCGCTTCGTCAAGTGAATTAGATCTCGCTAATTCAACTGATACTTCAAACCATCCTCAAGCCTCAAAGTTTTAGTCAGAGTAAGGTGGTAAGCGTTGACGATCACGTTGCGTTGTTTTCTTTGAGGCCAATTTGCGTACAAATACTTGCACTTTCATATATATAACCCCCCACCTGCTCACGTTTTTATCATAGAAGCAGTAATTGTTTCAAAGTGATAAGCGATTTCTTGGTAAAGATCAGAACCCCTGTCTACACTCAGTGTAAAGTAATGCATATAAAGCATGATGCATACAGTGTTGTACAAAAACAATTAAAGAAGATAAGAAATAAGTTGGCTTGAGAAGGACGGGGAATGAACAACGAATGCTTTGCTAGGTTCCGAGCTGTCACGGATGAACTGTCAATGAAAGAATCGTTGTCAGTTGGGAAAGACCCTTATGCTCACTATCTCAAAGATATTGTGGGCATTGATTTGTTGTCTCGTGAAGAGGAGTTGCATTACGCCAAACTTAATCGAGCTGGTGATGAAGAAGCGCGCGAAATGTTGATTGAGTCTAATCTTCGACTTGTTGTGAAAATCGCAAAAGGCTACCTCAAACGGCCAGGCAATAACTTTACTCTGCTCGATTTAATAGAAGAAGGTAACATTGGTTTGATAAAAGCGGTCGATAAGTTCGATCCTGAGCCAGGCTACCGTTTTTCTACTTATGCGGTATGGTGGATTCGCGAGAATATAGAAGCGGCATTAATGAACAATGGCCGCACGGTACGTTTACCTGCTCATGTGTGCAAAGAGATAAATAGCCTGGCTTTAAAAAAGCTAGATGCGTCAAAAAGTGAGAGCAAGGAGTTGTCTATTTCTGAACTCTCACGCTGCTCAGGGGTGAAAGCAGAACGTATAGATGAACTTGTTGCTCTAAGTGGTTTTATTGATGTATCGACCACTGCGGACCTACATCGTGTTCCATTTGTTCTTGAACTGTGTGAAAGTGAGTACACGCCAGATCCACAACAAGACTGTGAAAACCAGTGCTTTACTCAAGCCATTGAAAATATTATTAAAACTTTGCCAACTAAGTTGCAGAAAGTCTTGATCCATCGATTCGGATTATTTGACCAGAGAGTGAAAACCTTGTCGGAAATAGGCCTGTTGTTAAACGTGTCTAACGAGCGTGTTCGTCAGATGCAGATAGAGGCGGTTGAACGCGTGCAGAAACGTCTCCGATTCGATGGTTGGGTTTAAGATTTTTAGCCCCTTATCCTAGCTGATTAATTTACTGGCTTGCTACTCTGTTCTTCCGTAAGTAACAGCAGCTCAAGCTGTGCTTTAGCTGCTGCCTCCAATCTCCATACACTCAATAATCGGTTAAGTGCTGCGCGATAAGTACGACTTTTGAGTAAAAAAGCGAGCGTACTTGTGTAGTTGTTTACGACTTGCGCTTGTGTCTCGACCAAAGCAGTTTTGTTTTCGATGTCGATGTGTTGAAGGTTAAAGTCAGGAAGAAACGCACACTCATACCATACCTCTACAATTTCACGAATTTCGAGTTCTTCTTCAGGCACGTCGAAGTCTTGTAACTGGTAGTTTTCTGGTATTGTTGATAAATAAACCACATCCAATTTGTCTGCAACAAATGTATACATCGGATTCCTTAGTGTACGCGCTTACAGAGTAAATAGTCTCATCGTTTACATTTTTGTCAATGACCGTGCTCAAGTATGAATGATGAACCACACCACATTCCGAACTTAACTTAGACTTTTTAAGTACTTATCGGTTAACCCGAAATACTTCAGGTTGCCATCTGGCTCCAAGACTAAGCTCATATTGGATGTAGAGATCATGCCCGGATCATTCGTTGAGAAAATAACGGTCTTATTGAGTAGTTTATCGCTGAATAACCGCTTGAAGTAGTGCGAGTTTTCTTGCTCTGCACCATTAAATGGCTCGTCAATGATAATCAAAGATTGTTCGCAGTTGCCTAGCCCTAATGCGAGCCGTAGTCTTTGTTGAATACCATTTGGTAAACTTTTACAGATATCAACGCTCAATTGAGTGTCCAGGCCTTGTGGCAACCATGTATCGAGCTCAAAGAAACTCACCATTTCACGCATTTTTTCTGTTGGGATTAATCCATTATGCAAGATGAAGTTAGTCTCCAAGGAGCCTTCAAAAATATGCAGGTTAAACGGGATGTAGTTAATCGAGGTTCGATAGCGGTAACTGTTGAACTGTTTGATGTTATAACCGTCCACCGAAACTGAGCCTTGATAGCGTTCCTCTAGCCCAGCGATAATAGAAATGAGCGTCGTTTTACCGCAACCTGTTGGTCCACAAATCACAACTTTTGCGCCCGGTGGAATTTTAAAACCAAGATTAGTTAAGCCTGTTGCCGCACCACTATAACGATGGCTCACACCAGAGCCGACGATACTACCTTGAAATAGGCGAATAGGGGGGCTTTTCTCTAACGTTAGCTTATCGTCATTCATCGCCATAAGGTTATTGATTTGCGCAGAAGACGCCTTAATGGATTGGAACTTAGAAATAGAGTTGTAGATGCCCATAATAGGCCCCAACGCCTTCCAGACTAAAATTACGGTAGCAAGCATTGCACCTGCATCGGAGGTGCCGTCCATCACGCCGATAACGGCCGCGACGATACTTGCGGTACCAATAACCTGAATCAAACTCCCGCCTGCTGCCTGAACCCTGCTATTAGTCACTGAAACATGTTCTGCATCGTTGGTGCTTTGTAAATGCGATGCGCTAAAGCGGGACTGGATAACACGCAATAATGGCAAGCCTTGGATGGTTTTTATACCACGAAGAATCTCATTCCATTGGTAAGAAACCATGGCGTTGGCGCGAGAGCTCTTGGACGTGGCTTGCGAGTAGATGTAACGAGAATAAACACAGAACACCAACATTAGAATCAACCCCGCCATAACGACTAGCGCTGCGGTACCAGACATAAGAGCAATGGCAATAATGAATACGATAACAAACGGCATGTCGAAGTAGCTTAATGTTGACTCTGCGGTTACCAAACGGCGGAAAGTGTCGATGTCCTTCAATCGTGCTAACTGAGAAGAGACACCAGCGGTAGATGTCATCGAATAAGGAAGCCACAACAGTTTGGATATTACGTTTTGAGAAATATGCACCGCCAAATCCTTTCCTGATGTGGCGATGATGTTGACCCGCATTTTCTTGAAAAAGTATTCCGAGAACCCAACAATCACAGCAAATAACGTGAGCCAATAAAGCGTGGCTTGCGAGCTAGAGGTTAAGGCGAAGTTGTACACACTCATAATAAAAAAGGGCTGGAGTGCGCCGAGAATGCTGACCACGAAGCTGAGAATAATCAGGCTTTTGAGTTCATTGTTGTAGCGATAAAACGCGTATTTAATCCAGTTACTGCGGTCTTGAGATTCAGGTGGCGGTTCTCGGAATAAGCGGGAGTATTCGCTGATCGAGACCAACAAGCACGGCTTCTTGCAGAGCGGGTATTCAATGGTGTTGTTATTTGTGTAATCAAACAGGATCAGTTTGCCGTCTTTAGTGCCCAAGAAAATCGCAGTGAGGTTTTCTATCTCGATAAAACAAGGATGAGGATGCCCCTCGATGTGCTCCAACGTTTTTAGTTTGGTGACGTCACAACGGTAACCAAGGCGTTCAATCGTAGCGATAAAACTGTCGCTGTCTTTTGGTTTAGGGATAAAAGCGTCGCTGAGGATAGAAGGTGTGCCTTCCCATTCAAGCGCTATGAGGGTGTAAGCTAAACCACGAATCAAAGGTGACTCATTGTATCGCTCGTCATAACTGCGAGCCTCAAAGTCCAACAAGCGCTGAGGGACATTATTAAAATCAACCAAAATACTCATTGGTCACCTCCGGTAAGTTTGACGCGTTTGAGGCGATGATTGAGCTTGTCCATCTTGTTGCTGACGATGATGAGGATTTTGTCGTTGGCGCGATAGGCGGTGCTGGTCAAAACCAATCGAGCAAAGTCGTCATCATAAACACAGTCGATGTCGTCGAAGATCAACACACGTTTGTTCGCGAGTAAGGCACGCACTAACAACAAGGCATAAGCGACTTGGCGCGAGAATGGATTGCGTAAATGTCCTTTAAGTTCGGTGTAAAAACCAGCGGGAAGGGCATCGATTTGTGCTTTGATGTTCATGGTTTCGCAAAGTGCAAATGCGGTGTTATTTAAGCTCGGGCGAAAACAAGTCAGGTTGTCGATGATGGTGCCTTCGACGAATGAACTGGTTTTGTCGACCATGAGCACGCTATTTCGCCAGACGTTGTAATTGACGTCATCAAGTGGTGTCTCGTTGATTTGAATATCGAGCTTGCTGTCGGTGTTTTGCCGCGTAATGCAATTGGCGAGGTGGGTTTTGCCTGTGCCGCTTTTCCCCGTCAGCAAGTAAGCCTGACCGCGTTCAAACTCGATGCGTTGTTTTTCCGAATACTTCACCGAGATGCGCTCGACTTCTGTCGTGTCATTTTGTTGTTCTACAGATGCCGCAAGCTCAAGCAACTCGGCGATACGTTGAATATGAAGCTTGTTCAACTCCCAGCGGCTCACCGTGCGCATTACTTGCTGGTATGGCGCGAAGTAGCGGTTGGTAAGCATGATGATAGCAGCCATGATGCCTTGGCTAGATTGCATGTTGATAACTGCCGTTGCCAAAACCACCACCACACAAGCGATGGAGAGCTGTTGTATGAGCGACAAGATAAGGCTGAAGTTCGATTCGATTTGCTCGTATTTGATGTTCTCGACTTCACGCTCTTCCACCATTTGTGTCATGAGGCTCTCAACGCGATATTCCATATTGCGCGCTTTGATATCGAGTGGGCTAGAGATGATCTCGATGATTTTCGACGTGGTTAAGCCTTCGATGTCGGATTTGTTTTCTAGACTGTTGATTTTTTGCTTGGAAAGACTGAGTGCGAACACCGCCAAAATGATGGAGGCGAGCAAGATGGTCACCCCTGCCCAGATGTTGATCAGACCGATAATCAGAATGGTCAGTATACTGACGGCAAGGTTGATCAATGCCCGTACAGATTCTCCGCCAAAGAAGGATTTAATCTCTGGAATGGTCGCAATACGCTCTAGGTATTCACCGGGTTCTAGACGACGAAACTTCGATATCTCAGCCAAACAGATTGATTGAAACACCTTGTTGGTTAAGTTGGTTTCGAATTGCTTCATGATCACCGACGAAATCTTCTCTTCCTGATTCTTTAAGTGATAGTCGAGGAAGATGGTGACCAAGATAATGGCAAACAGAAGAAACAGCGTGTCTTTGGCTTGGTTAGGTAAAACACGGTCAAAGATAATAAGAATCGAAAAGGGCAGCACTAAACCAAACAGTGTTGAGATGACCGTTGAGAAAGTCAGATAACACTTGTCAGCAAAGTTAATCTTCTGGGAAAAGTGCTCAGTTTGCATTGCGACCTCCTTTCTTAATCGATGGTTTAGAGAGAAGGTGTTTTGGAACTAAGTCTTGATTGCTTCTGCCTTCGATATCGCTCATCAACTGCATGATGCTTTCTATAGATTGAACCGATAGCATGCCTTTGATTTGCTCAAGATTGATCGATTCAATGATGTAGTCATAGCGCGCGCTCTCGTAATCACGTAGTGCGCTGAACAGTTTACTTTCCGCTGCCAGTAAGTCGGTAATGGTTCGCGTACCAAGCTGATAGGCGCGTTGAATGCCTTTGTAGGAAGCGTAGTTGGCACGGATGATGTTCTCGTAACTGCTGATGGCGCGGGAGAAGTCGTTAATGTTGAGTACTGAGGTGTTAACGCTATTGCGCGTCGCGAACAATGAATCTTGGTACAGCAGCTCGGTTCGCTCGATGGCAGTCGACGATTTTTGATAACCGTAGTAATCCGAACCGCCGGAGAAAATTGGCACATTCAAGTTCAACCCGACGCTGGTCGAGTTACTGTCCCCTGTTGCGGTTGGGTCGGTTCGGTCATAGTTGTTCGCATCGTCGTAACGGTAACTGGCAGAGAGCGATACGGTCGGCACAAAGTTTGAACCGCTTTCTTTCAAGCCTCTTCGGCTGCGCTCGACGGTTTTCTTCGCAACCAATAAGTCGTTATTGAGCTTCAAAGCTTGTTCAAGAATCTCACGTTGTTCGGATTCGCTGATTTCCTCCAAGGGAACACTTTCGTAGATGTCTTGTGATGGGGTGACTGGGTATTGAACTTGAATCTCTAAACCGTTCAAAATTACGCGCCGGTCTTTCTCTAAGGTTCTTAAGCGATTGGCAATGCCTTCTTTCTGGGCAATTACCTCATACAACTCGCTCGCCGCAGTGTTGCCAAGTTCCACGTTGCGACGCATTTGGCGCTCACGTGTTTCAGACGATTTAAGTTCTACTTGGGTGGCTTTGATTTGCGCGTTGTTTTTGAGGTATTCGAAATATTGCGTCGCGATTTCAGAAATGGTGCTCTGGATTTTGTTCTCGTGTTTGATTTCCTCAATGTTGAAATCCAGCTTCGCGGTGCCGTATTTGAAGATGTCGCCAAGGTTAAACACCGATTGCGATAAAGACACGCTGTAGCTATTTGAGTTGTAGCTTGAACGTTTATCTGGTGTTCCCGTTAATATGGTCTCGTTTTCATTCCATGTTGTATCAGCGGCACCGTTTAAAGAAGGCAGGAACTTAGAACGGCTAATGTCGATGTTGTATTCGTTTTCTTCCACGCCTTTGTCACTAGCGCGCAGAGATAAATTGTTTTCCAAGCCGAGTTTGACCGCCTCAAGCAAGGTGGTCGCCATTGCCGAAGGAGCATTGCTCAATGTAAGCGCTGCCAATACGCAGCTAGTTAAGTTTCTGTACCGCCACATACTTGTTGATCACCTTGATGATTTCGTCGTTTTTATAAGGTTTGCTGATCACGTAATCCATTCCAGCTTCGATACAAGCTTGGTGTTCATTACTGCTGGTCAATGCTGTCGCGCCTATGATGGTGCAAGGGTTTTGTCCGCTCTCTTGTTCGTATTGTCGAATGCGTTTGGTTGCTTCAATACCGCCCATGCCAGGCATGATGCAGTCCATAAAAATGATGTCCGAGCGCTGATTCATGAAGTGCTGAACAGCGTCTGCGCCATCGCCAACGGTGTCGGCTTCGTATTCTTGCTTGCTCAAAATACGTTTGAGTAGAATCTGTTGAACACGGTCATCTTCCACAATCAGGAATGAGCTGTTCTCCATCTGATCTTCTGAGGCTTCCGCTTCCATGATTGCTAAAAGATTGGGGATAAACTCATACGGAATCGCTGGGGAGTTCAGAATCTTGTCGACAAAGGTATGGCTCTCTTGCGCTTGCTGAGTGCTAGTGACCGAGAGCAGCAACTTGGTGTTCGGGTGATTGCGCAGTTGCGATTTCACTGTTTTGCTCAGTGAGGGCAGCTTGTTTGGCTCGAACGTGTCAGTCAGCATGATGGCGTCGTATTCGCCAAAGGTTTTTGCAGCAGAGAAGAGCTCGTTCGGCGTTCGAATTGGTGTGATCTCTAATCCTAAGTTGACCAGCATTTTGTTCATCACATCAATGCGCAGCTGAGAGTTGGCACACAGCAACAAACGCTTATTGTCGAAGCGAGTTTTCTCGGTGTGGAAGCTTTTGGCTTTCAAATCGAGCTGAATTTGAAAACGTTCCTGATTGCCCGATTGATACCAATGGCTCTCGTAATAGCCATAATCTTTCAACACGCTTTTCGCCAAATCGTCTTTGGTTGCAGTGTGCTGTTTATGGTCGCTCCAGTGTAGGGTATTGAGCTTGGCAAGTGGCACATCCAGCGTGGTTAAGAAGTTTAGATTGATGGTCAGGCGGGTATTTTCAATGTCTGACGCCGCACCTGATTCAATGGTGACAAACAGTTTCTTGTCGGCTTTGAGTTGGATGGCATTTGATAGCTGTAGGAACAACACCCAGAATAAGCTGGTGGATTGTCCTTCAACACGGTTTGGTAAGTTATCTGAGATAAAGCAGTCTAGCTCACCTTCATTTCGCTGCACTTTGGAACTGATGTGAATCATCAATTCAGACAGTACATTCAGCAGTGAAAACTCTTTCGATTTGCTCTCGGTCCCTTGTGAAATGAGTCGGTTGTAGTTCTCTGCCAATTCAGACAGGGTATTGGCAGCCGAGGTTATATCTTGCGCCATCAACACGCCGCTCTCATCGGTCTCTTGAACGAGATATTGCACGCCGCCGTTAATGGTGTTGGTGATGCCACGAATCTCGTAACCAATCAGAGCATAGAGCTGCTTGTATAGATCGTTATTGCGTTTTTGCTCTTCGAGTTTGCTGAAAATCAGTTTTAGGTGTGAGTAGATCTGACGCTGCTTAGGATTGATGCTCACTTCATTCAGCAACTCTTCCAACCTTTGTAAATCCAGTAGTTTGAGTTCTTGATAAAGCTCATCGAATTCTTGGTCAATGTCTCGCTCATTCGAGCTGGATTTTTTCAGTTTAAGGATTGCCACCAAGTTCGATAGCACTGCGATACCAACCAGTACGACAACGACCACAAACAACCAAATGAAGAACTCGTTTTTCTCCATCATTAGGTCGCTCGCATGGTTGTTAAATATGGTCCGGTAGTTGTCGTCCATTTGTAGGTAGTTATTGGTGAGCGAGAGGTACAGTGCCAACACATCGTCGCGTGTTTTTTGGCTGTCTGAGAACCGATTGATTGCCAGTTCAAGCTGCGTGTATTCGGTCGCGCCCACCAAGCTAAACTCGGTTTTGTTGAGTGACGCGAGCGACTTAAATTGGTCAATTTCGTCTTTCAGAACCTCAAAATCAAGCTCTGTTGTACTGCAATAACGTGCGCTTAAACAGCGTTGAAGCGTTTGAATATCAAACTCGATAGTTTGGTTGAGCTGTTGAGCTTGAACCAACAGAGGCGCGTTTTGCACTTTCTCGACTGAATCCACTTTGTCCCAAGAGATATACAAATAAAAGGCGAGGGCAGCCAGCATCAAGCTGAAAGCAATGCTTAGGCGCATAACAGGAACGGAAATATTGTAAGAAGGTTTGCTACTCATCCATCACCTCTCATCGAATGCGTCTTCGATAGCCGACATAACCGGCTTCGCTGCGTATTCGATAACCCGGCGTGAACCTGTTTTCACGTCTGCGGTAAACTCCATATAAGGGGACAGCTTGTATTGTGTGCCTCCGCGCTCTAGATAGTTTTGACTGATTTGGATTTCCGCGAGGTAGAATTCAGCGTCTTCTTCTTCATAAGAAGAACGGCTGATCGATGCAATTCGACCTTCCAAAAATCCGTATTTGGCAAAGTTGTAGGTATCCATCTTCACTTTGACCGCTTGTCCGATTTCTACAAAACCCATGTCTTTACGCGGGATCTTCGCCTCTCCATGAAGGGCGTTATTGATCGGTGCAATGTCCGCGATGCTTTCACCTGGCGGTATCACAGCGGAGCGGAAGTTGAAGTGCACTTTATCTACTACACCGTCAATAGGGGCGTAAACCACGAGGCGATCCACTTTATCTGAGTGTTGAGGACGTAATATACGTTTCAACTTTAAGTCCTTGTTTGCTTGAATGATTTGTGCTTGATACTCGGCATTACGATTCTCCACCAAGTCTCGGTACTGCTTCTCTAGTTTGTCGAGTTGGAAGCGCTCATTCATGACCGACTCATCAAGGTTTTCTATCTCACGCACCATGTTTGACTCTTGAACCTGCATATTCAGAACATCGACGTAAGACGCCATTTCCTCTTTGTACAAGGTGTTCTTAATATTGAGCTGCTTGCGTATCAAGGAGAGCTGGTTCTCGGAGCTTTTACGGCGCTTGAGCATTGAATCAATAAGCGAATTCTTATGTTGGATATCGTGAGTGATCAACTCTTCATTGGAACGGTTTTTAGAAAACTCTTGCTGCCAGGTATTCATGTTGACTTGCACTAATTCTGGGTACTTTTCGATGTAGGCAGAAAAATCGGGTTCCACCATATCGCGCAGGCTTTCGTAACGAATCTTGTCTAGCTCAAGCTGAATGATCTCTGTGTTTACCGTATCAAGTTGAGTGTTTCTATCCAGAGAGCGAAGGCGTGCAATAGGCTGACCTTCATAAACCACTTCGCCTTTGCGCACTAGCATTTCTTCTAGAATACCGCCTTCAAGGTGTTGCACTTTTTCGATGTCAGATTCGAGCAATAGCTCACCGCGCACCGACACCACAATGTCGATACGAGCCTGAGATGCCACGGCGATAGCCACCATGGAAAGCAAAAAGATAACCAGCAAGGTTTTGTGTACGCTGGTCATTGCACTGGCTAGCACGATTGTATCGTCTGCTGTTACCTTCGAAGCTTCGTTGTTCGAAACGAGCGCCTTTTTGAGGTGATGTTCTATTTGCTTATTACTCATGAGCCACCCCTACGATTCACTACCTGTGCGGCTATCGATTGAATTTTCGATTTTTAACAGCTGGCTAATTTGTTTGTTTACGTTGTTAAGCTCGGTTTTAACGTCCTCAATCAATTCATTAGGAGCAGGGAAATGGTGTTTGTTTAAGTGTTCAAGCTTTGCCAATTTTGGTGGTAAGTCGTCATCACATAACAAGACGAGAATGGTTTTTAGCCTTTTTGAATAACATCTGAGTGCTTCAAAACGGTTTTGTTTATGCAGCATCTCAATATCAATCCCTGCATCACTGAAATCTTGGTAAAAATCGCCTAATAGCAATTGCAGCCCCTTATGGCTGTTGTCGACTGAGCGCAACAGATTTGTCATATTTATCATTATCCCACCGCACTAATTGCTTTAATGACAACAAGTAAGGATCTTTATACTGGGTTTTCAAATTTTTTTGTTTTTATGGAACTCGAAAGGTATGAAAAAAGTTGTATAAAAAAGTTGGTTTCTAAAAATGGTGTCCTTTACTGCCTCTAAATACGATCAGTTAGCTAAAAGCAACGGAGGCTGTAATGGCAGGCGACACTAATCAAGAAAAAGACAATGAAAAGCTTAACGATGCGGTAGAGCAAACAGAAACGAAGGATACGGGGACAAAAGAAGAAAAACAGCAGTCGACCGTCTCTTCGACTGTAGCGACTGGTGCTGAAAGTGCAGATGCTGTTGATGAAGCCAATCGTGCGATGGAAGAAAATCCTAGTGGCGCGGGTACGGAAGAAGAAGCAGTGAGCTCGGGTGGCGCAGTTCAAGAAGAGGATACTGAAAGTAGCAGCGACTCTGACGCTGCACAATCCAATGTTGTTGATAGTGTAGCTTCTAGCGGAGAATCAGGTGACGAGGCTCTGGGCAGCGGTGGTTCGGATTCTGGGGCGGGTGCCCAAGCGGTCGGTGGTGGTGATGCCTCTGGCTCTGAAGGTGGTTCGGACGCAGAAGGCAATGAAGCGCAAGGACAAGCGGTACAAACTTCATCTGCGCCAAGTGCTTCTTCAGACTCTGAAGGTTCTCAAGGTGGTGACGAGCTAGATTCAGAAACCACTGAAGAGAGCTTCGCGGTGGATGTACAAGACACCAGCGAAGAAACCACGACGCAAGTAGAAGACGATTTCGACTCCGAAACTACGAGCGAAACGTTCCAAATTAAAGTCGAAGGTGAAAATGACGCGCCAGAAGTAGGGCAAGATCTGGCATACATCATGGATGAAGATGGCACTATTACCTTCACTCAAGAACAACTTCTCGGGTACGCGAGTGATGTTGATGGCGATAATCTTGCCGCATTCAACGTGCAAGTGGGTGCTAATGCATCGGTTGTGGATAATGGTGATGGCACTTATACCGTCACACCTGATACAGATTTTAATGGTGAACTCGACTTAACGTTTGATATCAGTGATGGTCAAGAAACCATTTCTAGCTCGATTGATTTAACTGTTCGTCCAATCAATGACGCACCAGTGCCGGAAGATAAAACCTTTGAGATTGAAGAGGATGGTACGCTGATCTTCACCGATGCTGACCTGCTTGCTGGCGCAACGGATATTGAAGGCGATAACCTAACAGTTGAGGGCGTAAGCTACGACGGTGGCGACGGCATCCTGACCGACAACGGTAATGGGACTTACACTTTTGCGCCAAATGAAAACTTCAATGGCGATGTGAACTTTAGCTTTGATGTGTCCGACGGCACGGATACGGTTTCTGCCAACATTGATGTAAGCGTTACGCCAGTCGACGATGCACCAGTATCTGGCAATCTTGCATACTCGGTGGATGAAGATGGCTCGATTCGTTTGAGCCAAGAGCAGTTGTTGTCGCAAGCTTCCGATGTGGAAGGCGATGCACTGACGGCATCTAATCTTTCGGTAGATGGCAACGCGACGGTAACTCAAAATGACGATGGTAGCTTCACCATCACGCCGGACGCAGATTTTAATGGTGATATCGACATCAGCTTTGATATCTCAGATGGCACGAATACCGTTCAAGCAACCGCTGACCTAACCGTTAATCCAATCAACGATCTGCCTGTTCCTCAAGACCAACAGTTCAGCGTGGAAGAAGATGGCACGCTGATCTTTACGGACGCAGACCTGCTTACTGGCGCAACGGATATTGAAGGCGATAACCTAACAGTTGAGGGCGTAAGCTACGACGGTGGTGACGGCATCCTGACCGACAACGGTAATGGGACTTACACTTTTGCACCAAATGAAAACTTCAATGGTGACGTAAACTTCAGCTTTGATGTGTCCGACGGCACAGATACGGTTTCTGCCAACATTGATGTCAGTGTTGCACCAGTCGATGATGCGCCAGTGTCTGGCAATCTTGCTTACTCGGTGGACGAAGATGGCTCGATTCGTTTGAGCCAAGAGCAGTTGTTGTCGCAAGCTTCCGATGTGGAAGGCGATGCACTGACGGCATCTAATCTTTCGGTAGATGGCAACGCGACGGTAACTCAAAATGACGATGGTAGCTTCACCATCACGCCGGACGCAGATTTTAATGGTGATATCGACATCAGCTTTGATATCTCAGATGGCACGAATACCGTTCAAGCAACCGCTGACCTAACCGTTAATCCAATCAACGATCTGCCGGTTCCTCAAGACCAACAATTCAGTGTGGAAGAGGACGGCACACTGCAATTTACTGATGCGGATCTGCTTGCAGGTGCTACCGACATTGAAGGCAATGACCTTTCTGTAACGGGAATCAGCTATGAAGGCACCGACGGCGTTCTAACTGACAATGGCGATGGCACGTATAGCTTTGCGCCAAATGAGAACTTCAATGGCGATGTAAACTTCAGCTTCGACGTATCTGATGGCACAGATACGGTTTCAGCGAATGTAGATGTGAGTGTCACTCCGGTGAATGATCCTCCGGTGGCTGGTTCAACGTCTTACACGGTTCACGAAGACAACTCTATTACCATTTCTGACGTGCAACTGTTGGCAAATTCTTCGGATTTAGAAGGGGATGTCTCGATTGATAGCGTGAGCTACTCTGGCAGCGATGGTGTGTTGCAAATCAATGGTGACGGTACGTACACCTTCTCTCCAAATGAAAACTTTAATGGTGAAGTGACGCTTGATGTTGTCGTCGCTGATGAAGAAGGCGCAACGGATGTCACCACTGCTGGCATTACAGTACTGGAAGTGAACGATCCACCAGTCGCTGGACCAACTTCTTACACTATTGATGAAGATTCAGTTCTGACGTTTAGTGAGTCGCAAGTGCTGTTGAATGCCTCTGATGTGGAAGGTGATGTAGAGCTTGTTGGCATTAGTTACGATGGTCCGGATGGCATTTTCACCGTTAACGATGATGGCACGTGCAGCTTCGCGCCAAACGAGAACTTTAACGGACAAGTTCAACTTGATGTCACCATTCGAGATGAAGATGGAGCAGAAGTTGATACCGTCATCAATGTGAATGTATTGCCAATCAATGATGCGCCAGTATCGGGTGATTTGGCTTATAGCGTTGATGAAGACGGT
The DNA here is from genome assembly GCF_033339495.1 of Vibrio sp. 2134-1. Classification (NCBI taxonomy): domain Bacteria; kingdom Pseudomonadati; phylum Pseudomonadota; class Gammaproteobacteria; order Vibrionales; family Vibrionaceae; genus Vibrio; species Vibrio sp. 2134-1. The sequence continues at coordinate 315,013 of NZ_JAWOUS010000003.1, forward strand.
GCGATTACACTCAGCCAAGAGCAGCTTCTTTCTCAAGCGTCTGATATTGAAGGCGATGACCTGACTGCTAGCGATTTGACTGTCGATGGAAACGCAACCGTTACAGCGAACGATGATGGCAGCTTCACGATTACACCAGATGCGGACTTTAATGGTGACATTGATATCCAATTCAACATTACGGACGGCACAGACACTATCCAAGCAACGGCGGATCTAACGGTTAATCCAGTTAACGATCTTCCTGTGCCTCAAGACCAGCAGTTCAGCGTTGAAGAAGACGGCACGCTGCAGTTTACCGACGCGGACCTACTTGCTGGCGCGACCGATATTGATGGTGATAACTTAACGGTTGATGGCATTAGCTACACAGGCAGCGATGGTGTGCTGACTGACCACGGTGATGGTACTTACACCTTTGCACCAAACGAAAACTTCAACGGTGATGTCAGCTTTAGCTTTGGTGTTTCTGACGGCACTGAAACCGTACCTGCCAATGTGGACGTGAGCGTCACTCCAGTGAACGATCCTCCGGTTGCGGGTTCAACGTCTTACACGGTTGATGAAGATAATGCGATTACCATTTCTGACGAGCAGCTTCTGGCTAACTCTTCGGATGTGGAAGGTGCGGTGTCTATCGATAGCGTGACTTATTCAGGCACCGATGGCGTATTCCAAGACAACGGTGACGGCACTTACACCTTCATGCCGAATGAGAACTTCAGCGGTGATATCAGCCTTGATGTGATTGTGGCGGATGAGCAAGGTGCGATTGACGAAACGACCGCAGGCATTACGGTCATTGAAGTGAATGACCCTCCAGTTGCCGGTCCAACGTCTTACACGGTTGACGAAGATTCAGTACTGACATTCAGTGAGTCACAAATTCTTGCCAACGCATCTGATATCGAGGGCGATGTAGAGCTTGTTGGCATCAGCTATGAAGGCTCGGATGGTATCTTTACCGTTAATGGCGATGGTACTTGTAGCTTTGCGCCAAACGAGAACTTCAATGGCCAAGTTCAGTTGGATGTGACCATTCAAGATGAGAATGGGGTAACCGTTGATACGCACATCAATGTCGATGTATTGCCAATCAACGATCCACCAGTATCGGGCGATTTGGCTTACACCATCAACGAAGACAGCTCAATTACGTTAAGCCAAGAGCAGTTGCTTGCCAAAGCGGGCGATATTGATAGCGAGAACCTTGAAGCCATCAATCTATCGACAGATGACAACGCGACAATTCAATACAACGATGATGGCAGCTACACCATCACTCCGGATGAAAACTACAACGGTGACCTAGATCTGACCTTCGATATCATTGATAACGATGGTGGCTCGGTACAAGTTGGTCTGGATATTACGGTTAATCCTGTGAATGACTTGCCACAAGCGCAAGATCAACAGTTCACGGTAGAAGAAGATGGCACCTTGCTGTTCACGGATGCAGACCTATTGGAAGGCGCATCGGATATTGACGGCGATGATCTGTCTATCGAAAACGTACTCTACACAGGTGCGGACGGTGTGCTTACCGATAATGGTGATGGCACTTATAGCTTCGCGCCGAATGAGAACTTCAACGGTGATGTTCAGTTCACATTCGATGTGTCTGACGGCACAGGTTCAACACCAGCATTCATTGATGTCAGCGTGACACCAGTGAACGATCCACCGGTGGCAGGTTCTACGTCTTACACGGTTCAAGAAGATGGTCAAATCACCATTAGTGACGAGCAGTTGTTAGCCAACTCTTCTGATGTGGAAGGCGACGTAGCCTTGGCGAATGTTAGCTACTCTGGTAACGACGGTAGCTTCGTGGACAATGGCGACGGCACATATACCTTTACGCCAAATGAGAACTTTGACGGTAACATTTCGCTCGACGTTACGGTCATCGACCAAGATGGTGCAACGGATACAACAACCGCAGGCATCGATGTTATCGCGGTGAACGACGCACCAGAAACGTCAGGCATTCAAGCTGAAGTGGATGAAGATAACGCCATCACCATCACGCAAGAACAATTGCTTGCGAATGCGACAGACATTGAAGGTGATGACCTTGTTGCCAGCAATCTACAAACCAATGACCCAGATGCGACGATCGTAGCCAACGACGATGGTTCTTTCACCATTACGCACACCGAAAACTTTAACGGTGAGTTGGACTTCACTTACAACATCAGCGATGGCGAAAATGATGTTTTGACCACGCTGGATCTGACCGTTAACCCTGTCAACGATGCGCCAGAAGCGGGCGACGAGATCTTTATTCAAGCGGAAGAAGACCAAACAGTGGGTGTTTCTCTGCGTGAAGAGCCTGCGTTACGTCTCGACCAAGCCCCTGAAAACGGCATCATTGAAGCAAATCTAAATGACGAATGGGTACAGCTAGAAGTCGGGCAGGAGGTTCCTGCAGACACGGAAGTGCGCTTCATTCCAAATGATGATGCATTAGCGAACGGTACGCATACGAGTCAAATTGGTACCTTTGACGACAACGCTAGCCTCGATGATTGGGGTACTGCTGTTGACCCTTACACACGTGAGTTTGTTGATGGTGATTTGAAAGTTACCGTTCAAAGTAATGATGACCCACTCGGTGCGTGGAATGGTAAAACACACATCGGTCACGGTATTGGCGATACTGACCGCCAAGGCTTGAGTGGTGATGAAAAACTGACTGTGAGCGTTGAAGGTCAAGACATCAACGAAATCAGCTTCCACCTAGATGGTCTAGGCGGCTGGTTTATGGAAGAGTCTCGCCACTTTACCGAAGTCGAAATTCGCGCATTCAACTCCGATGGTGATTTGATCGATTCGATGACTTACCACAAAGAAGATCGTGGTAGCTATGAGACGGATTACACCCTAACGGTGAACGAGCCGGTGTCTTACTTTGAGTTAGGTACGATTCAAGGTAACGGTACATACGTGGTTCAAAACATGACGGTTTCGCAAACTTGTCATGATGAAGCGGTGTTCACATCTATTGGCGTGGATGGCACGGAAATCACTGAAACGGTAGAATTGAATATCCGTGAAGGTGACAGTGAAATCGAACTGACTGCTGATCTACCAAATGTGACCATTGATACCGAAGGTTCTACGCAGTTTGCCTCTGTGGTAATCACAGAAGAGCAGCTTCTCGCACAAGCGAGTGATATCGATAGTGATGTACTTGATATTCAAAACCTAGAGCTGGTGGGGGATAACGCGGAGCACGCTACGTTAACCGACAACGGCGATGGTACATGGACAGTCACACCAGATGAGAACTTCTACGGTGAGATTGAGCTTGGCTACCAAGTTACGGATGGTGAACTCACTGACGACAACATCATCAACATCAACTTCGAAGCAGTAAACGATGCGCCAATCGTTTCTGGTCCGATTGTATTGTCGACTGATGAGGATGTGGGCATTACGTTTAGCGCGGACGACCTGCTTGCGAATGCAAGTGATGTAGAAGGCGATGCGCTGTCTATCTCTGATATCTCTTACAGTGGTGACAACGGTGAGCTTGTCGACAATGGCGACGGCACTTACACCTTTATGCCGAATGAAAACTTCAATGGTGAAGTCGACATTGACTACAAAGTCTTCGATGGCACCGATGAAGTCGATACCCATCTAGATCTGACCGTTATTCCGGTCAACGATGTGCCAGTTCCTGGTGCACCGCTGCATACTCAAATGCTAGAAAACGGCACCATCATCATCGAAGCAAAAGACCTGTTATCAGGTGCGACTGATGTGGATGGCGACATTCTGCATATCGAGAATCTGCTGCTTGTTGACCAGTCACAAGGTACGTTGACAGATAACGGCGACAACACCTTTACCTTCGAGCCAACTTCGAACTTCTACGGTGAAGTGAACTTGACCTTCGACATCAGCGATGGTCAAGCAAGTGCACCAAGCACTGCGAAGATCGATGTTGAGATCGTCAACGAAGGTCCAGAGGTCAGCGGTCCTGTTGATGCGGTCGTCGATGAAGATGGCTCAATTACCATCACTCAAGAAGACTTGTTGGCGAACGCGACGGACGTGGATGGTGACAACCTTGAAGCGGTGAACCTGTCGACCAACGATCCTAATGCAACCATCGTTGAGAACGCTGATGGTAGCTTTACGATTACACCGAGCGAAAACTTCTTTGGTGAAATCGAATTTACTTATGACGTAACTGACGCGATCGAAACCGTCGCCGCGGATCTAAACCTCACCGTTAATCCAGTGAACGACCTGCCAGATGTACCTGATTTGTCCTTCACTACAGAAGATGGCGAGGCTATCACGATTACTGAAGCAGAGCTGCTGGCTCAAGCGACGGACATCGAAGGCGATGATCTGTCTGTTGTTAACGTGACGAGTTTAAGCGACACGGTTCAAGTGACAGACAATGGCGATGGCACTTACACGTTAACGCCAGAGCAGGGCTTCTTTGGTAATGTTGACCTCACGTTTGATGTGAGCGATGGCACCGATGTGGTGGCGGCAAACATCGACTTGAAAGTTGAGTTCGTCAACGACGCACCAGAAGCAGCACCAATCGTGGCAGACGTGGACGAGGATGGCTCTATCCTCGTGACACAAGAAATGCTGCTTGAAAACGCCAGCGATCAAGATGGTGATGAACTATACGCAACGGCACTAGAAACCAATGATCCGAATGCCTCTATCGTGGACAACGGCGACGGCACCTTCACGGTGACACCGTCGGAAAACTTCAATGGTGACATTGCATTCACTTATGAAGTGAGTGACGGTGAACTAAGTGTTGCTAATGAAATGACATTGACGGTGAATCCAGTCAATGACATTCCAATTGTTGCGCCTGGCATGTACCAAATTGAAGAGGATGGCAGCATCCTGTTCACGCAAGAAGATCTGCTAAGTGGCGCGATTGATATTGATGGTGATGACCTCACCGTTACCAGCATTAACTACTCGGGTGATGAAGGTACTGTAACGGACAACGGTGACGGTACATTTAGCTTCGTACCAGAAGAGCACTTCAGTGGTGACTTGCAGTTCAGCTTTACGGTTTCTGACGGCACTGATGAAGTTGAGCAAGACATTAATGTCCTTATCGAAGCCGTGGCAGATGCGCCAGACCTAGTCATCACTGATGGCGATGGTCGAAACGTGGATGACCAAGCGATCTTGGTTGAGCCAGGCGGTATTGTTGAAGTGAACATCGCCGCAGCATTGGTTGACCAAGACTTGTCAGAAACGCTGACTGTGACCGTTGATGGCGTTCCAGAAGGTTCGGTGATCAGCTACGACAACGAAGGGGTACTTAACGATCAAGACAACGGTATCACCAGTTTTAACGATACTGAAATCACGGTTACCTTTGAAGGTGAAACCGCGGGTTACCAAAACGCAGCTGGCTATTACAAAGTTGATGAAGACGGCAATATCACGGGCGTTGAAGTGGTGTACGAAAACGCCTCTCAAGTTGGCGGAGGCGGTGACCTCATTCCGGGACAAGATCAGTTCAGCTTCCAAATCTCGGAAGGGGAAAGCTTCAACCTATTCTTGATTCCTAACGGTCATAACTTCAATGACTTTGCATCCATGCAAGATGGTCAGTATGAGTTCCGTGCGGCAGATGGCTCTACTGCGAACATGGATACGGTCGACCCACAACTCGTGTTTGTGGGTGCTGATGGTTCTGAAACCGTGATTCAAAGCCAATTTGGTGATGCAGTCTTCCATGGAGGTTCAAGCTCAGAGCTCAACCAAGATGGCATTGAACATACCCGAACTACTGTGAACGAAGACGGTGAACTGGTTTACGGCTTTGAAGATCTCTACGGTGGCGGCGATGCCGATTACACCGACTTCAACTTCACCATTGATGTAGGTGAAGTGAACAGCCAGATCTACAGCGGTGAAGTTACAGTCGGTCCAGATGGTTCTGTAACGCTTCCAACCACAGCAATTGAACAAGAGCTACAGATTCAATTGCCAGAAGACTTTAACCAACAGCTAGAAATCAATGTAACGGCAACGGCAACAGAGCTATCAAATAATGATTCTGAAACCGTTTCTCAAACCATCTATGTCAATGCAACAGGTGCCCACATTGAACATGCGCCTGAAGCATTGCCTGTTTCAGCGATGGTTGAAGAAGATGGTTCAATCCTAATTACGCAAGAAGATTTGCTTGCTAATGCGCGTGACTTGGATGGAGACCAACTGACAGCGCTGAATTTGGCAACGGATGATGAAAACATCACCATCACAGACAATGGCGACGGTACTTACACCTTAACGCCAGATGCGGACTTTAATGGTGATATCACCTTTACGTTCGATGTGTCTGACGGCGATGATGTTGTCTCTACCAACCTTGAGTTATTGGTGTCACCAGTCAATGATGCGCCAGAGCCACAAGATCAAGCGTTCACCGTTGGTGAGGATGGTGTGCTGACCTTTACTGATGCGGATCTGCTAACAGGTGCTACCGATATTGAAGGGGATGACCTATCTGTTGAGGGCGTCACTTACACAGGCGCAGATGGTGTTCTTACTGACAATGGTGATGGCACATATAGCTTCGCACCAAACGAGAACTTCAATGGCGACGTGAACTTCACTTTCGATGTTTCCGATGGTACGGATACCGTGACGGCAAATATCGATGTTACAGTTACGCCAGAGAACGATCCACCGGTTGCAGGCAGCACGGCTTACACCGTCCATGAAGACAATTCGATTACCATCAGTGATGAACAGCTATTAGCGAACTCATCGGATATTGAAGGCGATGTATTGATTGATAGCGTGAGCTACAGCGGTAACGATGGTGTGCTGGAAATCAATGGTGATGGTACTTACACCTTCTCACCAAACGAGAACTTCAGCGGCGAGGTGAGCCTAGATGTTGTCGTTGTCGATGAAGATGGTGCAACGGACTCTACCACTGCTGGCATTACTGTGATTGAGGTAAATGACCCACCAATCGCAGGTCCTACTGCATACACTATCGATGAAGACCAAGTTCTGACCTTTAGTGAGTCGCAAGTGCTACTGAATGCTTCGGATGTTGAAGGGGATGTTGAGCTAGTTGGCATCAGCTACGACGGTCCAGATGGCATCTTCTCAGTAAACGGCGATGGTACTTGTAGCTTTGCACCGAATCAAAACTTCAATGGTCAAGTGCAGTTGGATGTGACCATTCGTGATGAAGACGGCGCAGAGGTCGATACTTACATCACAGTCGATGTTTTACCAATCAATGATGCACCAATTTCGGGTAACTTGGCGTACAGCGTCGACGAAGACAACTCAATCACACTTAGCCAAGAGCAGCTACTTGCTCAAGCATCGGATGTAGAAGGTGATGCGCTGACTGCGTCTAACCTAGTGGTTGACGGTGATGCAACGGTTACGGCAAACGACGATGGTAGCTTCACTATCACGCCAGATGCGAACTTTAATGGCGACATTGATATCACGTTCGATATCAACGACGGCAGCGACACTATTGTTGCAACGGCGGACCTAACCGTTAACCCAGTTAATGATTTGCCGCAGCCTCAAGATCAAGCGTTCACCATTGGTGAAGATGGTGTGTTGACCTTCACTGATCAAGACCTGTTGGATGGTGCAACGGACATCGATGGCGATGATCTATCGGTAGAAGGTGTCACTTACACAGGCGCGGACGGTGTCCTAACTGACAATGGCGATGGTACATATAGCTTCGCACCGAATGAGAACTTCAATGGTGATGTGAACTTCACCTTCGATGTTTCCGATGGCACGGACACCGTGACTGCGAATATCGATGTGGCAGTCACACCAGAGAACGATCCACCAGTGGCAGGTAGCACATCTTACACAGTGCATGAAGACAACTCGATCACCATTAGTAACGAACAGCTGTTGGCTAACTCGTCTGATATAGAAGGCGAAGTGGCGATTGATAGCGTGAGCTACAGCGGCACAGATGGTGTGTTCCAAGACAATGGTGACGGTACGTACACCTTCTCGCCAAACGAGAACTTCAATGGCGAAGTGAGCCTAGATGTTGTCGTGGTCGATGAAGACGGTGCAACGGATTCAGCTACCGCAGGTATTACAGTACTTGAGGTGAACGATCCACCAATCGCAGGCGCGACCAGCTACTCAGTGAACGAAGACGAAGTCATCATTATTAGCTCTGAGCAGTTATTGGCGAACGCTTCTGACGTTGAAGGTGAAGTTGCGATTGATAGTGTGAGCTACAGCGGCTCCGACGGTATCTTTACCGATAACGGTGACGGTACATTCAGCTTCGCACCAAACGCCAACTTCGATGGCGATGTGAGCCTCGATGTTGTGGTTGTTGATGAAAACGGTGCAACTGCGGCAACTAACGCAAACATCGATGTATTGCCAATCAACGATGCACCAGTATCGGGCAACTTGGCTTACAGTGTCGATGAAGACAATTCAATTACACTTAGCCAAGAGCAGCTTCTTGCTCAAGCATCGGATGTAGAAGGGGACGCGCTAACCGCAACTAACCTAGTGGTTGACGGTGATGCAACGGTTACGGCAAACGATGATGGCAGCTTTACCATTACGCCTGATGCGAACTTCAATGGCGACATTGATATCACGTTCGACATCAACGACGGCAGCGACACTATTGTTGCAACGGCTGACCTGACGGTTAATCCAGTTAACGACCTACCACAGCCAGAAGATCAAGCGTTCACCATTGGTGAAGATGGCGTCTTGCTGTTCACTGATGAAGATCTGCTTGATGGCGCAACGGATATCGATGGCGATGACCTATCGGTAGAAGGTGTGAGCTACACTGGTGCAGATGGTGTCCTAACCGACAACGGTGATGGCACTTACAGCTTCGCGCCAAACGAGAACTTCAATGGCGACGTGAACTTTACCTTCGATGTTTCTGACGGCACGGATACCGTGACCGCAAATATCGACGTAAGCGTGACGCCAGAGAATGATCCACCAGTGGCAGGCAGCACGTCTTACACCGTACACGAAGACAATTCGATCACCATCAGTAACGAGCAGTTATTGGCTAACTCATCTGACGTCGAAGGCGAAGTCGCGATTGATAGTGTCAGCTACAGTGGCGCAGATGGCGTGTTCCAAGACAATGGTGACGGCACTTACACCTTCTCGCCAAACGAGAACTTCAATGGTGAAGTGAGCCTTGACGTTGTGGTTGTCGATGAAGACGGTGCGACGGATTCAACCACCGCAGGTATTACGGTACTTGAGGTGAACGATCCACCAATCGCAGGCGCGACCAGCTACTCAGTGAACGAAGATGAAGTCATCACCATTAGCTCTGAGCAGCTATTGGCGAATGCTTCTGACGTTGAAGGTGATGTCGCGATTGATAGCGTCAGCTACAGCGGCTCCGACGGTATCTTTACTGACAACGGCGACGGTACATTCAGCTTCGCACCAAACGAAAACTTCAACGGTGATGTTAGCCTAAATGTTGTCGTTGTTGATGAAGACGGTGCAACTGCGTCAACCAATGCAAGCATCGATGTATTGCCAATCAATGATGCGCCAGTATCAGGTGATTTGGCATACAGCGTGGATGAAGACGGTTCTATCACGCTAAGCCAAGAGCAGCTTCTTGCTCAAGCCGGCGACGTGGATGGCGATGACCTAACGGCATCTAACCTCACTGTTGACGGCAATGCGACCGTTGTTGCGAATAATGACGGCAGCTTCACTATCACACCGGATGCGGACTTCAATGGCGACATTGATCTGAGCTTCGACATTACGGACGGCGATGCGACCATTCAAGCCACTGCCGATCTGACTGTGAACCCAGTGAACGACCTACCAACGGTTGGTCAGCCACAGTTCGTCACGCAAGAAGACACAAGCTTCACCTTCACCGAAGAGCAACTGCTGCAAAATGCAGGTGATATCGATGGTGATAACCTAACGGTTGAAAACGTTGCTTCTGACAGCGGTACTTTGGTTGATAACGGTGACGGCACGTACACCTTCGCTCCGAATGAAAACTTCGATGGCAACGTGAACGTGACGTTTGACGTCAACGATGGCACCGCAACCGTGCCAGCAGAAGCGAACATTGATGTTCAATCTGTGGTTGATATGCCAGAGCTGTCTATTGCTTCAGACTTGGTGATTGCGTCTGATAACTTCGAGTCTGGCTCGAACGGTTGGAACGCGAACACTGAAAGCTCTCAAGGCTTCGAAACGGGCGATATGCTGGGTCGTATTGGTGGCACTGGCGGTGATGAAGCGGTCAGCAAAACCTACGAGATCCCAAGCGATGTCAATGAAGTGAATATCTCATTTAGCTTCTACGAAATCGATTCTTGGGATGGCGAGTCGTTCCAAATCTTTGTCGGCGGCGAACAACTAACCACCTTGGAAAACTCCGCGTTCCGTACTCAAGATGGTACGACAACGCTTTACGATTCTAACGGTAATGAAGTGGGTGAAGTGATCCACGGAGCCTCTCAACGTGAAGGCTTCAGTGGTTGGAATGACCAAGCACACCAAGTGAACTTAACCGTTCCGGTGGAAGACGGTCAGCTTCAGTTAGGCTTTGGTTCTACGCTAAACCAAAGTATTCCTGACGAGTCATTCGGCATCGACAACATTGAAATCACGGTAGCGGACGCGGATTACCAAATCATTGGTACCGAAGATACACCAGTGCCGCTTGATATCGATGCAGCATTGACCGATACCGATGGTTCAGAAAACCTCGCTATCTTGATTGAAGATGTGCCAGAAGGCAGCTCATTATCAGCGGGTGTTGATAATGGTGATGGTACTTGGTCACTACAACCAGGCGAGCTAGAAGGGCTAGAGTTTATTCCTTCTGCAGACTTCAATGGCGATGTGACGCTAACCGTGAATGCAACCTCTACGGATGTGGATACAGGTACAACAGCGACAGCGACGCAAGATGTGACGATTCATATCTCCCCAACCAATGATGCACCAGAAGTGACGGGTGACATCAGCGCAGTCACTGCCGAAGACAACAGCATTACGCTAACTCAAGAGCAGTTACTGGAGCACGCTGTTGATATTGATGGTGACGATCTGAGCGCAATCAACCTAAGCACCAATGATGAAAATGCGACGGTTGAAATGAACGAGGATGGCAGCTTCACCATTACTCCAAGCGAGAACTTCTACGGTGATATCGAGTTCACCTACGATGTGACTGACGGGGAAGAAGTGGTCGCGGCTGGTCTCGACTTAACAGTAACACCAGTCAATGACGCTCCAGAGCCACAAGATCAAGCGTTCACCGTGGGTGAGGACGGTCTTCTTACCTTTACCGATGCTGACTTGTTAACAGGCGCGACAGATGTAGAAGGTGACGACCTAACAGTTGAAGGCGTGACTTACACAGGTGCAGACGGTGTCCTAACCGATAATGGTGATGGCACTTACAGCTTCGCACCGAACGAGAACTTCAATGGCGACGTGAACTTTACGTTCGATGTGTCAGACGGTACGGATACGACCTCTGCCAACATTGATGTGAGTGTGACGCCAGAGAACGATCCACCGGTGGCGGGCAGCACGTCCTACACAGTGCATGAAGACAACTCGATCACCATTAGTGACGAGCAACTATTGGCTAATTCGTCTGATATCGAGGGTGATGTTGCGATCAGCAGCGTGAGCTACAGCGGTAACGACGGTGTGCTAGAAATTAATGGCGATGGTACTTACACCTTCTCACCAAACGAAAACTTTACAGGCGATGTTAGCTTAGATGTTGTCGTGGTTGACGAGGACGGCGCGGTTGATACAACAACAGCGGGTATTACCGTTCTTGAGGTGAACGATCCACCAATCGCAGGCACAACCAGTTACACCATTGATGAAGATGAAGTCATCACCATCAGTGCAGAACAGTTGTTGGCAAACTCTTCCGATATTGAAGGTGAGGTAGCACTAGATAGCGTGAGCTACAGTGGCAGCGAAGGTATCTTTACCGACAATGGTGATGGTACGTTCAGCTTTGCACCAAACCAACACTTCAATGGTGAAGTGAACCTTGATGTTGTAGTCGTGGACGAAGATGGTGCGACCGCTTCGACGACGGCAAACATTGATGTTCTGCCAATCAATGATGCTCCGGTATCGGGTGACTTGGCTTACGGTGTCGACGAAGACAACTCAATCACGCTAAGCCAAGAACAATTGTTGGCACAAGCAACGGATGTAGAAGGTGATGCACTAACTGCTTCTAACCTAGTGGTTGACGGTGATGCGACGGTTACGGCTAATGACGATGGTAGCTTTACCATTACGCCTGACGCGAACTTCAATGGCGACATTGATATCACGTTCGATATCAACGATGGCACCGATACTATCGTTGCAACGGCTGACCTAACGGTTAACCCAGTTAATGACTTACCGCAGCCTGAGGATCAAGCGTTCACCATTGGTGAAGATGGCGTCTTGACCTTCACTGATCAAGACCTACTTGATGGCGCAACGGATATCGATGGCGATGACCTATCGGTTGAAGGTGTCACTTACACTGGTGCGGACGGTGTCCTAACCGATAACGGTGACGGTACCTACAGCTTTGCTCCAAACGAGAACTTCAATGGTGATGTGAACTTTACATTCGATGTTTCTGATGGCATGGACACCGTGACCGCGAATATCGATGTGAGTGTTACGCCAGAGAACGATCCACCGGTTGCAGGCAGCACGTCTTACACGGTGCATGAAGACAACTCAATCACCATCAGTGACGAGCAACTACTGGCTAATTCGTCTGATATCGAGGGTGATGTTGCGATCAGCAGCGTGAGCTACAGCGGTAACGATGGTGTGCTAGAAATTAATGGCGATGGTACTTACACCTTCTCACCAAACGAAAACTTTACAGGCGATGTTAGCCTAGATGTTGTCGTGGTTGACGAGGACGGCGCGGTTGATACAACAACAGCGGGAATTACCGTTCTTGAAGTGAACGACCCACCAATCGCAGGCACAACCAGTTACACCATTGATGAAGATGAAGTTATCACCATCAGTGCAGAACAGTTGTTGGCAAACTCTTCCGATATTGAAGGTGAGGTAGCACTAGATAGCGTAAGCTACAGTGGCAGCGAAGGTATCTTTACCGACAATGGTGATGGTACGTTCAGCTTTGCACCAAATCAAAACTTCAATGGTGAAGTGAATCTTGATGTTGTAGTCGTGGACGAAGATGGTGCGACCGCTTCGACGACGGCAAACATTGATGTTCTGCCAATCAATGATGCTCCAGTATCGGGTGGCTTGGCTTACAGCGTCGATGAAGACAACTCAATCACGCTAAGCCAAGAACAATTGTTGGTACAAGCAACGGATGTAGAAGGTGATGCACTAACTGCATCTAACCTAGTGGTTGACGGTGATGCGACGGTTACGGCTAATGACGATGGCAGCTTTACCATTACGCCTGACGCGAACTTCAATGGCGACATTGATATCACGTTCGATATCAACGATGGCACCGATACTATCGTTGCAACGGCTGACCTAACGGTTAACCCAGTTAATGACTTGCCGCAGCCTGAGGATCAAGCGTTCACCATTGGTGAAGATGGCGTGTTGACCTTTACTGATCAAGACCTGTTGGATGGTGCAACCGATATCGATGGCGATGACCTATCGGTAGAAGGTGTCACATACACTGGCGCGGACGGTGTCCTAACTGACAATGGCGATGGCACATACAGCTTCGCACCGAACGAAAACTTCAATGGCGACGTAAACTTTACCTTCGATGTTTCCGATGGCACGGACACCGTGACCGCGAATATCGATGTGAGTGTGACGCCAGAGAACGATCCACCCGTGGCAGGTAGCACGTCTTACACCGTACACGAAGACAACTCGATCACAATCAGCGATGAGCAATTACTAGCGAATTCGTCAGATATTGAAGGCGATGTTTCGGTTGATAGTGTGAGCTACAGTGGCGCAGATGGCGTGTTCCAAGACAATGGTGACGGTACGTACACCTTCTCGCCAAACGAGAACTTCAATGGTGAAGTCAGCCTAGATGTTGTCGTAGTCGATGAAGACGGGGCGACGGATTCAACTACCGCTGGCATTACTGTTCTTGAGGTGAACGACCCACCAATCGCAGGCGCGACTAGCTACTCCGTTAACGAAGACGAAGTCATTATCTTCACGGAAGAGCAACTGCTAGCGCAATCAAGTGACGTGGAAGGCGACGTGAGCCTAGAAAGCGTCTCTTACAGTGGTAGCGACGGCATTCTAACGGCGAATGACGATGGCACTTACAGCTTCGCGCCAAATGAAAACTTCAACGGTGGCGTAAGCCTAGACGTAGTAGTCGCTGATGAAGACGGTGCAACTGCGACAACCAACGCGAACATTGATGTATTGCCAGTCAACGATGCTCCGGTATCTGGCGACTTGGCTTACAGCGTCGATGAAGACGGTTCAATCACATTGAGTCAAGAGCAGTTACTGGCTCAAGCGGGTGACGTAGACAGCGATAATCTAGAAGCAGTGAACTTAACCGCGGTTGCCAATGCAACCGTTGTTGAGAACCAAGATGGTAGCTTTACGATTACGCCTGATGCGAACTTCAATGGCGATATCGACCTAAGCTTCGACTTGATTGATAACGATGGTGCGAGCGTGGAAGTGGGCGTCGACCTAACGGTGAACCCAATTAACGATGCGCCGCAATCAACGCCAGTGAATATTGCTGGCACCGAAGATACCACCATTCTAATCACGCAGGACATGTTGCTTGCTAACGCAACAGACATCGACAACACCTACGACGAACTGTCTGCTGTCGACCTAGTGATTGATGAGCAATACGGTGACTTGCTAGACAACGGTGATGGCACTTGGTCATTCACTCCGGCTGAGAACTTCAATGGTGATGTGCCAATGTCGTTCGGTGTCAGCGATGGTGATTTAGTGACGCCAGTTGAAGGCAATCTAAACATCGAAGCGGTTAATGATGCACCAGAAGCACCAACCATCCAGATGCAGGGCGAAGAAGATGTGGTCATGGTGATTGACCCAGCTTACATCGCTGATCAAGTTACGGATCTTGATGGTGACGAAATCAGCGTAGAAAGCATCACGGTTCGTGCTCCTGCAAATGCGACATTAACCCAGCAACCAGATGGTATGTACCACTTGGTGACCACTCAAGACTTCAATGGTTTGGTGGAACTGGGCTATACCGCGACGGATGGTGAAGAAGTGGTTGAAGGCTCGTTGAATGTGGATGTTATTCCAGTCAACGATGCTCCATTCAATGTGGGTAATGCCTTTATGGCAACCGACGAGGATGGCGCATTCACCTTCGACGCTGGCGACCTGATGAACTTGTTCGGCGATATCGACACTGAAAACCTAGTCGTATCACGCATTATCACCGCAGAAGGTGAAGATGGTGGTGAGGTAACAGACAACGGTGACGGTACTTGGACATTCACACCGACTGGCGATTTTGCAGGGGTTTCTGACTTGCAAGTTGTGGTCAGTGACGGTGAGTTTGAGACGGTACTTGATGTACCAGTGTTTGTTCGCCCTGTTGCGGATGGCGCAGTCATCACAACCGACCATGATGGTCCGTTAGTCTTCGGTGAGGACGAAACGGGTCACCTAGGCTTGAATGTCGGTCTAATCGACGATTCAGAAACGTTAAGTAACCTAGTGATGACTGGTTTCCCTGTTGGCTTCGAAGTTACGGATGGTGTGAACACCATTACCATTACGGAACCGGGTCAATACATCGATTTGAACGAGTGGGATATTTCAGACCTGCAAATGACGCCTCCGGCTGACTTTAATGGCGAGTTCTTCGTAACCGTGACCGCAACAACGGTGGATTACGGTGACGAGCCAGAAGAGTTCGAAGATGGCATCGATTCAGGTGACTTCGAAACCCTAGCGGGTGAGCCAGTTATCCTAACCGCTGATGACCTAATCGGATTGGCAGAAAACGTAGACGCTGACGCGGGTGATGAAGTGAAATTCGTTCACCTAGCTGATCGCAGCCAAGGTGAGATTGTCGATAACGGTGATGGCACATGGACATTCAATCCAGCACCGGGCTTTACTGGTGAAGCGGATATCGCTTATGTGATTGATAAAGACGGTGTGCTTCATGATGAGCAAACAGGCGTGGTCGTGAAAGAAGACGCACCACAAGAGAATGCTTCTCCAGAAATCGACAGCATTTCTACCACAGAAATGGCAGCGGATGGCACCTTGTCGTTCACCAATGACGACATGCTATCGACATTGAGCGATGCAGAAGGCGACAGCTTGAGCATTGAATCAGTGAGCCTAATGGAAGGTCAAGGTGTGATAGAGACCGATAACCAAGGTAACTACCAATTCACACCAGCAGAAGGCTACACCGGAGATGTTCAAGTTGGCTTCATTGCAACTGACGGTGAAAACCGCATTGAGAGCTTCTTTAATGTCGACATCCAAGGTGAAGGTGAAACCACAACCAGCGAAGGCTACGCACTGGCTGATGATGGTTCACTAACCCTAACGGAAGCGCAGTTGATTGATGAGCTTGGCATTAGCCCTTCAGCAGAAGTGTTGGATGTCGCCGATGCAAACGATGCAGGTTTCTTCGCGAAATCAGGTGATGAAGAGTGGACATACTGGCCGAACGATGACTTCGATGGCAATTTAGCTATGGATGTTCAGGTCAACGATAACGGTGAAGTATCGACTCAGAATCTGAGCATCCAAGTTGCGGACGATTCAGCGCAAAGTGACGAGCCACAAATCCAAACTGCTCAAGCATCATCAGAGCAGCAAGTTGGCGAAGCGCAACAGCCTGAAGAGCAAGCAGCAAACGGTGCAGACAGTGAAGAGGAGAGCGCAGCTGATGTGACTGCAGCGCCAGGCGATACCATTTCTATCTCGGTTCCAGATGAGGTCAGTGGTAACGAATCGGTGGATTATGCAGAAATGTCCGGTCTACCTGATGGTGCATCAGTAAGCAACGCACTGGATAATGGCGATGGCAGCTTCACATTAAGTGGCAACCTGAACCAACCAGTATCGGTTGACCTACCAGAAGGTTACGAAGGTACGAGCGAAATCCAATTCCAAGGTTACGACGAATTGGGCAGCGCGGTAGAAGGTGCGAGTGGCACAGTTGAAGTTGAAGTCGATGATCAATACACCATGCAAGGTTCTGCGCAAGATCAGCAACCAGACATGGCGGGTATGGAATCTGGCGGCAGCGACTGGACAAGTGCGGGAGGTCAAGATCAAGGTGTTGACTTCACGGATGACTCTGGCAGCTTCGACTCGGATACTCAAACGGGTACTGACCAAGGCAACGATTTCGATCAAAGCTCAATGTAACCAGTCCTAGACGAGGGCAGTGTCATTGCTGCCCGAACCAAAGCCATGCAGAGCCTACTTTGCATGGCTTTTTTGTTGGTCTTCTTTCTATGAGCTCTAGAAAAAAACTTGGAAATTGAAAAAAGTATTCTTAGCTAGTTTATACCCAAGTAACCTCGAGATGTTAGGTTCAGCGAGAATGGCTTGGTTTGTAGACGCGGCGGCGATTTAAAGGTCTAGTGGGTCTAAATCAAGAATCGACAACAAAGTATACAAACCAAGACAGCTCGCCCTTCGGGAGCGTGTCATTGACTCGGTTTCTGTGTCAAACAACTTGGAAAGAGCTGACTATTACGCTGCGTTGTTTTCCTTGACCCCGAATCAATGACAACGCTCTGAATCCTGCATCTTGAAGTCACTTGGGTATAAGAGTCATTTACAAGGAGGAGCGACATGTACCGTTATGTCAGTTCGCCAAAAGCATCGAAGTACATAGTACCGCCGCCACTGCATCGTGAGTTGTCGTGTATGGATGTGCCGGAGTCAGAACTTGAGATGCGTGAAATTCTGAACAATTGGTTTGCCGATGGATTGGCGCCCATCATTCAGAATGAAGACAATTACATCTCTGCTAATGAGCAACAGCGCTTTGAGCAGCTCAGCCGTACGGTGGGCGTGCTACTGCGTAACAAAGATTACTACTTCGCCACCAAGCGGATTCTCTCGTTGTGGGAGCAAGACTGCTTAGAAACCACTTACGTTAATTATCTGATTTTACGTAGTGAGCGCATACCATACTTCGAATAAGCCCTATTTATAGGCTTAAAATAGTGGTTTACATGGTTTTCTTAGTAACTTTTAACACCTGTATTTAACATTTTTGTAAACATCGTTATATTTAAGGCTCATCGTTGTCAGGAGTTTATGGATGAACCTTACGATATCAGGGAAGTTGCAGCTCAGTTTTGTGCTGCTAGCCGTACTTTTTATGGCATCAGCGGTATTCACGTATCGCAACGTCACCACCGTAGAGCAATACGCCTCTTCGTTACTTAAATCCGATTTACCGACCGTCGACACCAGTCGCGGTATCCAACAGTCCGTTCAAGCGTCGCTGTCTTCTATTCGAGCCTACATGTTGCTAGGTGGCGATGAAGAGGCTAGCGCACGTCTCAGTGAGGACGTACGCAATATCATGGCTTCAACAGACGAGTCGCTTCCGACGTTGCAGGCTTTGATCTCTGAACAGGATTTTCAAGCGATTCAAAACCAGTGGGATGCGGTCAAAGTCTCTTTGAACAAGCTGATTGAACTTAGCCACAGTGACGAGAACTTACCCGCGCACAACCTCTTTATTAACGAAGCGGCACCCATTGCAGAAGTGGCACTTGATCAGCTTCAAAGCTTAATCAATGAAGAGTCAGGCAACCCATTTGGTGGAGACAGAAAGCGTTTGTTTAAAGTTTACGCCGACAGTTATACCTCGCTCGCCAATGCTCTGTCTGCTCTGCGAGATTTCCTGTTGTACGGGCAGCAAGATCACCTAGACAAATACCATGACTTGATTAAGTACCACAATCAGTCTGTGGCGGAAATCGACAGTAAACTCGACAGACTGACTGATAACGACCAATCATTGTGGTCACTGTTTAAGGAAATGCAGCAACTGTACTTTCCTTTAGCAGAGCAGGTAATTGCATTGCGTCAATCGCCAGAGTGGAATGAATCAAACTTGTTAATGGCGAATGAACTGTTGCCAGCAGCGGATGCACTAGACCAAAGCTTAGAAACGATCGTATTGGCTCAGCAAAGTCGTGCTGATCAAAGTGGACAGGGTATTAATCAGTCGATCAAGAACGTACTCACCACTATGTTGATTGCTGCGGCATTGGTTTTGTTTGCCGCAGTAGCGATTTCAAAATACATGGGCAATACCATTGGTCGCCGAGTGAAAAACTTATCGGAGCGTGCAAAGACGATCGCTTCAGGAGACGTTTCTCAGCCTCCACTCACCGTTGTTGGGAAAGATGAATTGGCAGACCTTACCGATTCGATTAACCGCATGAACCAATCGTTAGCGAGCATCGTGGCAGGGGTGAGTGAGAAAGCGCACCAAGTGGATACCAGCATGGGGGCTTTATTGGAATCGGCGCAAGTCACTTCATCGAATGTTGAACAGCAACAGACCAGCATTGTTGAAATGGGAAGCCAATTGGATGAAATCGCTTTAGCCGCGCGTAACACCCTAGATCAAGCCAATCAATCAGTACAGAAGCTTTCTGATTCAAAAGGCGAGATTGAACAAGGTCGTGATGCTTTAGAGCAAAACAAAGTCACCATGGAAAGCTTGCACGGCAGCATTGAAACCGCGAGTACGCAAGTGACACAGCTAAGCAAAGAGAGCGAAGCCATTGGCCGAGTTACTGAAGTGATTGAAGGCTTGGCAGAGCAAACCAATTTATTGGCATTGAATGCGGCGATAGAAGCGGCGCGTGCGGGTGATCAAGGACGAGGTTTTGCGGTCGTGGCAGACGAAGTACGTATGTTAGCGACGCGCACTACTCAATCGACGACAGAAATCAACGGCATCATCAATGCGATTCAACGCTCGACCAATTCGGTGGTTGAGGAGATTGAACACAGTCAATCACTTGCGGAGCAGGGTGCTGAGCACATTGAAAAAGCGGTAACTCGTTTGCTCGTCACGACCGAGCAAATTGGTTCTTTGAATGAACAAATGGCAGAGCTTGCGGCAGCGGCAGAGCAGCAATCTCATGCGACCAATTCGATAACTGGATTGATGTCCGGTATTACTCAATCAGTGGATGAGGTTTCGAATAACAGCCAACGCGCATCAGAGACATCATTGCAAGTAAAAGAGCAAGTTACCGAGCTGAATCAACAGATGGCAACTTTCAAAACGGCATAGATAAGGTTTACGTCTGTTCATCTACTTTTGAACGTTAACCAAATAGTAAAAAAGCCCCAATTCTTTTTACACAAAAAGGATTGGGGCTTTTTGTTGGATGATACGCCGATATTCGTCTACTTGCTCATTGGATTTGGCTATTTAAATCATAGCTAAAACCAAATTTTCTTCACCGAGCCGGAGTCGTAATATGACTCCATCGGCAGCAAATACTGCAAAAGAATTTTTAAACTTTATACCAATCCTGGTAAGAGAATCGTTCGTTACTACGATTGGTATCATCCTTCTAGGAGCAAGATTATGAACAAACAAGTAAGCCTAATTGGTCTAGACAGCGAACAATCAGCACAACTAGCTCAACAGTTAAATCAACTGCTAGCGCATTACCAAGTGTTGTACATGAACTCTCGCGGTTACCACTGGAACATTAAAGGTGCGCAATTCTTCGAACTGCACGTAAAATTTGAAGAGATCTATACTGATCTACAAACAAAAATCGATGAGCTTGCAGAGCGTATTCTAACTTTGGGTCACACGCCAGCGCACGCATTCAGCAACTACTTGGAAGCAAGTGAAATTAAAGAACATCAAAACGCGACTTCTGGTGAGGAGTGTGTACAAGGTCTGGTTCAAGGCTTTAGCGTTCTACTTCTAAAACAGCGTGAGATTCTACAAAACGCGGGTGAAGCAGATGACGAAGGTACAGCGGCATTGATGGGTGACTACATCCGTGAGCAAGAAAAATTAATGTGGATGCTTAACGCTTACCTACAAGGCTAAGCAGCGCATCACCCAAGTAATCCTTGGGAACGCATGAAACAATCGGGAATAAGTCATAAGGGGCACGTTGGTGCCCCTTTTTTTGTTTGCGTATTTTATATGTGTGCTTTAGTTGCGTGGTAAGGATTGGAAACGGCTCAATAAATCGCTGAGTTCATTAAGCGCCAACGAGGCTGAGTCATTGAAGGTTTCTTGATTCCCATGGTGAACAAGGCAAGAGGGCATCTGCGCGTTATACGCGGCCTGTAAGTCGTAAAGGTAATCGCCGACATAAAGCACTTCATCAGGCATCAAACGCCACTCTTTCGCTAATACCTGCAGAGACAAAGGGTCTGGCTTGGGCGGGAAGCATTCACGAGTGATGACTCGCTCCACTGAGATTTGGTTGTGTTCTAGTTTGCGCTGCGTGGCGATTTGGCAGTTGCGCGTCACGATAGCGGTTTTGATTTCATTTTGATGCAAGTGGGCGAGCAATTCATGGCAGCCAATCATTGGAGCAGACTGCTCAGCATCAGAAATCTCGTAATCAAATATCACGTTATGAGCGTGCTCTCGATGATGAGGATGCTCAAGTGCGTCGACAAAATCCAATAGATCTTCACTCTGCGGACAACCTAGCTGTTGTCGCAATTCGCCGAAGTTCATATCAGAACTCACCAAGGTGTTGTCTAAATCAAACACCACGGCTTTAATTTTATCGAGCTGTAAAGGGAATGGAATCATAATGACCTCGTACAACTTAACCGAACTATCGTTTTAAAAAACAAAAGGTTATTGTTAAGTTTAGATTCTTCTGCTTAGATTGTACGAAAATAAATCACTAGTACGTCACAAATTAAATAGTCTTAACGATTTTAGTGTTTGATTACCTTTCCTCAAGACGAAATATTTTGCCGCTGTCGGTAGAAAAGTAGATATAACCATCGGGGCTGATGGTTATATCTCTTATTCGCTCACCAAGATTCTCCATTAATCTTTTTGATTCGGTAAGGTTGCCATTATCAATAGAAACCACGTTGATGTGCGCCAGTTTCAATGCGCCTGCGAGGATTTTCCCGTCCAATTCTGGGTATTTATCACCACGGTACAAAATCATATTACTGGGCGCGATAGAAGGGACGTATACCAGCTTGGGATCTTCCATTCCCGGTAACGACTTAGCTTCCCCAACGTCCAACGGTCCCCAATATTCTTTACCATGAGAGACTTTTGCCCAGCCGTAGTTCGCGCCTTTCTTGATTAGATTAATTTCATCGCCACCGCGTGGTCCATGTTCAATCGACCACAGCTGTTTTGTTGCTTCGTCGTAAAACATACCTTGTGGGTTGCGGTGCCCGTAACTCCATATCTCAGGACGAGCTTGGGAAGGTTTGAATGGGTTGTCTTGCGGAACCGAACCATCAAGGTTAAGGCGCACAATACTGCCAGCATGGGTTTGAGTGTCTTGGCCATTATCACGTTCGCCACGGTCACCGATTGAGAAGTAAACTTTGTCGTCAATAAATGAAATTCGACTGCCGTAGTGGCGACCCGTGTCGGTGATGGCATCAGCAACAAAGAGATCGTTCCAACCTACAAGCTGATTGTTTTGCAATTGCGCCGTCGCTAACGCCACCGTATTGCCTTTGCTCGTGCGCTTGCTGTAGGTAAAGAAGAGTTGCGGGTTTTGCGTATCGGCATTCGGTGCGCGCGCGACATCCAATAAGCCGGCTTGTCCACTGGTGTTCACATTGGGGACGTTAAACAGCTTTTGAGGTTTGCCTGTGGTGATATCCAGCAACGAAACCGTACCGTTCTTTTCATTGACAATAACGCGTTGGTTATCTAAAAACTCGATCCCCCAAGGGATCTGAAATCCATTCGCCACCTCGTTCGCGCGGTATTCGGCAGCGTTGGCAGAAAAGGATAAACAAGTGAGTAGGGCAGCAGCAATCGTTCTCATGGTTCCTTCCAATATGAATCGTGTTAATACTTAAAAGCTAACACTAAAAGACTATGTTTGGCAGAGATTCACTTGTATATGAATGTAAAAAATCCCCGATACGAGATCGGGGATTGAATTAAGGCTAGAGAATTGTTTAGTTAGCGAGATTACATCGCTTCTTCGAAGATCTTAGAAATTTCTTCGTGAGTTGCTTGTTTAGGGTTAGTGAAACCACAAGCGTCTTTCAGTGCGTTGTCTGCTAGTGTTGGGATGTCTTCTAGTTTCGCACCAAGCTCTTTGATACCTGCTGGGATACCCACATCTTTCGCTAGAGTAACGATAGCGTCGATTGCTGCCGCTGCACCTGCTTCAGCAGACATGCCTTCTACGTTTACGCCCATTGCTTTTGCTACGTCACGTAGACGCTCAGGACATACTTGCGCGTTGTAACGCTGTACGTGAGGTAGAAGAATCGCGTTACAAACACCGTGCGGAAGGTCATAGAAACCACCTAGCTGGTGTGCCATTGCGTGTACGTAACCTAGAGACGCGTTGTTGAATGCCATACCCGCCATGAACTGCGCGTATGCCATTTGTTCACGAGCTTCTAGATCTTCACCGTTTTTCACTGCTGTGCGTAGGTAAGCTTGGATAAGCTCAATCGCTTTAATTGCTACCGCATCAGTGATTGGTGTTGCCGCGATAGATACGTAAGCTTCAATCGCGTGAGTTAGGGCATCCATACCTGTTGCCGCAGTTAGCGAAGCAGGTTTAGCGAGCATTAGCTCTGGATCGTTTACCGAGATAAGCGGTGTTGTGTGCTTATCAACGATTGCCATCTTGATGTGACGCTCTTCGTCAGTGATGATGCAGAAACGCGTCATTTCAGATGCAGTACCTGCCGTCGTGTTGATCGCGATAAGTGGCATCATTGGTTTTGCAGATTGGTCTACGCCTTCGTAATCTGCGATTTTGCCGCCGTTAGATGCAACAAGCGCGATACCTTTCGCACAGTCGTGTGGTGAACCGCCGCCTAGAGAGATAACGAAGTCACATTCGTTATCAGTAAGAAGTGCTAAGCCGTCGTTAACGTTGCTGATAGTTGGATTTGGTTGAGTGCCATCAAACACAACGGTTGCTACATCGCGCTCAGTGAGAAGGTCTTGAACTTGTTTGACTACACCGATTTGGTTAAGGATCTTATCCGTAACGATCAAACCTTTTTTAAAGCCTTGAGATTGGATGCTGTCTGCTGCGTCTTTCAAACAACCAGCGCCCATTAGGTTTACCGTAGGGATAAAAAATGCACTTGTCATATTGGATAGCTCCGTCGTTATTTTTAATAATCTTTCTTAATTTGCCATTTACTGTCGCACATTCGTTTCCAGATTGAAGTTGATCTAAAGCAAGTTTACCCACTTAGAGGTACTTGCAAGAGAAAAACTGTGACAGTGATCTTGTTGCACTGCGTATAAGTGCAACACTGATATAAAGTAGAACAAATATGAAACTATGGACGCAAACGATTGGCAGAAATTGACTTCTGACGCGGATATATCTCTAAATTCGACTAAAGTATAAAAAATCCCCATTAATAACTTAATTATCAATGGGGATAGGGAAGTGTTTTATAAGCTAACTACTAATAATTAAGCTATTTTAATCAGTTTTGATACTAACTTTTCGATACCTGAAGCCGCTTGAGAGATATTCTCTGCCAACATGTAAGCAGGGGTTGAAAGTACGAGGTGTTTTTCATCAAAAACGATGTCTTCGACAGGGCACGTGGTGTGTTCACCGCCCATTTGATTAAATGCTATTGAGACTGCCTCATCGTTGCCTACCGTTCCTTTCACGCCTTGCTCATAAATCATCGGAATAATGACAGGAGAAATACACAGATAGCCAGCTGGTTTTTTCGCATTAGCAAACGCGCGACAAGCTTGAGCTACGTGTGTGTTAATGGAGCACTCTGCACCTGAAACGGCGAAGTCGGTTAAGTTTTTCGCGGCACCAAACCCACCTGGAAGCAGTAGGGCATCGTATTCATCGACGTTAAGTTTGGCGACATCGTCAATATTTCCGCGTGCAATACGAGCTGATTCGATCAATACGTTACGTGTTTCATCCATTTCGTCACCAGTTAGGTGATTGATGACGTGGAGTTGGTCAATGTTAGGTGCAAAGCAGTGCCAAGTTGCACCTGCCTTCTCGATGGCGTAGAGCGCCAACACTGCTTCGTGGATCTCAGAACCGTCGTAAACGCCTGAACCACTTAAAATGACTGCGACTTTTTTCATGTTTGGATTCCTTTACTCTGAACGTTCCTTAGATTGCTCTTCGCTATCTAGACCATGCGTTTCCGAATGTGTTTTAACGTTTTCACTCTCGTTGTCATCTTCATCATAGTAGCGCACAACAAAGGGTGTAAGCATAACACTAGAGGGCAGAAAATGTTTCATATCGACTCCAACGGCTTAATAGAATGATTTTTATACTGATTTTTATAAAACAGTACGTTGAACCTGATCATTTTTGAGTTAAGCTGACGTTTCCTTTGGCATTCGTGAGTGGTAGGTCACATGAAATCAGTGCAATTTCGTTTCACACTTTATGGTTGTATCGCGATTCTCTCTTGGAGTTGTCTGCTTGGCATCGCGAGGTTGGTTACGGAGAGTTTAGGTCCTGTAGGCGGGGCAGCCATGTTGTACTCTCTTAGCTCTGTTTTCCTTCTTATCGTGGTCGGTATTCCAAAGTTGTCTTACTTTTCTCCCAAGTATCTTGCGCTTGGTGGTGCGATGTTCGTCTGTTATGAAATATTTCTCGCTCTATCTTTGGGATATTCCAACTCGCGCGCGCAGGCAATTGAGGTGTCGATTGTCAATTACCTTTGGCCCGCACTGACGGTTTTATTTGCGGTCCTTGGCAGCAATAAAAAAACAAACTGGTTGCTTTATCCCGCAGTTACGCTGGCGTTTGTTGGGGTTGCTTGGACTGTGAGCGGTGAGAATGGCTTATCCATAACTCAGATCATGTCCAATGTTAGTAGTAACCCTCTGGTGTATTTTATGGCTTTCGCTGGCGCGGTTATATGGGCTTTTTATTGCAACTTAACCCAAAGGCAGCAATCTAAACATAATGCGATTACCCTGTTTTTTATTGCAACAGCTGTTTCGCTTTGGGTCAAATACGCGTTTACGGATGAGCCACCAATGACATTCAGTTGGGAAGCGATGGGGTACTTAGTGGCCTCTGCGGCTTTAATGGCTGGTGGTTATGGTTTATGGAATATCGCGATCGTTGGCGGCAATATGGTTTTTCTCGCCACCTTGTCTTACTTCACACCCATTTTTTCCGCTTTATTTTCTTCCATTATTCTTGGCGTAACTCTGAGCCATAGCTTTTGGCAGGGCGTTGTGATGGTAACGGTGGGCTCGCTGATGTGTTGGTTAGTCACCAAAGAGAAGCGCGAAGCGGCTGGGTAAGTTACCAACGAGATCAGAGAATTTAAGTGAGCAACGAACAGATCTCCCTTGCGAGCTGTATTCGAATACGAAGAAACTAAATCGAAAAAATTAAAAAAGCTCCCGAGATTGGGAGCTTTTTATTGAGTTTTAACGGCTCTTTGGTGGCACTCTAATAAGCGACGTTCAAGTGTAGTTGAAGCTTGAATCTGTGCTTCGACAGTCGCTTGATAAGCTGCTTACGAGTGTGCTCTAGTGTATCAAGCTCCAATGTGTCGTCATCAATATGTACGTCCACATTTACTCGTAGCTCTTGGCCCACCTTCGTTACGCCAGCCAGTTTCAATTGATGCTCAGTTACTTTTTCAATCTCAAGAACATCTTTGCCAACGCTCTGACACAGCTCTTTGCTTGGTGCCATCATTAGTAGTTCACGTAAGGCACCTACTAGCATATCGAACGGTACTTTGAGGAAGTAAAAGCCCATTAAAACCATCATCATGGGGTCGGCATATACCGCATACTCAGAGAATGGCGTTAGTGAAACAGCCCAAGCCGAGATAAATCCTACGGTCACCGCCACACTCAACAAAGTATCCATTTGCCACTGTTTTTTCTCCGCTTCAATCAAGCCTGATGAGAAGCGGCGGCTGCGTTTCGCCATAAACCACCAAGCGTAACCACAACCGATAACATTCACGATGCCGAATAAGGTCGCAATAGAAGCATCGACCTCGCGACCTCCAGACATCAATGCTGATATCGCAGAGTAGAGAGAGAAGCTTACAACCACTAAAATGACGGCTGCTTTTATCGCAATAACGATTGGTTCTAAGACCGCTTTTCCAAATGGGAATACAGATTTTGAAGGCTTGTTAATATAGTAAGAAGCGGCCAGTGACAATAAAGTTAACAGTAAGCTGACCAAAGAGTAAACACCGTCAAACACGATGACAATTGATCCTACAAGCAAGCCAAGTACCATACCACCAGCAGCGAACCCAGATGCCAAAAGGGCTGAAATGGTTAGAATACGGTTTTCGTTTTTGCTTGTCCTGTCACACATAAAAGATGCCTTTGAATTTTAATACCTTACTATTCTTCGCTCATAAGGTAATTTAGGCAACCACAAAGTGACCAGTAACTAATCTAAAAAAATTCGTTTTTATTTATGTGATTATAAAACAAAGACTTACTGTGATTCTTAGGTGTCAACAAAATTGACGCTCACTGATAAAATGTTTAGAAGTCAAATAAATACTCGCTCAATTTATCTGCTAACCACGTCATTGCTGGATGCTCAGTATGGCCGTTAGGTGAAAACATACAGTAGTCTTCTTGCGTCAATCCGTATGTGTGTTTGATAACGGCGAGCTTCTGCTGACGAAGGTAATGGCGGATTAATGGTTCTGGAAGCACGCCCCAAGCGTCTTCTTCTAAGATGGTGTTCAGCATGTAGTCAAAACTCGAAAAACCAATATATCGAGTCGAGAAAGGTTGCAGTTCAGGGTTGTCTTTCTCATTTAGGTACACCATTAGTGCTTGCATCTGACTACGTAGATCTTCGTCTGAGACACGGCGCATCTTACTTAGGCGGTGTTCTACACTGCATACTGACATCATACGTATCTTACCTAAAGGGTTATATACGATACGAGGATCGTCTACTCGCTCATAATCAACGCCGAAAGCAAAATCTACTTGGTGGGTACTGACCAAGTTGGCTAAGTCGCCACTGGATGCCAAGATTAAGTTGAAGGTTGTTGAAGGAAAGCGGTTATTCAATGTATGAGATAATTCTTGCCAGAGATCATCAGGTAAGGAGTCGTCACGTGCTACCCAAACTTCCGCGTTAAACCCTTCCGAGATTTGAGCGCAGGTCTTTCTGACCCGTTGTGCGATGATAAGTAGGTGTTCGCAATCTTTGTAAATGGCTTTCCCAGCTTCAGAGAGGGTGAGCTGGTTGCCAGTTCGGTTAAACAATTCAACGTCGAGATCTTTCTCTAATGCCTTAATCGACATGCTGAGTTTGGTGCGATTGCAGTCGAGTTGCCTTGCCGCTTCAGAAACAGAACCACACTCAGCGATGGTGCAGAAGGCTTCTACTTGAGTTAAGTTCATGATTTGACACAACCAATAAATGAATTCAAATAATTTGGGTATTATGCAGATGCGCTCCCAAAGCCATGAAAGATTATCGAAAAAAACGCGAATCCGCCAGATAAGTCTATGGTCTTTTAACGGTTTTGCGGTAATCTATGTGGGTTACAAAAAGTGAACATGGAGGCCACGATGGCACAAGATTGGGACGGCTTAGCAAAAAACTGGGAATCAAATCCAGCAACAGAGCAATTTGCGCAGTCGGTGTTTGAGCAGTTACAACAGCTAACTCAGCTTGATGGCATTAAAGTACTAGATTTTGGATGCGGAACAGGGCAGTTAAGTCAACGATTGTCACCGATGGTTAAAGACATCGTAGCATTAGACGCATCGGAAGCCATGATTGAGGAACTCGATAAAAAAGAGCTCGTCAACGTAGAACCTGTGGTAGATGCATTATCTCGCGGCTTGGTCGCTCAGCACCCTGCGTTTCGTGGACAGTTCGACTTGGTGGTTGCATCATCAGTTTTAGCGTTTGTGGAAGACTTAGACGCGTCATTAACGATCTCGCATTCTCTACTTAACCACGGCGGCTATTTTGTTCATTTTGATTGGATTGCAGAATGTGAACAAGACGGTTTTACCCTTGCGAAGTCTGAGCGTGCACTGAAAGAAGCAGGCTTTACTGAAGTTGAATCGCAACACGTTTTTGACATTACATCTGATGGTAAAACAATGTCGGTATTAATGGGGCTTGGTCGTCGCTAATACCGCTGAATAAAGAACAAAAAATGACAAAAGCGAGCTAACAAGCTCGCTTTTTTCTTATCTGCTGAGGGTATATGTAACTTCACTTGCTCTAAACGAGCGTCGTGGTGCAGGCAAGGACATACTCGAACAACTAAGTCTTCGGAGGTTATTTTGAGACGACTATCCTGCGTATCTCCTCCAGCACTTCAGGGTTGGCTATTGCGCCTAAATTTTCGACGCTTCGGTTGTTAACGACTTGCTTAACGGCTAACTCGACCAGCTTTCCTGAGCGTGTCTTAGGTATATCGCTTATTGCGTAAATTGCACTAGGTACATGCCTTGGAGAACATGCAGACTTTAGCTGTGCTTTGATGGAAGCGATCATCTCGTCATTGAGCTCTACCCCTTTGACTAATTGGACAAACAGCCATATTTGTTCGTTGCGATCGACTTCTTTTCCTACTGCGATCGAATCTAGAATACCGTCTATACAGTTCACTTGCTGATAGATTTCGGCCGTGCCGATTCTTACGCCACCAGGATTCAACGTGGTATCACTTCGACCATAAAATACGTATCCCCCAACGCGGGTCTGTTCAACATCATCGCCGTGGTGCCAAATATTGTCGAATTTATCCCAATAAGCACGATGATATCTCTCACCGGTGTCGTTCCAAAAGCCAGCAGGGAAGTTGGGTAATGAATTGGCACAAACCAACTCACCGCGCGCTCCCATTACGCTATTACCTTGTGGGTTAAAGACTCGGACATCGACCCCTAACCCTGCTGATTGGCACTCTCCCCGATAAACGGGAGAAATAGGGTTGCCTAATACAAAGCAGCCACAAATGTCTGTTCCGCCAGAAATCGAGGCGAGGTGTACATCTTCTTTAATGTGCTGATAGACATAATCAAACTGTTCTGGATACAGAACAGAGCCCGTTGAGCAAATGGTTTTCAGACTTGGAAATGCATCACTTTTCTGCGGAGAAAAAGATGCTTTTTCCAGCGCCTCTAGGTATTTTGCTGAGGTTCCAAACAGCGTCACTTCGGCTCGTTCTGCGAGGTCCCAGAGCACATCATGAGTGGGGTAAACAGGGCTACCATCAAAAATCACCAAACATGCACCGCTCGCGAGTGAAGAAACGTGCCAGTTCCACATCATCCAGCCGCAGGTTGTGTAGTAAAACACTCGGTCGTTCGGTTGAATATCGCAATGCAGTTGATGCTCTTTCAAGTGATTAAGCACCGTTCCGCCGACGGAATGAACGATGCATTTCGGTTTGCCAGTTGTGCCTGAAGAATAGAGCACAAATAGCGGATCGTTAAAATTCACACGAGTAAAAGTCAGCGCTTCGGGGGTGTATTGATTCAGGACGTTTTGCCAATCTTGGGTGCAGACATCGCATTCAAAAATGTGTGGTTTAAGGTAGCTAATTTGGCAAACTTGTTTAAGACCATCAAGATGATCCGCAATATGCTGGTTTTTCTCAGACATATCGAAAGTTTTGCCATTGAATGTATAGCCATCACAAGTAAACAGGATTTTGGGTTTCACTTGACCAAAGCGCTCCAAAACGCTTTCGACGCCAAAATCAGGTGAGGTGGAAGTCCAGGTCGCCCCCAAACTACTGGTTGCTAGCATGGCTACCACCGTTTGAGGTAGGTGAGGTAAATAACCAGCGACGACATCACCTTGCTTAATTCCACATTCTTTCAACCATTGCTGCACACTCGAAACTTCTTCGCACAATTGTTTCCAGGTGTAGGTCTGTTTTTCTTCACGTTCATTTTCAAACCAAATCGCGAGATCATCGGGTTGGTGACACGCGTAGGTTAGCAAATTTTCGGCGTAGTTAATTTGCGCGTTTGGGAACCATTTTATATCCCTATTTTCAACAGGTTGCTGCCAGCGACTTTCTGCTCGCTCTTTTATGGTCTCTCCCTGAGTGCCAATGACGTCGCAGAATAGCCAAACTTCTTGCCAAAATTTTTCTACATGATCGAGTGACCATTGATGCAGATCAGCGAAGCTTTCAAGGGTATTTCCTTGTCGATTAATGTGTTCAATAAACTGTGTAATGTTGGCTTCTTCGATACGACTTTCGCTCGGTTGCCATACTTTGCTGCTCTCGCGCATAGGTCCCTCTATAACAAAGTGATAACAGGTTTTAGTTTGAGAGGAATACACGATAAAGTCAAACAAGCCAGATATTATATCGTGTCATAAAAATCATGCAGTTACGATTAGTTGTAAACAATATGTTACATCGGGATGATGCTGAGAAAATCGCGCAGGGATTGGAAGCTCTTAAGACTACAGATAGGCTTAATGTAAAGGATTTGTTAATGGAGATGAGCCATGACCCAGTATCGTTCTAAACCCGTAAACCAGGAAGGCAGGGTTGAATGGAGCCGTGAAGAAGACGCCATTTGGCGAGATTTGGTAACACGACAAATGGGTGTGATCCAAAACAGAGCTTGTGAGGCTTATTTACACGGTTTGACGCTGCTTGATTTACCTCAAGACCGCGTTCCTCAGTTGCCAGAAATTAATCGTGTCTTGATGGAGACAACAGGTTGGCAAGTGGAGCCCGTTCCCGCGCTTATTGATTTCGACCGATTTTTTAATCTACTCGGTAATAAGCGCTTTCCAGTCGCCACATTCTTGCGTACAAGAGATGAGTTCGATTACTTACAGGAGCCAGATTTCTTCCACGAAATATTTGGTCATTGCGCGATGTTAACCAACCCAGACTTTGCTGCATTTACCGAGCATTATGGTCAACTAGGGCAAGCCGCTACCCCAAAACAAAGAGCCTATCTCGCTCGCCTCTACTGGTTTACCGTAGAGTTTGGCTTGGTGAAAGAAGGGGACAAAACCAAAATTTACGGTGGTGGTATTCTCTCATCTCCTGGCGAAACCCTCTACGCATTAGAGAGTGATGCAGCAATTCGCGACCCATTTGAATTACAAACAGTGCTGAGAACGCCTTATCGTATCGACATCATGCAACCGAAGTATTACGTGATTGATGACTTTTCTCAGCTCTTTAAAATCAGTCAGTTAAATTTATTGAAACAAGCCGATCTAGCGATTGAAGCTGGACTGCTTCCTCCACTTTTTGAACCAAAGGAACCTGCTCATGTTGAATGAACAAAAATGCGAAGCTTGTAGTATCGATGCCATTGCACTAAGCAAAGAAGAACAACAATCTCTGCTGCTGCAATTGTCTGATTGGCAGATCATTGAAAGAGAAGACATACCTCAACTAGAAAAGGTGTATAAATTTAAGAACTTCAAACAAGCATGGGCTTTCAGTAACAAAATCGCGGAACTGGCAGAAGATGAGTTCCACCATCCTTCTATTTTGTTGGAGTGGGGTAAGGTTACCGTAACGTGGTGGAGTCACTCTATCAAAGGTCTGCATAAAAACGATTTTATCTGCGCATCAAAGTGTGACGCGCTAGCATCGGCAGAGTAGGACATTACCTCATACAAAAAACGCCCGGCTTACGTCGGGCGTTTTGGTTCTAAATGACTTTTACATTACTTTATAGATTGATTCGGAAGACGGATGTCGTGCCCGATACCTCATTGCCAACGACGATAAAATGACCACCGTTACGGGTAAAGTAATTAATGGACTCTGGACCTAAATCGCCTGCTTTTGGATTGTATGTGTCGTTCATGCATTCGCCATCTTCGACTTCTGTACATACTGGCTGATTGTAATCACGGCGGTTTACGTAATGCATAAACTGCGCTTGTTTCGGGTCTGTGATGTCATAAATCATGATACCGCCTTGACGCTCCAAGCCGATAAACGTGTAATGACGACCGTTAATTTGTGCTACTTCAATCGCCTCTGGCTCAATACCTTTATCATCACTTCGGTCATCCCCACTACTATTGTTATCGTTGGTGCTGTTGAAGTTCTTGCCTTCATTCAGCAGCGCGATAGTCGCGAAATCGTCACCACTATCGAAGACCAACTTGCCGTTTTCATCCCAAATCGAGAATGAACGCGCGCCAAATGATTGAACATTCTCTTGTGCAGAAAGCGTTTGTTCCGGCTTAATCACTTTTAAACGCGCGAGTTGTTTGTTGTCTTTTAGTGCCTCTGCCAATGGGTGTTCTGCTGCCACTTTCAGCTTCTTACCGCGCACTTCATCAATATGGCTTAAACAGGTTCCTTGCTCAGATGTATATTCATCTGTACCGAGGTAATCGTCTTCATCCCACATAAAGCCAGCTTTGTCGCACAGTTCTTGAGTGGTTTTGAATCCGTACTCACGCCCGTCGCCTTCATTTGCCGATACGATGTAAGTACTCCCATTCACTGAGTAGCTGTCGATGGTGTCAGGCATAAATAAGCCAACCAGTTGTGGGTAGCTTTTCAAGTTCCCAATGATTTTGTCTTTGTTGGATGCATCGAGTTTAGCGCCCGACCAAGACTTCTCACCTAAGCCAACAATTTTTTCTACCGATTTGCTCTCTGGATTGACGATTGCCATGGCGTTATTTTCTTGTAGCGCGACATAGATTTTACCGTTATCTGCAAAAGTGAGGTATTCAGGCTCTAGATCTTGTGCGACGGTGGCGTTTGGCCCCGAAATACGCACATTCATTGGGAGCTCTGCTTTTCGTGAACCATCAAATTCGTTAAAGCCAATTTGTGTCACTTCTGCTTGAGTAACACCAAGGCTCAGATCGATCAAAGTGATACTACCTTCAGGGTCAATGCTGTAATCGCTGTTTGGTTCTCCTTCATTAGCGGTTGCGATGTATCGGCCATCTTTTGAGAAGCCAACCATTTCTGGCAATGCGCCTGTTGGGAAAGTCGTGACTAATGACAAATCGCCGGAGCGGTACAAGCCAACAATACCATTCGCTTGTTTATTACTGTTTTCAATCGCAACTGCTACCAAACCATTGAATACAGCGACACTGTTTGCTGCGCCAATTTCAATGCCCGCTGCTTCGCCAGCGCTGTTGAGATCAATGAATGCGCTTTGCGTTGGTACGCCGTTGTCATCCATAGACATTACATCGATACGTTTTGCTTGAGCATTCACCACATAGAGCTTATCTGTACAGGCGTCATAACTGACGATTTCAGCTGCCGATGTGTCGAATGGAGCATCAGCAACGGATGTCCCGATAAACGTTAACCCTTGAATTGAAGTTTCCCCAGCAACGGGCGCAGTGGTAGGTTTGCATTGTGTAGCGAATGAAGCCACGGTATCTTCGGGTTGTGATGAACACGCGATGGCAAGTGATGACAATGCGAGTGCACCGATTGCCTTTAAAGGGGTGATCATGATATCTCCTTATCAATCCGATAGGTTGTCAATCAGCATGGGTTTTATGCTGCTGTCCATTTCCGCAACTGGAATGATAGAGCGCTGAATGACGTGTGATTTGGTAAGGCTCTGAATATATGTATGATTGATGACTCTTATATTGGCTTTTTATGAAACTAATGTGTCATCAATATGATGAGGTAGGGATAGAGGAATAATGGAATTAAAATCGTTTTTAGATTTATTGGCAGCGTCACCAGAGCAGGTCGAATTTGAAGCAACGATGGCGGTGATCGAAGATAACTATACGTTTGAGCCAACCGCTTTTGTAAATGGTGAGACACAAAACAATGCAGGCGAGAACAACGGTTCGTGTAAGATCTTCGCTTTCGGTTTGCTAAACAACCTAGACAAAGAAGCGACGCTAGCCTGCTTTGGCCGTTTTTATCGTGAAGATGTATTGCAGCATCCAGAGAACAGCGATCACCAGAATATTCGTAATTTTATGGTGACAGGGTGGGAAGGCATTAAGTTTGAAGCGTCCGCTTTAACCGCTAAATAAACACCAGTCAGAAAACGATGATCAGTAAGCCAGTCGTATTACGCGACTGGCTTTTTTTCTAGACATTTTCGGCACAAACACAGCTGGTTGGCGCTTGGCTTGGGTAAATCACGGGTTTCAATAGTAAAGCACCAGCATGTCTCTTTGCCTGCGGCGATATCACAATGGGCTTGAGTCCCGCATTCAGGACAACTGTGTGTTGAATCTTCTCCTGCGATTTGTTCGATAATCGCATCTCGTTGGAGATCGGTTTTGTCTTTCCATTGGATGATTTCATCCATCGTTCGGTGACAACCAGAGCATATTCCGGCGTTATTTTTACATGCTGCTCGACAAGGTGACTTCATTGCTTTCTCGTTCTCATTTTTTATGCCGCGTACTCTAGCATAAAGCGAGTCAAGGCCGCCAAAAATAAACGTGACTGCGATTTGCTGGTGAGGAGGGAGAACCAGTGTTACCCTTGGGCGAGTTACCTTAACTCTCTGTCACTTATGTTAGAAAAAGAAAACCTCATTAAACTCGCTAGAATGCAAATGCCATTTGGGAAATATGCAGGGCGAGTGTTAATCGACCTGCCTGAAGAATACTTACTGTGGTTTGATAAAAAGGGCTGGCCAAGCGGCGAGCTAGGGGATTTGCTCAAGCTATGTTTAGCGCTCAAAATTGAAGGCTTAGATGGTGTCGTGAAGCCTTTGAAGCGTATGTAACTAGCCACAGAAACTCCCACTCTTAATGAAAAGACTTATTATGAATTTTGATATCGATGCACTGAAACATCACCAATTGGTCGAAGATGGTAAACTAGAGGGATGCTACATTCATCAGCCAGCTCAAGGTAGCCAACACAATGACAAAGCTGTTTTGGCAGAGCGCCAAGCGTTGGAAAAGTTGGGATATAAGGTAATACAGCTTAAAGCTAAAGGCGGGACAACAACGTTTGCCGAGGCGATGCAAAAGCTTGCGAAGGAAACTGGTCACCTGCCTAAGGAGTAAGTGAGTGTAACCTGCCACAGCCTTACAAGTTCTCCCACCAGACTATTTTTTCATTCAAAAGAGCCAGACCGTTAGGCTGACTCTTTTTGGGCCATTCAGTCCTAGCACTGTATCCTTTTGGTGTGTGTACCAATTAGATTATACCGTTTACAATTGAGAACGCTTATTTAGAGAAATAAGTATCCACGCAAATGTACATGCTTTATCAGTGATTTAACTATAGGAAATCTAGAGAAAGGATTAAAGAGTAGATTCTTCAGGATCTGCGTATAAAATAGAATCAAGAGCCCAATCGGATAAATCATAAGAGAAGGACTCTGTACCATGAAGCATTCCCCACATTGAGTTAATATTTCTTATATCCCAATTGCTTATGTCCTGATTAAAAGATTTGGCTCCGTAGAACATAATATAAGTACTATTCACTCCAGTAACATCCCAGTTGGAGATGTCTTGATTAAAATTCTCTGCTTGATAAAACATACCTTTCATGTAGTGCACAGAACCCGTGTTCCAAGATGAGATATCTCCATTAAATTTACTCGCTCCATGAAACATATACGACATATATCGTACACTAGTTGTATCCCATTCTGATAAGTCTTGGTTGAATTTTCTCGCCAGATAAAACATGTAGGACATATTTTCAACATTACTTACATCCCAGAGATTTATGCTATGATCGAATGATACAGCATTAGCAAACATACCTTCCATAGTCTTGACTTTGCTTACATTCCAGCTTGAGATATCCTGATCGAAAGACTTTGCCTTAGCAAACATTCCATTCATATCCTCAACCTTGCCAACGTTCCAGTTTGAAATATCTTGGTTAAAAGAGCTAGCACCACCGAACATAGTTCTCATATTGGTCACATTGGAGACATTCCATTTTGATAGGTCTTGATTAAAAGAGTCTGCTTTCCAAAACATTCCCGCCATGTTGGTTACATTACTAACATCCCAATTAGAAATATCCTGGTTAAAGGAATGCATTTCATAAAAAAGCTTACTCATATCTGTTATTTCAGAAGTATCAACGTTTGATATATCCTCCTTGAAGTAGAGCATCGCCTTAATATCATCGACAGTAACCTTCATTGGAAGAAATTTGGGTCTATGCTCATCCGTCAGCGCTGAAGTCATTTCATCATCATCGTAATTGAAAGTCATATAGTTGGCCACATTCAAGACATTCCAAGCACTCAAGTCCTGATTAAAGGTCCTAGCCGCAAAGAACATGGCTGTCATATCCGTCACATTACTAACATTCCACCCCGATATGTTCTGGTTGAAAGAATGAGTATGGCTAAACATATTGGTCATATTGGTAACGTTACTAACATCCCATCCAGAGATATCCTGATTAAACGCTTTAGCATCATGAAACATATAGGACATGTTAGTAACGTTACTAACATCCCATCTAGAGATATCTTGGTTAAATGTATGCCTATGAGCAAAAAGTCTACTCATATCTTTAATTTTAGAAACATCTACCTGAGTTACATCTCTACCTGCTTTGATCATTTCAACCAATTCTTGCCGCATAAGCGGATGTGTTGGGGTAGCTTCTTTTTCGCAGCCTGCCAGTAAAAATAATCCTATCAAAAGAATTGGCTGTAACTTCTGCATTATCTTCCCTTATTCAATAAAACTTAACCTGTTGTATATTATGTCTATTCTACTATAAAAAACAGACGAAGCTTTCCATATACAAGGTGCCCCTCTAAATTTTAGTTGACCACTACAACACAACTGTTCAGCATATGTTTTATTTTTAAACTCCATATCAGCAATGGCTAACATACTTACAGTATCTGTTTATATTAGCCTCAATGTTGTTTCTAATGACTTATCCCCAATCATCAAATGAATGATTGGTACGTTCACGTCATTATGTTCCAGTCATACTGCAAAAGTGCTTCTACCGATTAGTATGCTAGGATGCTCACCATCTTTTAACCGCAAAGAATTTTGTTAACTGTCCATTCTTCTTCACAATATCACGAACTTGGATGCGGTATATCTCTAGTGTTGTCATTCCACTATCCAAGAATAACCTCATTAGACAAGCATTTAGCTCTGGTATTTAGGTAATGACCTTGAAGAGTCAAGCTTTGCCTTTATCCTCGGTGAGCGTGGGTAGTGCCATGTGTGTTATTTCCTGTTTTACATCAAGAAACACACACGCTAGCAGTGGCAAGCTAAGAAATCAGTGATCTAGATATTGGTGTGATTGGCTTTAAGGGAAAACTGAATGATTGTCATTGCTCATTCATTTGCAATGAATAAAAATTTTTTATAGGCCAAAATTAAGTAACGTCAGGCGGAGCATGTGAACTAAAACGCTTTTGTCCAGAAATTTTACCGTGGGCAACTTCTAACGCAAAAGTGCCCCAAAACTCGCTAGACCAAACACTCTAGAAGATCTGTGTCGTTCATTTTACCCTACGAAAAGTTATCCGATAGAATGTAACCCAACACTATTGAGCCTTCATTGTGCCTGTTTGGTCTGTCAAATTGTCTATTTAACTGGTTAAATCATCAGGTAATCTTTTTGAGGATGATAAATAACTGAAAATATTGTTATTATCCTTTTTATTTATCAGTAAAACCGACTCCCATGAGATATGAATCCGCTCCGTAGCCCAAAAAGAAAGACAAGAAACAACTAGAGAACGAGTAGCTCGCCAACGTCGAGAGCGCAGGAAGAGGGAAGAGTTGAGGTATACCGCGAGCGATGAAAAGCGAAGGACAGAAATTAGAGAGAGGGTTCTTAGAGATAGACAAGAGGCTGGATTAGGTCAAATCTCTCAAGGTTTAAAAACGCCTCAAATTCTGAGCGATTCTACCGGGCAACAGTGTTCACTTGAAGATGAAATGGCTAAAAATCATCAACATATACTTATTACTGATTTAGAAGATGCGCACAAGATATTGCATAACGTTTGGCTCGATTCTGGTTGCGAGTATTAATGCAGCAAAATCATGGTTCAACCACACAGAGCCGATGTTTGACGCCGCGTCTATTGCTAAGCAATTCGGGGATATGAACATTAAGGCGGATCTTGTTGAGAGCAGAGGAAAAATCATTGTCGCATTCAATGGGACAGATCAGAACGGGAAAGCACTCAAACATGCGTTTGTGAATGGCGCTCGTATCAACATGAACCGAAAAAATACTCGCTTAACTCATTTAAAGCAATGCAACCGGGTTTTAGCCCGAAATCTAGGGTTGCAAACTTTAAAGGTGCAGGAGCTTTAACGTTTGTTGTATCGGCGAGTATTGCTGCCAGTGACCTAGTGTTTAAAGATGATTACCACCTAGTGTATTGGTTTGGGAATGTTCGCTCTGACATGTTCAAATTTATACTCCAGAGCGCACATGGTGAGGCCGCGTTGTTTGCTGCTGCTTTCTTAGGTCAACCAATAATTATATGTGCAATTGCTGTAACAGCGACAAAACTTATTTAAGGACATGGACTGCATGGAATCCAAAAACGAGTCTAATCGACGCCCTCTTGCAGTGCGTAAAATCTCAGTTATCAAACGAATTGCTATTTGGCTGAGCCAAAAAAACATTACCCCTAACCAAATCTCACTGATGAGCATCCTCTTTGCCGCTATTGGCCTTGCTTTTGCAGCTAGTTATCGCTTCTGGCCTACGCCAATTTGGTTAGTGCTGTTCGCTCTGATGGTTCAAATGCGGTTATTGTGCAATCTATTTGACGGAATGGTCGCTGTAGAAGGTGGGAAGAAAACCCCTGCTGGTGAGTTGTTTAACGATGTTCCAGACCGTATTGCCGATCCGCTGTTGATTATCGCTGCTGGTTTCGTTGCTCATTCAGCATTTTCTATGCCTCTAGCTTGGATTGCGGCACTATTAGCGGTACTCTCAGCTTACATTCGCGTTTTGGGTGTTAGCATGGACTGCTCGGCCGACTTTCGAGGACCAATGGCTAAGCAGCATCGAATGGCCCTACTCACAGTAACTCTTTTAGTAATGGCGATTAACCATTGGTTTACGTTATCACTTGGCATTTATTTGATGGACATATCGCTTGCAATCATGGTAATTGGCTGTGCTGTAACTTGTTGGCGTCGTTTGGTATGTATTTTTAATGCTAAAAAAGAACTCGCTAACTTATTATTGAACCATGAAAAAAATCATCAGGCCAAGCATTCTAAGTCTCTAACAGCCAACGAGACAATCGATAAGGCGGTAGGTGAAACTAACCATGATTAATATCCCTACGCATTCGTTATACATGATGGCCGCCATCACACTCGTACTAGTGATTGGCACTTTGGTTTACCTGTATTTGTCACGCCATAATCTTAATAAGGATTACCACGAGCTTAAACTTCGCATTCGTTCTTGGTGGTGGATGATCGGAATCGTCTTTGTTGTGCTCTATCTGCCCACTCAATACACGCTGATTTCTGTCGCCTTTTTGAGTTTTATGGCGCTGAAAGAGTTTCTCTCTGTAGTACCAACGCGCATGACAGATCGACGTGTGATCTTCTGGGCTTACCTTTCGATCCCGTTTCAATACTACTGGTTATCAATCGGTTGGTATGGCATGTATATCATCTTTATTCCTGTCTTCACCTTCCTCTATCTTCCAATGGTCGCGGTGCTGATTGGTGATACCAAAGGTTTCATTCGCTCAGCAGGTATCATTCACTGGGCGCTAATGCTGACGGTATTTTGTGTTAGTCATATGGCATATTTATTGGTATTGCCCAGCAAGAATCCAGAGACCGGTTCAATGGGAATGCTACTGTTCTTATTGGTATTCACTCAGTTTAGTGATGTTTGTCAATACGTATGGGGTAAGAGCTTCGGTAAACACAAAATCGTACCGAAAGTCAGTCCAAACAAAACATGGGAAGGCTTTATTGGTGGTGCGGCAACCATCATCATCACTAGCTATTTTGTGGCACCTTACCTGACACCATTAACTTCAGTTCAAGGTTTAGTTGCAGGGATGATTATCGCCTTGAGTGGCTTTATTGGCGATTTGGTAATTTCATCGGTTAAACGTGACTTACAAATTAAGGATACCAGCCAGTTTATCCCCGGCCATGGCGGCATTTTAGATCGTATTGATAGCCTGATGTTCACCGCCCCCTTATTCTTCCACTATATTTATTACCTCTACTACTAAGAAGACGATATGAAAATTTTAAAAGTTTTGTTCGTCTTGCTGTTTGTGAAACCACTGGTGTTTGTTGGTTTGGGGCTCAACATCATTAATCGGCAAAATCTGCCAAGCAATGGTCCTATGGTGGTCGCGGCTAACCACAATAGTCATCTCGATACTTTGGTATTACTGGCACTCTTTCCTATCAGTATGGTACATAAGGTGCGTCCTGTGGCAGCAGCCGATTACTTTCTCAAAAACAAAGTATCAGCATGGTTATCACTCAATATTTTGGGCATTATTCCCATCCATCGTTCACCGAGTAAAAGCGAGCGGCATACTGTATTTGATGAGTGCCATAAGGCACTTAATCAAGGAGATATCTTGATTGTCTTTCCTGAAGGTAGTCGCGGTGAACCTGAAACTATGAGCGGGTTAAAGAAAGGGATTTATCACTTA
This sequence comes from Vibrio sp. 2134-1, assembly GCF_033339495.1. Classification (NCBI taxonomy): domain Bacteria; kingdom Pseudomonadati; phylum Pseudomonadota; class Gammaproteobacteria; order Vibrionales; family Vibrionaceae; genus Vibrio; species Vibrio sp. 2134-1. Next base: position 356,819 of record NZ_JAWOUS010000003.1, read on the forward strand.
GTTAATGAACATAAAACTTGTCCTGTCATTCCGGTGGTGATGCGCGGATTAGGTCGAGCGCTCCCTAAAGGAACAGCGATGCTTGTTCCTTTTAACTGTGATGTTGTATTGGGAGTGCCAATCGCGAGGTTTGAAAATGCAGATGACTTTCTAATAACCATGCAAGTTGAATATCAACAGCTTGCACAAGCATGTATTGTGACTAACCACGAAGAGTAGATACGTTCTAGCTCGACAGTACTCCATTATCGTTTAAAGCAAGAGCCCCAAAAACTTAGGGAATCCGTTTGTCTTACTAGATCCGAACCAGCAATTTTGGACACTGAATTAAGTAATTTTCTATACTTGAAGTTACTCGTACATTACTAATTTAAGTAGAAGTTCTAAGTAACTTTGCCCACCTGCAAGCTATAGTATTTTCTCAAGCTATATTAAGTTCTTAAAACCGCAGAGCTTAAATAGTGTGGTTAAGCCTTTGATTCGGATGTGGCCTGCCTTTGTAATCTCTTTCCCCAAAATACAATGTGTTTTGCTTTACAGGAGTCAGAGTGCCTGGCTCCTTTTCCCTTTGCTTGTCGTGAGCTCTACCATCTTGGTCGTAGAGTATTGGTTACCGAAACCATTAACTCATGTTAGTGAAAGGAAGTTCCTGAACCCTATAGTGCTTCTTTCACCAATCTTCTGTTTGGGCCATTATTTCTAACATCCAGTCGCGAAATAGCATAAGATACACGGCCTTTACTAGCACTGAGCCACTCATCGTAATGACAGATAAAACACAGCAAGCGACATTTGCCGATCTTGGCCTGATTCCAACATTAGTCGAGCGACTAGAAGCGTTGGAATACAGCCAACCGACGCCTATTCAATCCCGTGCTATTCCTGATATCCTTGAAGGGAAAGATATTATTGGTGGTGCCAATACGGGTTCTGGTAAAACCGCTGCTTTTTCGCTGCCAATCTTGCAAAAAATTGTTCAGCAAGACGGATCAAACAATCGCCGTGGTAACTTCGTTTCTCACCTGATTTTAGTTCCAACTCGTGAGTTGGCATCACAGGTGGCATACAACGTCAAATCTTACTCATACCATCTTAGAGATAAGATCAAAACGGTTGCCGTATTTGGTGGTGTATCGGTGAACCCACAAATGCTAGCGCTTCGCGGTGGCTGTGACATTATCGTAGCTACGCCGGGTCGATTACTTGATCTGGTATCCAGTAACGCGATTAAGTTGAACCAAGTAGAAACGCTCGTCCTTGACGAAGCCGACCGAATGTTGAGCCTCGGATTTACCGAAGAACTCAATAAGATTCTTGCGTTACTGCCAGAGAAGAAACAGACGCTGTTATTTTCTGCAACTTTCCCTGATAAAGTCACGACGCTGGCTCAGCAGTTGCTCCGCGACCCTGTTGAAGTTCAGTTGCAGAGCGCAGAAGCCAGCACTTTGGTGCAGCGCGTGTTTAGTGTAAATAAAGGTGAGAAGACGGCGGTACTCGCGCACTTAATCAAACAGCATCAGTGGCGACAGACTCTGATTTTTGTGAACGCTAAGAATGCCTGTAACCATTTAGCTCAAAAGTTGTCAAAACGCGGTATTACCGCTGAAGTTTTCCATGGTGATAAAGGGCAGGGCGCTCGTACTCGTGTCCTTGACGGTTTTAAGTCTGGCGAGATTCAAGTTCTTATTGCCACCGATATCGCAGCACGCGGCCTTGATATTGAAAAACTTCCAGTGGTGATTAACTTCGATCTTCCGCGTAGCCCTGCTGATTATATGCATCGAATCGGTCGTAGTGGTCGTGCTGGTGAAGTAGGTTTAGGGTTATCTCTTATCGATTACGACGACTACCACCATTTCAAAGTGATAGAAAAGAAAAATAAGTTCCAACTTGAACGCGAGCAGGTAGTCGGTTTTGAAGTGGAAGACGATCAGAGTGAAGCCTACTTTTTACCAATGAAGCCGCGAGCGAAGCCAGCAGGTACGGGTAAAAAGAAGAAAAAGCGTAATCAATAGAAAACGTAAACTACATGTGAGTTTACTTACGGGAGTTGCTGGAGAAAGGGAATGCTCACTAGCTTGAGTCTTCGCTTCTAGCCATTCCTTTAAAGAACAATAGAGCCCTGCTGGAGCTACCAGTAGGGCTCTATTGCTTTTCAAGATAGTGTTATTGGCGACGAGCAGGGCGTCCGCGAGGTGAACGCTTTTTAAATGCAGACGCTGCTTTGGCTTGTGACTTAAGAATAGAGTCAACGGTTAGTGGCATAGGTTCTTTAGGTTCAAGGCCATGAGGGAACGTACGAGCTCTTGGCGGTAAGTTGTATTCTTCTTCGCTCGCGCGTGGCATGCGCTTAAAGCGATAAAGGTAAAAGTTTTCTAATTTTTCTCTCGCCCATTCGGTTTTCTTTAAATACTTCACGCTACTTGCAATCGAAGGCTTAGTGTTAAAGCAATTAAAACGCATTGCTGTATCTAGAATGTCCCAGCCGTAAAAATCTACTAACTCTTGCAACATAGTCTCTAGCTTTAACCCGTGCAGTGGATTGTTCTGTTGCAGCTCGATTCTCTCTTCGTCAGTCATCATTTTTAAGGGCCTTACTCATTAAAGGGCGGAGTTTAACAAAGTATACAATGCAGAGATATCTATAGTTACTTTGCGGTGGATGCGAGCACAGTGCTCTCTACCTTGAAAGTATAAATCGGAATTAGCCGTTCTACTTGGCTCTCTGCTCAAAAATGACTCATAAAAGTTCAAGCGTCCTAGCTCGATGTTAAATTATTGTGTAATAAGTGAGATTTTTGTTGTTCTTTTACTAATGTCTAATATTCCTACCCATAGCAACACATGCTTAATAAGCTCAAAATCAAAATTGGTTCATGCCGCTTTCTTAGTATGGCCTAGAAGTTTGATGTGGGTGTTGTCTCGTATTGGTCGAAGGCCTGTCTACCAAGCGAAACTCTAGTTGACGTAGTTCAACGTTGAAACATAAAAGGATGACTCAATGTCTGACAAAAGTAAGACTTTTTACAGGGATGTGCGCAAAAAACCGCATGAATTTGAAAACCGAGAAGACTTTCTAAATCATGATTTAACCGTCATGAGTTTCCGTCGCTGGGGAATTCATTTGCCCTCACGTGATTACAGTATTGAAATCGAAGACTGGGTACCGGCATTAGCAGCAACCATTGGTAAAGTGGTTATGGTCACTGCCATGGTTTCCGCTTTTGCTGCTCAGTTTGGTTTATCTCCGGAATTCATTGCAGAAAACGTGCGTTACGAATTACTTATCGCTGGAGCCCTGTTCGTCATCCTGTTTTCTGCCATCCTAAACCCGAATGCAAACTTAGCGGGAACCCATGGCCCAATGATACCGCTGATTCCTATGATTGCAGCTGCAGGAGGGCACCCTCTCGCGCTAGGCTTGATGGTATGTGTTTTTGGGTTAATTCTCGCCTTAACCAAAGGTGGCTCTAAACTCATGACTCTGACTGGTATCGGGGTTCGAGGAGGGTTGTTGATCTACCTTGGTGCTGTTGGGTTGCTCGGGCAAATTAATAAGACGGAAGCGTGGGCTGCAAGTACGGACCAAGGTTACATTTCGTTTGTGGTCATAGGTCTAACCGTTATGGTTTACGCTTACTTAGCCAAGATCAATAAACGTTGGCTCGCTATCCCATTGTGCTCTGCACTCGCGGGTATTGTTGCTTATTTGATGGGCGCTGAGTTTGCTTTTACCACAGAGCCGGGCCTGCCTAATTTCAGTCCATTTTACTGGTGGGGTGAAAATACTGGTTGGCAACTAGGCTGGCCAACTCTAGAGCACTTTATTGCCGTGACTCCATTTGCTCTATTGGCAGTCGCTATGTGGTCCCCTGATTATCTCGGCCATCGTGTGTTTCAAGAACTTAACTACCCAAAAGAAGCGAAAGGCGTACTCATGGATGTCGACGACACGATGGTCGGAGCGTCTGTTCGTCAGGGGGTTGGTTCACTATTAGGTGGCGGTAATTTAGCTTCTTCTTGGGGTACGTACATGATTCCAGCCGCAATTGCCAAACGTCCTATTCCAGGTGGCGCACTGTTAACGGGTTTCATGTGTATTGCGGCGGCGGTAATTGGCTACCCAATGGATCTAGCAATGTGGGAACCTGTTCTGCGCGTTGCTTTGATTGTGGGTGTATTCTTACCACTTCTTGAAGCGGGTATGCAGATGATCCATAAACATAAAGATTCACTCAGTGCAGGTATCTGTATTTTTGCCTGTGCATTCGTTAATCCAGTCTTCGGTTGGGCAATCACGATGCTGTTGGATAACCTCGGGCTAATCGGCGACCATGAGCGTGCTAACGAACTATCGCGCAAAGATAAATATCTGATTCCTGGCACTGCGTTTATCGTTTGTGCAGGCTCCCTTGCTATTGTTGGTCAGCTTCCAGGCATTCCAGCTCTTATCGGTTAATCGAATTATGCTCTAAAGGTATAGTGAGAACAGTGAGTAAAGGGACTTGCTTCTTAAAATAGTAGACAAAAACAAAAAGCTACCTAGTACCAGGTAGCTTTTTGCATGTAGGGTTAGGCTACGGAGTTAGGCTATATGAGTGATTCAATGCCATATTTTTTGCCGTAGTGTTCAACGACAAAATCAATGTCTTTGTCACCGCGGCCTGATAGGTTGATTAAAATCGAGCCGGTTTCTCCTTGCTGCGCGAGTTTAATCGCGTAAGCGACAGCGTGTGAGGATTCAATAGCAGGAATTATTCCCTCTTCACGAGACAGCTCAAAGAAGGCATCAATCGCTTCGTCATCACTGATTGAGCCGTAATTGACACGGCCAATGTCTTTTAAGTAACTATGCTGAGGTCCAACCGATGGGTAATCCAAGCCACTTGCTACAGAGTACACTTCCTGAGGTTCGCCTTGCGCATCTTTAAGCATGTAAGACTTAAATCCGTGCATGATACCTGGCTCACCGAGTGTGAGTGTTGCAGCATGCTCGCCAACCTTTTGCAAAGAGCGGCCCGCAGGTTCAACGCCATGAATGGCGACTTGTTCATCCTCTAAGAAAGCAGTAAATAGCCCCATCGCGTTAGAACCACCTCCAACGCATGCGACGAGATTATTGGGTAACTTGCCGGTCATTTCTTTGAATTGAACTCGTGCTTCGTTACCGATAATTGATTGGAAATCTCGTACCATTTTAGGGAATGGGTGAGGGCCAACGACAGAGCCTATCGCATAAAGCTGTGTATCAGGATCTTTCAGATAAGCTTCGAATGCAGAATCTACCGCTTCTTTGAGGGTTTTGCGCCCATGAGTGGCAGGAATGACATTAGCACCAAGGATTCTCATGCGGACGACATTCGGATGTTCTTTGGCGATATCAACTTCACCCATGTAAATGTCGCATTTCAAGCCAATCAATGCCGCGGCTGTAGCAAGCGCAACACCGTGTTGTCCTGCGCCAGTTTCTGCAATTAGTTTCTTCTTACCCATCTTTTTAGCGAGAATGGCTTCTCCTAAGCAGTGGTTAATTTTATGTGCGCCTGTATGGTTTAAGTCTTCGCGCTTTAGGTAGATGTCTGCTCCGTATTTTTTAGACAAGTTTTCCGCATGGAAGATTGGGCTAGGTCGTCCAACAAAGTGCTTATACAGGCGAGCGAGTTCCGCTTTAAATTCAGGATCTTTGCTGCATTCCTCATAAGCTGCGTTGATGTCATGCATGATTTGTTCAAGCTCAGGTGGAACAAAGCTACCACCGTATTCACCAAAGTATCCTTCTTCGTTGGGCATAGTGAGATCAAACGAGTTTTTCATTATTTACATCCTAGTTAACGAAAGTATTTATACTTTTATACCCAAAATTTAGAAGTGGTTGTGTGATCAGTTGCTTAAATCAGAGTTCGCGATCTAGTGCACTAGTTAAAAAGTACAGCTTGTGTAGGGGATAATAGTTGTGATGTAGAATCAGGTGGTTTGAATAGGTGCAAAAAAGCCTCGAGAGATCCTAGGCTGTCATAAGAACCTCTCGAGGCAAACAGAGTGCTGGAAATACACTCTGCGATGGTGTCTGGAAACAAAAATTAGATTCGTTTCCTTTGTCAGATATTAGGGTTTTAGAATGAGTCGATGTCAGCGAAATGTCACAAGTTAATTGCGGTATTAAAAGCTTATTTTTTATTTTTGATTAATGGATTAGAAAGTAACCTAAAACAGGCTAACCTACCGCGTGTTCCGCATTTTTTAAGTTGAACATAATCTTTCTTTGTTTCGAATCGGTGTCTTTAACCAACACGTGCACTTTGGTCCCTAAAGTAAACGTGGCGCTCTGGATGGAAATTTTTTGTTTGACTGCATCAAATTCGAACTCACCATTTTGGAAAGTTGATAAAGGAATGAGACCTTCGATTCGGTTTTCCTCTAACTCAACAAATGCTCCGAAGTGTGTGACTCCACACGCTGTCCCTATGAAGTGTTGTCCGATAAATGGCTTCATGTAATGACATTTCAGTGCAAACTCAATCTCTCAGCTAGGGATAATGTGCTCGTAATTATTAGAATTTATTTATTGAGCAGATATATTTAATTTCATTTTTTCTCTTATATTCGCCAATCGCTTTTATTTTATAAACTTTATTTTTATGAGCAAAGCATGAAGCGAAGTGATTCAGATATGAATGAGATTAATTTAGTTCCAAACTGGAATTGCAAGGTAGGTTGTGTGGTTACCTAAAGATGTATACCAAAGTGACTTTATTGAAAGTGATTTGGGTATATAAACTTAGATAGAGAATAGTAAGGGCAGTAATAAGTGGAAGGGGATTGTGGCACCAACAACATTGATGCCACACAAAGAATTACAGTGCAGTTACTTCAGCTGCTTGTAAACCTTTGTTACCTTGTTCAACAACGAACGATACTTTTTGGCCTTCAGTAAGAGTTTTGAAGCCTTCAGAAACAATAGAACGGAAGTGAACGAATACGTCATCACCGCCATTGTCTTGAGAAATAAAACCAAAACCTTTAGTTTCGTTGAACCATTTTACTGAACCAGTTAATTTATTAGACATAGATACCTCTATATTTGATTGTTTTAAATATTGAATTTTTAGCTAATATCAAGTGCTACTATATGATTTTAGAGATAACTATTTTGTCGCAGGAACGTAAACGAGGAATTCGATGTGGAACTGAGAGAAACTTTGATCTTTAATTACATTAATAGCTCTTTCCGTAAGAGCTGATGTGCAGTATACCGACAAAATTAATAAAGGCTAGCCTTTTCTTTTTTATTTTTTGAGTATACCAAGCGCATTGCTTTCAAAGCATACGCTTGGTGTATAAGACGGCGTGTTGTTATAGGTGGCGTCGAGCGCTTAGTGTTTTCTGGTTGGGCCGTTACGAACGATGTCTTTACCATTGTCATATACGTGCTGCGAAACCCAGCGGCCAAGGAGCAATTGGTGCTTTTCTCCTAATACGGCAACAAATGGACGGCCATCGGTATTTGAGGTGGCTAGCGCAACGCCAGTGACACCTTCAAGACCCAGAGCGCCGCTTTCTACTAAATGCAGAAATGCCTCTAACTCTTCAATCGTTTCGATTACATGGTTATCAATATTCATTGTATTCAATCTCTTCGAATTGCATTGCGGTCGCGTACTCTACCTAAGTTAAGCGTGGAAACCAAGTTTCTGCGCGAGTCATGTAATGATAGAGCCTCGTCCTGCCACTAATCATCGATAGTTAGTCTCGATAGTCCGGAACTTGTCTAGATTCAATAAAGTGAAAACCCTCGCTGGTTAGACATGAGTCACATAATGTTGTCTGGTTTATCTCATCAATACTTTTGCTATTGGATGGGGTGAAGGGGAGTGCAATAATTTGTAAAACTCTTTTCCTAAAGGCTGTTATGAAGAAAGTCCTGATTACCGGTTTTGAACCTTTTGGTGGTGACGCCATTAACCCCGCCTTAGAAGCGGTCAAGCAATTAGAGGCTGTGGCCATAAAAGGCGGTGTGATAGTTACTTGCCCAGTCCCCGTAGTTCGATATGACTCGGTGAAAGTCGTTATTGAAGCAATAGAAGCGCACCAGCCAGACTGTGTAATTACTGTAGGGCAAGCGGCCGGGCGTAGCGCGATAACCCCAGAACGTGTCGCAATTAATGTCGATGATTTTCGTATTCCAGATAACGTTGGTTATCAACCGATTGATGAACCCGTGGTGGCTGATGGTCCTGATGCTTACTTCTCGACACTGCCGATAAAGCGTATTGTTCAAACGCTGCAAAAGCAGGGGATACCTAGCCAGATTTCCAACAGTGCCGGAACATTTGTATGTAACCACCTTTTTTATGGGATCCAACATTATCTAAAAGACAAACCTATTCGTCATGGGTTTGTTCATATCCCATTATTGCCAGAACAAGCAGTAGATGGCAGTCAGCCTTCCATGTCTCTGGAGATGATAGTCGAAGGGCTAAGGCTGGTGGCGCAAGTTTGTATTGCCAATGAAAACGACATATTGGTCAGCGGCGGGTCGATTTGCTAGTAAGTGCTTTACAGTCCACTAAGTGTCTGAAAGCTAGTAATAAGTTCATCGTTTGATGTTGTAATAAATGTTAGCTTTGTCAAATTTCACAAGTAGCGAAAGGAGTAGCATTGAACAGTCAGGTTGGATGTTGTTCAAACTGGCACTCCCCTAATACAGGAGGTATTAGGGGCTACCCTTACGAAAGGCGAGTTATCATGAAAAGCAACAAAAGTAAGTCTATCGCACTTATCTCTGTCGTTGTTTTCGCATTGGCTATCGCTGCGCTTAAATTCGAAAACACACTCGGAGTTCTTCCCATTGTAGTCGCTATTATCGCGTTTTTTGCCTGCGTCATTTACACCAGTATGTATCTTTCTGATATGAAGCGTTCAGAGTTGATAAGTCACTCTGATCATTCTCAAAAAATGTATACCCACGCATCACGCAATGAGCTTGATGAGCGCGATAAAAAGCGTTGAAGCGAGTCACATTCTCCGTATACTTTGCTGGAGCATTAATGCACTAACGTGTCGGAGATAAGCATGTCAAATCGAGTACCAACCAACATACTGACCGGATTTTTGGGTGTCGGTAAAACGACCACGATTTTAAATCTACTGAAGAACAAACCGGAAAACGAAAACTGGGCGGTTTTGGTCAATGAATTTGGTGAGATTGGCATCGACGGTGCATTGATGACCGACCAAGGTGCGCTGATTAAAGAAGTGCCGGGTGGTTGTATGTGCTGCACTGCGGGTGTGCCGATGTCGGTAGGTATCACCGCATTATTGCGTCAAAAACCGGACCGTTTATTGATTGAGCCGACAGGCCTTGGTCATCCAAAACAGGTTATCGCGACGCTTACCTCACAGCAGTATGAACCTTACGTTGATCTTAAAGCGACGATTGTCTTGGTTGATCCGCGTAACTTAAGTGATGAAAAGTATCTTTCTAACCAAAACTTCGTGGACCAGTTAGACAGTGCAGATGTGGTTATTGGTAGTAAGGTTGACCTATGTTCCAGCCACGACATTGATGTGTTTAATGACTGGGTGACGGACCAATCCCCTTCAAAAGTATTCAGTAAGCTTATTCATGACGGTGAGTTGCCGATAGAAGTCTTGGATATTGAGCGGGTTTACGGCAGCGCTTCTTCCCATATCGAGTCACATCATCATGACCACGCTCACCAAGAGCCTCAATTCCAGTTGGCGCCTGGTGAAGCCTTTGTGCGCAAAGAGAACAAAGGGCAGGGTTATTTTAGTTGTGGGTGGTTGTTTGGGGCAGAGTATAAGTTTGATTTTGAAAAGCTTTTCTCTATGCTTTCGGACTTGACCGCAGAGCGTGTTAAAGCAGTGGTCAATACGGATCAAGGTTGTTACGCGTTTAATGTTGCCAACCGAGTCGTGTCGGTGAATGAAATCAGCTTAGAAGGCTTTGAATCACGATTAGAAGTGATAGATTCTCAGCTGTTGCCATGGGATGAGCTTGAGCGAATTCTCCTTCAGTTATCTGGCATCAAACATTAGATCGCACAAAGGTTAAACGAAAACGGTGAACCATTAATGTATCTGTGCTCACCGTTTTTTCTTTTGTAGGATTTCAATGAGAAAAGTGAGATAAATCACTCAAATTCGGGTATAGTGCACGGCTAAATTTTTAAAGCTATTTTTAGTGGTTTGTTTAAGGAATACGCTCAATGTCATTTTCATCTCAAGGTTTTGCGCCAGAAGTGGTTAAAGCACTGGCAGAATGCGGTTATGAAAAGTTAACGCCAATTCAACAGAAGGCGATTCCAATGGCTCGCAAAGGCCATGATATTTTCGCTACAGCACAAACAGGTACTGGTAAAACGGCTGCGTTTTCTCTGCCTATGATTCAGCAGTTGCTAGACAGTAACCGTAGCGCTTCTCGTAAGACTGCTCGCGCACTTATCTTGGCTCCAACTCGTGAGCTTGCTGAACAAATTGCTGATAACATCAAAGCTTACACGAAGTACACGAACCTGTCGGTGGCTGCGATTTTCGGTGGCCGTAAAATGTCTTCTCAAGTAACGGCATTAGAAAACGGTGTAGATATCCTAGTGGCTACACCTGGTCGATTGGAAGAGCACATTGAACAAGGTAATGTCTCGGTCGCACACTTAGAGTTTTTAGTGTTTGATGAAGCAGACCGTATCTTGGACATGGGCTTTATTCACGCAGTACGTAAGATCATGCTAGATGTGGATACTGATCCGCAAATTATGATGTTTTCCGCAACGACTTCGAGCCAACTAAATCTGTTAGCAAAAGATATCCTGCGTAAGCCTAAACGTATTGAAGTTGAGCGAGCGAATATGACAGCACAGACAGTTGCTCACGTGTTATATCCAGTTGATCAAGAGCGAAAAACGGAACTGCTTTCGGAGCTGATTGGTCGTAAGAACTGGAAACAAGTGTTGGTATTTGTGAACTACAAAGAGACCGCAAACGAAGTGGTAAAAGAGCTGAAACTTGATGGTATCAAAGCGGTGGTTTGTCATGGTGACCGTGCTCAAAGCGCTCGTCGTCGTGCGCTAGAAGAGTTTAAGTCCGGTAAAGCACGTGTCATGGTGGCTACCGATGTCGCTGCTCGAGGTCTAGATATTGAAGACTTACCTCATGTTGTGAACTATGACATGCCTTTCTTAGCGGAAGATTACGTTCACCGAATTGGTCGTACAGGCCGTGCAGGTAAGCAAGGCCATGCTGTTTCATTTGTAAATCGAGATGAAGAGCTCACGGTGGTTCAGGTTGAAAATCTGATCCAGCAACGCATTCGCCGTATTGAGCTTGCAGGCTATGAACCAAAACAGCGTGAATCTTACATTGAAAAGCTGCACTCAAAACCAGCATTTAAGAATCGTCAAGGTCGTCGTAATAATCCGAACCAGTCGGCAACAGACCAAGGGTCGGCAGAGCGTCGTCTTGCTATGGTGAAGCGCCTGAAAGCGCGTCGTGGCGCAAAGTAAATTACATCAGTTTGTGATGAAAAGAGCCCCTCAATTGAGGGGCTCTTTTTGTTTGCCGTTTCGCGTTAATTTAGGCCAAGCATATTGGGTTCACCACGATAAATAATGCGATCGTTTCCTCGGTGAATACCAAACGTAACAATGACGGGTGGGTTTTCCTCTTCACTTGTAGAGCTATCCCAGTCGTATTTCAGCCAAGGGATGCGATTGCCTGAGCTGTCTAAATCTAGGTGGAATTGTATTTGCTCTCGCGCTGAGTCAATTTGGCTTGCAACGATATCGGTCATTCTGCCAATACTCATCGTTCCAACGCCAGAAAGCAGGGCGTTGTTTGCTGGCGCATGAGACCAAATTGGCGTGCTGAAGTAATATTCACCATTCGCCGTTGTTGAGCTGTCATCGAAGTTAGTCGTAAATCGACCGTTTTGCCAAGTTTCTACAGCAAGTGGCACTTTGATCACCATGCCTTGGTTGCCACCTACATCTTGAAAGTTCAAACGACCGAATCGAATGTCTGGTTGTTTTGTGAGCACTTCGCTATCGTCGAAGAAGTTTACCTCATCAACGGCTTTTACTGAGACTAAACCTATTTGGCTGATATCACTATTAGTCTCGGTATTGAATGGACCATCAGGATATTGCTTATCTGTCGTGTTCTTTTTCCAGCATGGGCTATTGTTACAAGTCGCATTGGTCGAGGGCTTCTCTATAACAAACGTTCCAACACTCGCGCTACCCAGTAGTTTCCAGTCTACCTTCTTAGGCTTAGGCGGCAAAAACCGATCGGAGTATGAGCTTAGCTCGCCTAAATCGAAATGTTGTTGAAGGTTAGACGAAAAGTGGACGTAATTCTTCACGTTTTCCTTATTCGCATTGAGTGCGACAACATCGTAAGTGACTTTCTCAAAAGGTTGATTCATGTAAGCAAAAGTTTGGCCATGTGGGTAGTGCCATTCTTGGTCTTGCACTTGAAAATATTTTGGGTAAAAACGACCAACGTAACGATAGCCTTCGTTCACAGTCATACCTAGATATTTACTTTCTAGGTTTGCTTTTACTCTCAAGCTCCCGACTTCTTCCCAATATAATCCATTAAAGACGAATTGATCATTCTTGGCTGAATTATGCGCCTGAGCCAGTGAGTCACTACTTTTTAGCAATTTTGAGGTTTGGTTCGCTGTCTCTGATGGCGTATGTTGCTCACTCGACAAGACAACCGATGCTGCTGGAGCGTCATCAAGCGTAAAATTACGGGTGATAGAAGCATCACAATAGCGTGCTGATTCAACAGACCCACTTACAGAGCCGTCAGGTTGCCAAATGATTGGTTTCACCGTTAGAGAGAAAAGTTCTCCGGCAGCAAGAAACCCTTCTCCTTGTTCAGAGGTGCCAGAAGGCAAAGCACGTTGGTTGTCACAAATAGCGAGTGTCCATGGTCGCGAGTGCACATTAAATGTCCCTTTCACTTCCACTTTGCCTTCTTCTGGACATTCTTCAAATCCCTCACATTCAAAATGATCGGACAATGTCACTTCAAATATGCCGGACTCGTTCGTGATAAGACCATGTTCAGACAAGCCGTCTTTAAATTCCGCTGAATAGCTAAAGTTTCCTTCACTTCCTCCTAATGGTTGAACCAATGGATGAAAAATCTTAGGCGTACCATTGTAGTTGCTTGCCACTACAGGTTCGCCGGTGGAGGCACAAGCAAGCAATCGCGTATGCACGTTTTCTGGTTTACCTGCAATAACGCGTATTTCATTTAAAGTTGCGCTTTTCGTCTTTGAGTAGGCCTCAAACATAAATGGCGTAAACATAAAGCGAACAGTTTGATGCTTGCTCGTGTCTTTCGCCATAGTGAAAGTTAGTGTGTAGTTGGTATCTAACGAGATCGTATCAATATTATTCGGAACCACTCGAACAACAAGTTCACCATTCTCGTCAGATATAAATTGGTTGGCTCCTAATGTCTGCTGACCTTTAACCACCTCTAAAGTGAACAAGTCAGGGTGTGATAGGACAGCACTGACTTCTGCGCTTACAACTTCTCCATTATTGGTTGTTGTTGCTGTAAATTGCGGAAGATCGTCGCCGCACATCAGTGCCATGTCGTCCGATGGTGTGACGCTTAGGTTTAAGTCGTTCTCCGATGGAGGCTGCATGCTGCAATTCGGAACATCTTGAGGGGTGATTGGACAGACTTGGGAAGAGTAGTGACAATCAGCCTCGCCCAATCCACAGTATTGCGTGTATTTGTTGTCTTGTGCTTTCGTTTGTGCACTTCCTGGCGTTTGTTGGATTTCACCACAAACTTGACTAGGCTGATTTGGAGCGTTGTTGAAGTTCAATGTTTGGAAGTATTTAATTGCTGCGGTGGAACTATAGAATGAGCCACTTAATGTAGCTGACGATCCTACAGATTCAGCCGTACCATAGATCGACATATCTTTTATAATCAGAGATTTGTGCGCAGAAACATCACCGACGACAAAATGGTCTTGTAAAGGATGGTTTGTTTTTAGGTGTAGTGTTTCGCCTTGTGATTCGACCTTACCACAGATGTTTGTATTAAATATATTGGTCGTGCTGTGAGTCAAAATGTCACCAATAATGGTGTTGTACTCACCATTAATATGAAGGGCCTCACCTGTTAGCTCTATATCCCCATCGATGAGAACGTTATGCAGCTTTGTTGGATAAGCCGATAGAAGATCACCATAGATAACAGTGTGCTTGTTTTGGTAATCGTCGAGGTTTGATGCTTTCTCATTGTTAACCGTTAATCCGGTAGCGAGGGCGTGTAGAGAGATACGTTTATTGGGTTCACCAATTGTATTATTCCCCTCTAACACAATTCCATAATCTGCTTTTAATGTTATCTCTTTTTCCGGTAATGAGGAGACAATTTTATCACCAGCGGGTAGGACTAGTTTCCCTGTACAGAGATAAGTCGTGCCATCGCTTTCGATACTAAAACTCTTGTGTGAGCAAAGTTGACCTAACTCAGATAGATCTTTTACGTCATAAGTGGTGGCGTGTGAGGTTAGCGGTAAAAAAAGAACCGCAGTGAAAATACTGCAAAGACGCATCATCAAATGTCCTAATGAGTGGAACAAGATGGCATCAAGCGAGCGTGAGCAAATGCTCACTGAAATTGGAATAGCTGCGGTACTTTTTTGTTCTGAAGCCGCTTAGTTATTGAACTTTGGTTATTTTTTATTTCGTATGTCATACCAAAGTTTAGCGGCCTTATTACAACGTAAGTGTCAGGTTAGTTCAAGAGGCAAGTGTGATGTGTGTCGATTTATATGTGTAACTATTTGTTAGTTAAGGATAATAAGTAAGCATGTTGGTTCAGAATCAGGAAGGACGCGATCCTGATTCTGAACGTTTACAACGCTAGGCAGCGTGAACGATGAGTGGAGCCATCTGATATAACTCTTCTAGTATGGCTTTCGTTTGTCTCGAATACACCAGACAATCTCGATCTCCAACGAGCTGAATTGCTCTCACTTTACCTGCAACCAAACATTGCCTAATCGTGCGTAGAACCATTTGGATATCAATTTCTGACGCGCCATCAAGGCTGTTTTTGGTTTTTAGAGATCCAAGGTCGATACTAATGATTATTTGGTCGCAGTGGTCTAGGTAATTGCCGATCTGTTGCTTAACATTATTGCGATGACGAAAAGAAAACTCTTTATCGGTTACCCAGTCACAACCTTGATCCTCCGCGTATTCCCACGTTTCTTGCTTTGTATCTTGTTCGCTAACACCAGCAAAAAATAATCGCACGTTTTGATAGCGAGAAAGAGCAAAATGGAATGCCGAGCCTAAACGTGGTTCAAGTGTTGGTTTCAAGTTCATGTCATGTCCAATATTTACCACACCCACTTCGTCTCGATAGGACACGACCACAGGTAACATGGACAAGATTGCCTCGGTACAGTTAGTTACTAAAACAGGAATTGAGTGGCGAGAAAGCGAAAGGCTTAACGCTTCTTGAAACTCGCCATTCTCCAGTTTGTCGTGGTTGAAGTGCCCATAGTTTTCAGCGGTTTCATGATCATGTTGTTGGTAAAGCCAATCACTAGCATTTTCCAAATTTTGGTCAGCTAATTCAAACGCACCCTTCGACATAGGAGGTAAATACTCGCACACTGTCATAAAAGAAAAAGGGTAATGTTGCGGCTGTTTCACTGTGTGATGGAGTTTATAGCGTTTGAAAAAGCTTAACATGATGAATTACCTTTCTGGTGGTAGTGCCCTTGCCGCTTGCAGTACATGTAAAATAATGCGCTGCTTATCCTTTTCGACTCGGTGGGCCGGAGCCATCACCGAGACTGCGCCAATCAGTTTGCTTCCTTTCATTACCGGTGCGCTAATACCTGAAACACCAGGGTCAATCTCAGAAGTACTGACGGCATATCCGTGTTTACGGATGGTTGTGAGCTCTTTTTCCCACTCGTCGCGTCGGTGATCTTGATTAAAGTATCTCAAGATTTTCTCGCATCGACTTTGAGGCATAAAAGCGAGCATCACTTTAGATGAGGCACCGCGCAGCAGAGGTTGACTTTGACCCTGGACGAAGCTGCAACGCAGCGCCTGCATACTTTCTTTCTGTCTGACACAAAGCGCACGATAACCCGCTGGTACCATATAAGCGGCCATTTCCCCGGTTTGTTGTACCAACCTAGCCAGTATGGTTTCGACCATGTCGAGTCCATGTTGCGCGGTCTCATAGCTGTGCATGAGTAATAATGCCGCCGGACCAACGACAAATGTCTTGTCGTGAACGCTTTCTTCGATCAAGTTCCATTCTTTAAGCAGTTTTAAGTGTCGGTAAAGGCTGCTTAAAGGAACGTTCAATTGCTCGCTTAGCGTTTTCGCAGAAACTGGGAACGGACTAACTGCAACTTGCATTAACAACTGCAGTGATTTTTCGTTTACCTGGTTAGCATTAGCTTTGTTTGTCGTCATGAGAGTGTTGTAACGTGTTGTAGGAGTTACGACAAATATAATTCTTAATCACTGAGAAAAGAAAAATAATTTTAATGGGTAATTCTTACATGATGAGAAACAGACAGGTAAAGACTTTCGCAAGTACCGATAGACATAACATGGTGTCGAATTAAAGTCTCAGGTTTGAGGCGCTTGATACTAAATTGGAACAGGAGTGAATAAGACATTGTTTAGTTTGCGGTATTACTCAGCGTTTCGCATACTGAGTTAATCCAAACAAATAATGTTAAAAAACGTGAGTTGCTAGCGGGTATCGGAATCGAGGTACCATCTCAGTAAATCGGTTTTATAAAAGGTTACTTTTATATGCTGAATAAGGCGATTTTTAAAAAAGCCATCATTTTTCTTCTGCCTATTCCCTTGGTTATTGGAGAGGTTTTGTATTTAGCTCGTGAAAGCGTGCAAAACAATCTCAATCATTTATTAGAAAAAAATGTGCAAATTGCAGATGAAATTTTATTCCAAATAGAGACAGAAAACCGCACGGCGTTGCTACACCCTGAACGATGTGAAGAGCTCCAGCAAAGCTTAATGTTTGAACGAGATATTGAAGAAATGCTCATTGTGAAAGAGGGAGTCATTACTTGTTCTTCGAAATTGGGAAGTATCTCTAAACCGTTAGCTGAGCACATCGCCTTTCCCAAGGGACAAACGCTAGCGCTTGGTAGTGTTGATAGCTTGTACGATCAGTTCTTGCTAGTGGTAACGGAAGGAGAGCGGGGTTATCAAGCCGTAACGATTATCGATCATGACTACTTTAATGCGACAATAGGGTTTAACAACGATTTACGCCTAAAACGCTCTGCGCTGTTTATCCATGATCAAGTTTCACCAGAAGGAGCATTAAGAGCGGGAAGTAATCCTATCGGTATCAAATCGTCGCAAATGTTTGAGTATGAAGCTTTGAGTGAAGCCAGCGATCTTTTCGTCAAACAGAGAACACTTTCCTATTTTTTGTACTCAATTCCAATTATTTTCGTGATCTACCTTTGCTTGTATGCGTTGAATAAGTTTATTGATCCTCATCGCAATTTGATACTGGATCTTAAAAGAGCGATAAAAAGAGGAGAGTTGACCCTGTATTACCAACCGCAAGTTAACGTTGATACCGGCCAGTTATTCGGGTTTGAAGCGCTAGTGCGATGGGAGCATCAAAGTAAGGGGTTCATTTCTCCGGATGAGTTTGTCCCTGCGGCAGAGCAAAGTGGATTGGTTTTTTTACTTACTGATTTCGTTCTGGATAAAGCGGCAGAGGACTTCAGTAAATTAGGCTTTGATCAGCCTGTCCACCTTGGTATTAACGTGCCGCCTGGTTATTTAGTCGGACCAAACGCGATCAGAAAAATTCAATTGCTCGACAGACAGTTGAGCCGAAACAAAGTCTCATTAGGGGTTGAGATAACGGAGCGTCAGCTCATTGATTCAGAGGCGAGAAAATGCATTGCAGCGCTGCGAGTGCATGGTATTGATGTGCTGATCGATGATTTTGGAACTGGCCAAACCTCGTTAGCATTTCTACAGCACATGCGCATAGATTACTTAAAAATCGATAAGTGCTTTGTCGAAACCATTGGTATTCCTAGCCTTAGTGCTTCTGTCTTAAAAGCGATGGTTCACTTCGCGGAAGAATTACAAGTACAATTGATCGCTGAAGGCGTGGAAACCATAGCGCAAGCTGAACACTTAAAGCAGATGGGAGTGAGATATCATCAGGGATACCTGTACTCCAAACCATTACCTTATGAGCAGCTTGCGCAGCGAAGTCATTATGATTGGTAGAGATTAGCTCTATAACACTGAGCATTTTCATCAAACACAAACTCTAACTCATTTTTGATGCTATCTAAGCGGTCTTCTTGGTAGTGAGACACATACAATAGTTGGCTTAAATTCTCTCTAGCGATGAGTTCAAGTGTGTTCTTAACTAACCGTCTACCCAAAAAATCTAACCCTTGATACGGCTCGTCCAAAATCAATAATGTGGGTTGTTTCACGATGGCTCTTGCAATCAGTAATAGTCGCTGCTGGCCGTACTCTAATTGCTTAAATGAGGTTTTTTTGTACTGGCTCATATGTAAGATATCGAGCCACTCGTTTGCAATATCCATCTCTTTGCGAGTTGGCTGGTTATACAACCCGATCGAATCGTAAAATCCTGACAAAATGACTTCTAATGCGCTGCAATTGACTCGATATTGGAGGTGTAGCGCTGAAGACACCATACCGATATGCTGCTTAATTTCCCAGATTGTCTCGCCAGTACCACGCTTTTTACCAAAAATATCAATGTCATTGCTGTAGCATTGCGGATGATCGCCAAAGATCAATCCAAGTAAGGTACTCTTTCCACAACCATTTGGACCTTTGACCTGCCAATGTTGGCCCTTGTCTATGCGCCAGTTCAAGCCAGTAAAAATCTTCTTATCGGTGTATTCAACAGCCCCATTCTTTAGTTCAAATATTGGGTTGTTGAATGGTGTCGAGTGCTGATGCTGACGTATCAAGCTCATCATTTCTTCACTCTGTTGTTCTGACTGAGATTTAATTTGTCCAATGATTGGATGATTATCCCAACTGGACTTATCCATTGTACTATCAAGCTTTCCTGCACTGAAAAGCGCGATGCTATTGATCCACTCAGGCATGTCAGATTCGCGAGAGAAGGTTATGAGTAGTTGCACATTTTGAGAAAGCGAGTGTAAATAGCGAGCGAGAGCAGCTCGGTGCGCAATATCTAAGCCAGTAAATGGATTATCTAGTAATACTAAGTCAGGTTGTGTGGCTAAAGCTCGGGCGAGCATTACTCTTCTGGTTTCTCCGGTAGAGAGAACACGGAAGCCACTATCTTTAAGATGACTTAGGTCGAGATCATTAATTAGCTGTTCAGTTAAGTTGGTGTCTTGGCTCTGCTCTAGGATTAATGAATAAACAGTGCTCCCTTGGTCGATACGATCAAGAAAATCCGTATCATCCTTTTCTAATTCTCTTTCCAGTAATCGCTGTTGCTCTGATAACGACACTTGCGCAACGGACAGCCCATTTAGCTCAATTTCCCCACTATCTGGTGACATTTCATCACAAATAAGGTCTCCAAGCAGAGAGCCAATATCTCCATCCGCGCTGAATATCCCCCAAGACTGCTGAGTGTTAATTTTCCAATCGTCAATAAACAAGTGTGTCGTGTTTCTCTTAGCTGCAAGCTGACGAAAGTGAATAGTCATTGCGTTTGTCTTCCTTGTTTTCGTTTTAGTGGATTACTTATAACAATTTACGAACTCAGTACGGAAGCGCTTTTGTGTATTAATTTTGAACAGTGCTCAGTCTTGTGCATATTAACGAAGCCTTGTATTAGAGGATAAAAATGCGACTAGAGTCATTAAGTAACAAGTAAACTTGTCAATAATTTTGTTTTATTTTTGAATCAACCTATCATTATGCATGTATATGTTATGCTGATGAATTCATATTTGCCGTTTGTTAATTAATCAATGTAAGGACACATGTTTATGAGTGAAACGGAATACGATTACCCCTCGAGTTACAGCCTAGTTTCCATTACCGATACCTCCAGTTACATCAAATATGCCAGTGAAAACTTTAATGAAGTCGCGGGGTTTGATGAAGGGGAGCTTATCGGTAAACCCCACAATGTTGTGCGTCATCCTGATATGCCAAAACAGGCTTTTAAAGATTTATGGACTCACCTGAAAACTGGCAAACACTGGATGGGAATGGTCAAAAATCGACGTAAAAACGGCGGCTATTATTGGGTTGACGCGTTTGCTTCTCCTATAAAATCTAATGGTGAAGTTGTGGAATACCAATCAGTGAGATTTAAACCTGAGCGTATACACATCCAGCGAGCGGAAAAAGCGTATTCGAAGCTTCGAAATAATCGTAAGCCGTGGAAAATGTATCTTCCTCGTACACGTTTGTGGATGAGATCGGCCTTCTTCCTTTTAATTTCAAACCTTATTGGCTTACTCATTCTACAAATGAATCAATCACCAGTGATAGCGTTTGGCGTTGTTGCGTTACTTTCCGTTTTCTCTATTTATGTATTAACCAGACCAGTTGAGAAGCTCGCTAAACAGGCTAGGCAAGACTTCAACAATCCACTCATGGAATATATTTATTGCGGAAGAATCAACGATCTGGCTGAGATTGAGCTGGGTATGAAGATGCGTAAGCAATTTGCCAATGCGCTACTGGGGCGCGTTGGCGTGTCTGTAAAAGACTCTTGCGAAGAAACGCGCGCAAGTGCTAACAGTGCTGCGACAAATAGCCAGCAAGTGACGGAGAACTTAAGCGCACAGAAAGTGGAGATTGACTCGGTCGCAACAGCGGTCAACGAGATGCAAGCCTCTTCATCTGAGATATCAAATAATGCTCAAGCGACCGCCGAGGCTACGTTAGAAGCGCAAAATACGATGATAGACAGCCGTAGCGTTATCGATAATGTTAACCAATCGGTTTTAGAGTTGGTTGATGAGCTCGGCGAAATATCTAAAGTGGTCATACGTTTGAACCAACAAACCGAGCAAATTGGAACCGTTGTTGAAGTCATCAACGGTATTGCCGAACAAACTAATTTATTAGCGTTGAACGCTGCAATTGAAGCCGCGAGGGCAGGCGAACAAGGCAGAGGGTTTGCCGTTGTAGCAGATGAAGTGAGAACCTTAGCTAAAAGAACTCAGGAATCGACAACAGAGATTAAATCGGCCATTGAAGGAATTCAAAATGGGAGCAAATCAGCGGTTTCTGCGTTAGAGAAAGGTAACGAAATGTCGACCGGAACGGTAACATTGTTAGGTACTGCTTTGGATAGCATTCAACAACTGGAATCCCTTGTTCAAGACGTTGTCGAACGAAACCAACAAATTGCGGTCGCGATAGAAGAGCAGGTTTATGTAACGGATGAAATAAATGAAAACATCCAGTCGCTTAATTTAAAGTACAGTGAATCGTATGAACTGATGACTGAAACGAATCATATGAACACCAAAGTGCAAAATTGCACCAATGACCTGTCTGAAATGATTAAAAAGTTTGCTTAAACTTTAGAAAATCGAAGTTAAAAGCCCGCTAAACATTAGCGGGCTTTTAACTGGAATATAGTGAAGTGCTGGATTCGTTTACGAGCGAGGATTTCTAAATCTCGTCTTTGTAAGAGCTAAAACGACGAAAGCTCGCAATAAATGCGAGCTCTCTAAATAAGTGGCGGAGAGATAGGGATTTGAACCCTAGATACGCTATTAACGTATGCCGGTTTTCAAGACCGGTGCTTTCAACCGCTCAGCCATCTCTCCGTTGTGGGCGGTATAATAAGGAGCATAGTCCGACTTGTAAAGTGCTGAATTATAATAGAAGTACTGTTTGCTTGTTTTATGATCACTGATGTGATGTTGGACAGTTTGAAAGCGGAGTGAAAAAGGGACAAAAAGTACCAATTTATAGAGTTTTTACTTTATATTGGCGCACGTCAATAAAATGGTGTTTTATTGTTATCTTGCTGATATATAAGATATAACATGCTTTTAGGGTACATGTGTTCGCCCGAAAGTATTTGCAAGACTTTGTGAACTAATTCAAAATTAACTGGTATAGCCAGTTGTGCTTAGAATTCTTAAGGGTGTTTATGAAGGTCACAAATCTATTTAAAGACAAAGTTGATGCGATTTCTGCTCATCAATCCGAGTTTATGAATTGGATGTCTCCAACGTTACGCGATTATTGGAGTGACTTTTTGGGGAAAGCTCAAAATAGCTTTCTTTTCTCAAAAGTTCGTGATCACCAGCAGCCAGCCGTCAACGAAGAAGTTGCACCTCAACCTGCACCGATCGTAATGGCACCAGAGGCTCAAAAGCTTTATGACGAGTTAAGTGAAAAAATTGGCGAAGTTATTCACACTGGTGATTGGGTTCATGTGTCTCAAGAACGTATTAACCAATTTGGTGCGGTAACGGAAGACATGCAATGGATTCATACTGATCCAGAGCGTGCTTCAACTGAATCTCCATTTAAGACAACTATCGCTCATGGCTTTTTAACATTAGCATTGCTGCCTAAACTGACGGATTCAGTTGATCCAGAAAAGCCAATGTTCCCAACAGCTAAAATGGTAGTTAACTTGGGTTTAAACCAAGTTCGTTTCCCTTACCCTGTCAAAGCGGGCAATAATGTTCGTGCAGTCAGCACGTTAACAAAAGTAACGCCAATCAAAAAAGGTTTGGAGATTGAGCGCGAAATTAAAGTGGAAATTGAAGGTATTCGTCGACCTGGTGCGGTTGTGGTCTCTGTAATTCAACTGCATTTCTAATTCCGAAACCGGAGAGAACACTACATAGGAAAAGAGAGCATCAAGGTGCTCTCTTTTTTATTTTTACTGATTAAAGTTTTTTACTGGCGTATAACCGTAATCTGCAATCGCTTTTTGTCCCTGCTCTGAACGAAGGAAAGCGATAAAACCTTTACCTGCATCGCTAATCTTATCTACTTTGTATAGCACTAGGAATGGTCGCGCCAACTTGTACTTATGATTGCTAATGTTTGTCGAGGTTGGGTCAATACCATCTAACTGAATCGCCTTGATCGAGCGATCTACTGACCCTACAGAGATAAAACCAATGGCGCGAGTGTTATGGTTAACAATGGTTTTTACCATGCTGTTGCTGTTTACAACCAAGTTGTTTGGGCTGATATCCGAGACGAGGCGATCATTAACGATTTTGGTCAGTCCCAGCAAGCTTTCGAAGCTGTAACGTGAACCTGAAGACGCTTCTCTAGTAACCACCGCGATAGGCTGATCTGCGCCCCCGACCTCTTTCCAATTCTTAATCTTACCTTTGTAAATATCAAACAGCTGTTGCTGAGAAAGGTTTTCTACAGAGTTGGTACGGTTTACAACAACAGCGAGGCCATCATAAGCGATAGGGTATACATTGAGATCTTCACCTTTTTCGCTTTCAGTCAGATAGCGAGAGCTCATGCCTATTTCGGCTACTCCTTTATTGACCATGGTGATACCAGCACTCGAACCAATGCCCTGAACAGCAACGTAATCGTCTGGGTGTGTTTTGTTGTATTCCTCAGCAAGTACATCCATCACGCGAGCAACCGACGTTGACCCTGAGATGTTGATTTCTTTTGCAATGGTAGGGAGGGAGACTGCTATGGCCAATAAAGTCGCCACAGTAAAACGTAACATATTAAACTCCATATACGGGATAAAGCAGAGTTTATGATATTGCGTTCAGGTTACACTTTTGTGAACTGTTAGCGCTAAACAGGGGAATTGTTTCTAGTCAAGAGGTGATGGAGCTAGCGTTTCCAAGTGGATTGAGATGATAATCTGGGCAAATGATAATATAGCTATCTTATACTTGAGTTAGGTAGATAACTACCATCGGTGATGATGTAAAGGTTATATACTAGGATCGACAGCTCTAACTATCATCCATCGGGAGAACGTTGATGTCAGTGTCCCAAATGGCGACAAGTCGTTTATACAAATCAGTTCAATCGCTCTGCTCTGCGCGTAATGCTAACTTGCCTGTCGAACAGGGCAAGTGCCTCTATGAGCTAGTAGAAAATGGCGTTGAGCTTCATCGGGCGCATTTTCTCCTCGACTCCCAGCATAGCGAGTATACTTCTCCCGTCGCGAAGATCATGTTTGATGAGGACAACCAACTTTGGTATTTCTATGTTCCCACATATCACAACGAGCTGTTAAG
The DNA here is from genome assembly GCF_033339495.1 of Vibrio sp. 2134-1. NCBI lineage: Bacteria > Pseudomonadati > Pseudomonadota > Gammaproteobacteria > Vibrionales > Vibrionaceae > Vibrio > Vibrio sp. 2134-1. The sequence continues at coordinate 381,096 of NZ_JAWOUS010000003.1, forward strand.
GTGGGTGCCTTATAAGCCACTTCCATTTAGCCGAATGCTTGAGGACTTACTCAACGAATTGGAGCGTGATCCTCAAGCGTGTTTTTGGGAATAGGGTGAGCCCAACGGATGCGAATGCCGACATGATTTATACTTTAGGCTTAACGACTTGGTTTCTAAAGTCTTTGGGGGTCATGTTGTAAACGGATTTAAATGCTGTACTGAAATGCGCTGCACTTTTAAAACCAGACTCAAACGCTATTTCTGTTATTGATTTTTCTGACTTGCGCAGTTGGGTTGCTGCGAAGTTTATCCGTTTCACCTTTAATATCTGAGAAAACGAAAGATCATCTGCGGCGAGGCGACGTTTTAAGGTTGCGATGGACATGCTCATATGAGCCGCTAAGCCTTCTAGCGTGATGTCTTTTTCAATATTACCCTCAATGTACTTAATGGCTTTTTGAGAGTCGCTCAGGCTACTTGCATCATCTATGATAGATAGGATGTTTGGCTCTACCTCAACCATCAACGACAGCAATGCCATTGCGATATGGCTTTGTGTGTAGTCTGGAGCATTGCGACTCGCTAACTTAACCAACATGTCCTTCAATTGTGCTACTTCGCTACTGGATTGCGTTGAAAAAGGATAGAAGCGCCTTTCTTCCGTTTTGGAACGTAGCATCGGGTGCGCTTTCTTAAAGTCACAGAATATATTTGGATTGAAGACTAAAGCCAGTGCTTTAAAGCCTCCGTCACTAGAGACGGCTTCTGCACTGCTCAGATCTGCGGAGTTATAGAGTGTGAAATCTCCGGCTTTAAGTTCAAATTGCTCACCATTAGGTTGATGAACTAATAGGGCACCTTCTTCAACAATATATAACCCATTATGTGTTGCAGTGTAACGCTCACTTTTGCGCGCAGTGAAGTGATTAAAGCGAATGATCTCAATGTTCGGCATACTCGTTCTTATCGTTTTACATAACAAATAAAAAAGGCGCTCAATAGAGCGCCTTTTAACTTCATTCGGTATTATTCACTTACAGTCTGTTCTGTTTGTGCTGCTGGTTGTTCAGCGAATACCTGGGTTGGCTTTGCAACTAAACTGCGGTTTTCTTGGTTTACGTCCGTAAGGACAATTTCCAATGTATCCCCAAGTTTGTATACGACCTCTTTATCGATAGAGATGGTACCGTTGTCGCCATTGCACTCAATTCTTTCTTTATTATCAAGAATTAGTGCACCAGGAATAAAGGCTGCTGCGCCATTTTCGAGAAGTCGGACACGTGCGCCTGCACGATTAATATCGAAAATCTCACCTGTGAAACAAGTTTTCTTGCTCGGCTCATCAGCAAGCGTGCGTGCATATAGCCAATCTGAGACATTTCGCTCAGCGATTTTATGATGTTTACGATGTAGAGCTAGCTCTTCGCCTACTTGGTCATCTGGTTTTTGTACGGGTTCTTTACCAAGGATGACGGCCTTCAACATACGGTGGTTGATCATATCACCGTATTTACGAATTGGTGATGTCCAAGTTGCATAGATGTCTAAACCCATTGCGTAATGAGGCAGAGGCTGATTACCCACTTCACTGTATGCTTGGAACTTACGAATACGGTTATCTAGATAAGACGTTTCTTGAGCTGCTAACCAGCGGCGCAACGCAGCAAAGCCTTCTAGTGTAGCAATAGACTCCGCTGTGAACTCCAACTGGCCTTCTGGATTGACAAGTTGAACCACTTCTTCAATCTTCTCGTTCTTGATACCTGCATGCGTATTGAAGACACCTGTTTCAAATTTATCGCGTAATGTACGACCTGCACAGATGTTTGCGGTAATCATGGATTCTTCAACAAGGCGGTTTGCACTGCGGCGCATGTCTGCGTGGATAGCGATTACATCGTTATCTTCACTGAGCTCAAAACGGTAGTCAGGACGATCAGGGAAGACCACTGCGTTTTTCTCACGCCATTCAGCGCGAGCAAGAGAGAACTCATAAAGATCACGAACGATGGTCGCGATCTCTTCAGATGGCGTCCATGCTTCAGAGCTGCCGTTTTCTAACCAATCAGACACGTGATCGTATACTAGGCGTGCATGTGATTTGATGTTTGCCGCGAAGAATTTAATATTGTCGCCAATCACACCATCTTTACTTACCGTTACGGTACAGCAAATAGCAGGGCGGGTTTCTCCTTCAATCAGAGAACATAGGTTGTCCGCTAAATCGCGAGGTAGCATCGGGATGTTGCGGCCTGGAAGATAGATAGTATAGCCACGCTCACGCGCTACTTTATCCATTTCATCTTCAGGTGTGATGTAGGCGGTTGGGTCCGCAATAGCGATGGTGAGTTCGAAATCGCCAGATACGGTTTTCTTCGCGTACAGCGCATCGTCCATATCTTTAGTCGATTCACCGTCGATAGTGACGAATGGAACATGAGTCATGTCTACGCGTTCTAGCTCCGCGTCGTCTTTCAGTTCCCAGTTATCGATGCCTGCTGGCTCAGAGTTTGGTAGATCGTTTTGAGCAAGCGTTACCCACCAAGGCGCAATTTTATCATTCGCGTCAGTGATTTTTTCAGAAATTTCTACGAAGAAAGAGTTATCGCCTTTTAGAGGGTGGCGAATAAGATGTGCGACAACCCAATCACCTTCGGCGAACTCGTCAGGTTTTAGACCTTTCTTTAGTTTCGCTTTAAGAGATAGCTTTTTAAGCTGTGGGTGATCAGGTGCTACGTTGAGCTTGCCTTTGAACATTTTTACTCGACCAATAAAGCGAGTCACGGCTTGTTCCAGCAGCTCTTGTGGCTCTGCAACTTCGCGTTCATTTTCGGTGCGGATAATGGCGATGACTTTGTCACCGTGCATGCACTTTTTCATGTACGCAGGCGGGATGAAGAAGCTCGTCTTACTGTCCACTTCCAAAAAGCCAAAGCCTTTATCTGTGGCTTTTATTGAGCCTTCTTTTTTAGGCAGGTTTTCTTGGATTTGCTGCTTAAGCTGAGCGAGTAGTGGGTTATCTTGAAACATCTTTTCTTAAATTACCTATGGAGTTGGGCACACTATAATCATTGCGAGCTATTATTACTACCTGTGGAGCGTAATTTCGCCGTGAATTTTGCCAATTTAACCACGAGAAATTGGCTTAAATATTGATGAAATTCTCATCTGTGAGTTACGCGAATCTACGGGGAATGGTAGGGTTGGTGGAAAAATATGCTAAAAATACCATTGTTGAGAATAAATTGTGATGTAATTCAATTTTTTCTGGATTTTTTTATGCTTTTAAGGAATAATCCGCCTCCCTTAGTCGTCCCTAATGGCTTATCGCGGTTGTGTACTGTGCTGTGTTCCCGTCTGAATGGAATCAGTATCTGGATGGATCAGTATCGAATTGGAAGAGCATATGGGACTGTTTTTTTGTTTAATTAAGTAGGATCCCAATGCAAGATTCTGTTATTCAATTCAGTGATTTATCTCTGAATGATTCTATCCTTTCTGCTCTAGACGGAATGGGTTTCGTGTCACCAACTCCAATTCAGGCTGCGGCAATCCCACACCTATTGGAAGGTGCTGACGCGCTGGGTAAAGCTCAAACAGGTACAGGTAAAACAGCAGCGTTCTCTCTGCCTCTTCTCAACAAACTCGATCTAAACCAACGCAAACCGCAAGCGATTGTACTTGCTCCGACTCGTGAGCTGGCAATTCAGGTTGCAGCGGAAATGAAAAACCTTGGTAAAAACATCAAAGGTTTGAAAGTTCTAGAGATTTACGGTGGCGCATCTATTGTCGACCAAATGCGTGCTCTTAAAAGTGGCGCTCATGTAGTTGTTGGTACTCCAGGCCGTGTTCAAGATCTTATCAATCGCGAACGTCTACACCTAGACGAAGTTAGTACTTTCGTTCTTGATGAAGCAGACGAAATGCTAAACATGGGTTTCGTAGATGATGTAACTGCGATCATGGAGCACGCTCCAGAGTCAGCACAACGCGTTCTGTTTTCTGCAACTATGCCTCCAATGCTGAAGAAGATCGTTGAACGTTTCCTTCGTGACCCTGTAACGGTTGACGTTGCTGGTAAAAACCACACTGTAGACAAAGTTCAACAACAGTTCTGGGTAGTGAAAGGTGTAGAGAAAGATGAAGCGATGTCTCGTCTTCTTGAAACTGAAGAAACTGACGCGTCAATCGTATTCGTACGTACTCGTCAAGATACTGAGCGTCTGGCTGACTGGCTATCTGCACGTGGCTTTAAAGCAGCTGCACTGCACGGTGACATTCCTCAGTCTCTACGTGAGCGTACTGTTGATCACATCAAACAAGGTGTTATTGACATTCTAGTTGCAACTGATGTTGTAGCTCGTGGTCTTGACGTTCCACGTATTACGCACGTATTCAACTACGACATCCCATTTGATGTTGAGTCATACATCCACCGTATCGGTCGTACTGGCCGTGCTGGACGTAAGGGTAAAGCGATCCTTCTAGTTCGCACTAACCAAATTCGTATGCTTCGCACTATCGAGCGTGTAACTAAGTCATCTATGGAAGAAATCCAACTTCCTCTACGTGACCAAGTTGCTGAAGCTCGTCTAGCTAAGCTAGGCGCTGAGCTTGAAGCAGAGAAAGAGCACAAAGCACTAGACAAATTTGCTGAGTTGGTAGAGAAACTACAAACTTCTCTAGACATCGACCCAGCAACACTTGCTGCTATGCTTCTTAAGCGTCAGCAAGGCAAACGTCCTCTGTTCTACATTGGCGAAGACCCAATGGTTGAAGCAATTGAGCGTGACAAGCAACGTCGTAAAGAGCGCCGTGAAGGTGGTCGCGACGGCGGTCGTAACTTCAACAACCAAGACTGGGATACTTACCAGCTTCAAGTTGGTCGTGAGCAAGGCGTTCAAGTTAAAGACATCGTTGGCGCTCTAGCAAACGAACTAGGTCTAGGTAAAGGTTCTATCGGTGCGATCAAGCTAGCTCAAGGTCACACATTCGTACAGCTACCTAAAGCAATGACTTCAGACGCGGCGAACAAGCTAAGCAAACTACGTATCCGTCAACAAGATGTTGGTGCTGTAGTATGTGACTTCGATGATTTCCGCGAGTCTCGTGGTGGTCGCCGTGACGGTGGTCGTCGCGATGGTGGTCGTCGTGATGGCGGTGGTTACCGTGGCAACCGCGAAGGCGGCAACCGTGGTGGTGATCGTCGTGAAGGCGGCCGTCGCGAAGGTGGCTTCCGTGGTAACCGTGACGGCAACCGCGATGGCAATCGCGAAGGTGGCGAACGTCGTTTCGATCGCAACCGTGGTGGTGATCACCGTGGTGCACATCGTGGTGAACGTGGTCACGGTCGTGGCCGTCGTACAGACGCATAATCACGAGTGATTAAAGCGACGGTTTAAGTTGCTACAAAAAGAATTGAAAGCCGAGCAAAGCGCTCGGCTTTTTTATGCGCGTCTAATACGGTTTTGCTTTTCATCGTGTTTGTTTACCCAACTTATTACTTCGTCTAAGGGCAGGGCAGGACAGAACAAGTAACCCTGAATGATGTCACAGCCTCGACTTCTCAAAAAATGCAGTGTGTCCATGTCTTGAACGCCTTCTGCTACGACCGAATACCCTAATCCATGTGCTAGCGCAATCGTGTTCTCAACAATAGAGCGGGAGCCTTCTGTGCGGCTTGCTGTGGAAAGAAATGAGCGGTCGATTTTAATTTGATCAACCGGAAGATCTCTTAACAGTGACAAAGATGAATACCCAGTGCCAAAATCATCCAAGCTGATCTTTATACCTAATCCTTTTATTTGATGAATTAAGGGGTTGAGCTCAACGACCCTATCGATCGCCATTGTTTCAGTGATCTCTAAACTTATTAGGTCAGCGAATTGAGGGTTTACTTTGAGCAAAGTTTCTAAGCGATTAAACAGCAAGTTAGATGAGAGATCTTTCGCTGATAAGTTTACGTGGACAGGAAGCTTAATGCCTTTCTCTATAAATGTTTGCAGATCCCTTTCTACTTGGTTAAGAACCCACATGGTAATGTTGTGCACCTGATTGCTACGCTCTGCGATAGGAATGAAGTCGTTGGGTGAGATCGTTTTACCATTTTCGTCATGCCAACGAATCACTGCTTCAAAACCGACAGCTAAGTTAGTGTGTGCATCAATCAACGGTTGGTAATACAACTGAAACTCTTCTTTTTCAAGCGCACATTGAATACGAGAAGATATTTCAAGTTGGTACTTAGCCCCGACGTTCATATCCTCATTATAAAACGCAAAAAGATTGCCATTACGCTTGGCGTGATACATAGCGATATCTGCGTGCTTGATCAAAAGATCATTGGTTAGGGCGTCATATGGGTAGGTGCTTATACCGAAAACAACGCGGCAGGAAACTTGAAACTCATCTAAATGAAAGCGTTCAGACATTGCAGAATCTAGTTCTTCTATGAGTTTTTTACCCGTTTCCTCGCATGCAGAAGATGTCAGGATGACAAATTCATCACCACCAACGCGGAATATCTGGTCATTGCCTTTCAGTTTCCCCTGAAGGCGTTGACCAATTTGAATAAGTAACTGGTCTCCGCAAAAGTGACCCATTGCATCGTTGACTTGTTTAAAATTAACCACGTCAAAAAGGATCACCGAGAATGGGTCTCTAGATTGTATTCTGCCTTCGATAGACTCAAAGCAGTATTTACGATTAGGGAGCCCAGTAAGAGCGTCATGGACGGCATTACGCTTCTCTCTTTCAGCAACGGTATGAAGCTCTAATATCGAATCGTTGCTCCACTTAATCACCAGCACGACAAAGATACTGCCGCCAAAAAGTATAAGAGAAACCCCCGTTTCTAAGAGAGAAGCAATAGGTTTTTGCATGATGGCGTGCAAAAAAACGGCATAAGCAAAAATGAAACAGCTGATTAACAATAATAGGAAAGTCCACCCGGTTACGTCAGTTTTCGAGCAGATGTTTTTTGTCATCTGCCATCCCCAGCAGAGCAAAATCAAACCTAAGATCACTAATAGAAATGCAATAGTGGGCACATTATTACCCCGATTTATTGATTGGTTTGTTATTTTTGTTCACCCAATAAACAACGTAGCTTATATATCTGACTTTGTACAAATTGACCTATTCATAAATTATGTTTAACAAGTGATATTTTTTAGCCTTCAAATAAAATCAAAACTTGCTACAGATCAACAAAATTTGTTCAATCAAATCGCTTTTACTAAAAGATTGTTGAAAGATTAAAAAATTATTGAATAATAGAGGGGCAAACAAGAAGTACGCAGCGCACAAGCGCTATTACAACCTCTGCTCTACAACAGGATAACTATTTCATGTCTAATTCGTTTGTACTGGTGATCAACTCTGGTAGCTCTTCATTAAAATTTGCTGTTATTGATTCTGAAACCGGTGAAGCTTTGGTATCAGGTATTGGTGAGTGTTTTGGCCTACCTGAAGCTGAAATCAGTTGGAAATATCAGGGAGAAAAAACCGTTGAAGCAATTCCAGCTGGCGGTAACCATCATCAGTACGCTGTTGAGCGAGTGGTAAAACTACTCGAAACTCTAGGTTTGAGCTCAAAATTTGTCGCTGTAGGCCATCGCATTGTCGCAGGCGGTGAAACCTTTAAAGGAACTGTGAAAGTTGATGAAACAGTTATTCAAGAAGTAGAGCGCCTTGCTGAACTTGCACCACTTCATAACAAAGCGAACGCTGAAGGCATGAGAGCGGCAATGGCGGCGTTCCCTTCACTGCCTCAATTTGCTGTATTTGACACTGCTTTCCACCAAACAATGCCAGCCAAAGCCTTTATGTACGCACTTCCTTACGAGCTTTACGAAGAGCATAAAGTGCGTCGTTACGGTGCTCACGGCACAAGCCACTACTACGTAAGCCGTGAAGCAGCGAAAATGCTAGATAAGCCGGTTGAAGAAAGCAGCTTTATCACTGTGCACTTAGGTAACGGTGCATCAGTGAGTGCGGTTAAAAATGGCGAATGTGTTGATACAAGTATGGGTTTGACGCCGTTAGCTGGCCTAATGATGGGTACTCGCTGTGGTGACCTCGACCCAAGTGTTATCGAGTTCCTTTTCCGTAAAGGCTGGGAAAAAGACGAAGTGTTCGAGATGATGAACAAGAAGTCAGGTTTCTTAGGTGTATCTGGTGTGACAAGTGATGCTCGTGGCGTACTAGAAGCAATGGAAGCGGGGAATTCACGTGCGAAGTTGGCATTTGAGATCTTCACTTACCGCGTTGCGAAATACATTACTTCCTACCTAGCGGCTCTGGATTCATTAGACGGCATCATCTTCACTGGTGGTATTGGTGAAAACTCACTACCAATTCGTCGTGAAATCTTGAAAAACCTAAAACTGTTAGGTTTTGTTGAAGATGAGAAAGGTAACGAAGATGCAAGATTTGGTAACGCAGGTGTTATTGCAACATCTGAGTTGTTAGGTGCCAAAGCTCTTGTTATTCCTACTAACGAGGAATTTGTGATAGCTAAACAATCGGTTGAGCTATTGTAATATATAACGAAAACAGAAAGTTAAAAGCGAGCCTCGTGCTCGCTTTTTTATTTAAAGCAATTTGGTAATTACTCTTTGAGTTTCAGAGCTTCGCGCTTTTCGATTAAAAAATCCATCAAGACGCGGATTTTTTTCGGCATATGCTCTCGTGAAGGTATATATAAATAAAACCCAGGAAACTCTTTGCACCAAGGTGTCAGAACTCGGGTCAATCTTCCCTCATTTATGTGCTTTTCCACCCATAAATCAATATGCTTCACTAAACCCACACCCTGTATTGCAGCTTGTAACATACTATAGTCATCATTAAAAATAGCATTGCCTTTAGGCTCGAAAACTAGGGTGCGCTTTGCAACATCTGGAGAGGTTAGGGACCAATGATCAATTGTTCCGCTAGAGGTAAAACGATAAGCAAGGCAATTGTGACCTTCTAAATCCTCAGGAGTTTGAGGTAGTCCATTTTGCCTAAAGTATTCAGGAGAGCCCACTATTGCCGTTGTTAACGGCGGAGTAATAGGGACCGCAACCATATGTTCATCTAAGCTTAATCCTAAGCGAATGCCAGCGTCAACGCCTTCTGCGACGATGTTAGAAAAGCCATCATCCATGATTAGCTCTAGGCGTATTTTAGGATAACGAGAGAGGAACTCACCTAGATAGGGCTCAATAAGCAGCCGAGCAGCGGTTCTTGATACACTGATACGGATTAATCCCGAAGGCTCAAGATGAGAGTCGTTCAATTCGTTAACGACCTGCTCAATGTTCACCAATGAAGGTTGCAAAATATCAAGCAGACGTTGGCCTTCTTCCGTCAGCGACATACTTCTGGTGGTTCGATTAATTAACCGAACTTGTAGCTGTTGTTCTAACGCTTTTAGGTGTTGTGATAAGGCAGCACGGGTTACCCCCATTTCTAAGGCTGCTTTAGTGAAACTGCGATGGCGAGCAATATGTGCAAACCACGTCAGTGATGAAATTAAAGAAGGTTCTATTCTCATTTGTTAAGTATAACTAAACAGTCATGTAGATAAAACGATATTTATCCGAAACAGTGTGTTGACTAATATTACATCGAAGCTTAGGTCAGCCTGAGATGAACAGTTAACCTCTAATGGAGAATGTCGCTATGTCTAAAGTCACTTTCAAAAATATCAATGGTCAAGGTATTGAGATTTCAGCGGTTATCAACTTCCCTACAGATTTTGATGCAAGTAAACAATATGCGGCGGTTGTTGTTTCACACCCAGGTGGTGGCGTAAAAGAGCAAACCGCAGGCCTATATGCGAGTAAACTTGCAAAAAGCGGCATAATTGCCATTGCGTTTGACCGTTCGTATCAAGGTGAAAGTACAGGTGAGCCTCGCCAAATGGAAAACCCTTACACGAGTACTGAAGACGTGAGCGCAGTCGTCGACTATCTGACAACGTTAGAGTACGTCGATAACGATAAAATTGGCGCAATGGGGATTTGTGCTGGTGCGGGCTATAGTGCAAATGCAGCGATCAATGATCGTCGAATCAAAGCACTGGGTATGGTTAGTGCCGTAAACATTGGCCAAATGTTCCGTAATGGTTGGGATAATTCGGTTAACGATGCTGACGCTGTTGGTTACTTAGAATTTGGTTCGAATGCTCGCACAACCGACACGAATGGTACAGAATTCGCGACTATTCCTCTAGCTCCGATGCGTGAAGAAGATGCCTCAAATGCAGAGCTACGCGAAGCTTGGGAGTATTACCACACACCACGTTGTGAACATCCAAATGCGCCGGGTTTTGCTCTAACTCGTAACTTAAACCAGATCATTACTTACGATGCGTACCACAAAGCGGAAGCATTCCTAACTCAGCCAATTCTTGCTGTCGTTGGTAGTGACGCAGGCAGCAAATGGATGAGTGATGACCTGATAGAACGTGCAGCGAGTTCAGATAAAACCTTGTATGCCATTGATGGTGCAAACCATATGTCGCTTTATGATGTTGCCGAATACGTCGATGACGCAGTATCCCAACTCGCATCTTTCTTCCAACGCACTCTTTAATATTCCCGATGAAAGGCTCAATTGCTTCGAGCCTTTCTGCTCTCAAGGCTTTTTACTCTTAAGGTATTGATTATGAATATGCAAAAAATCACTTTTAGAAATGCTGATATGTCTTGGGATATGTCTGCATTAATTTTATTCCCAGAAGGCTTCAATGAATCGAAACGCTACCCAACAATGATAAGTGTTCATCCTTTTGGTAGTTGTAAAGAACAAACATCCAGCGCTGTCTATGGTAAAGCCCTTGCTGAGTTAGGTTACGTCGTGATCGCATTTGACGCGAGCTTCCAAGGAGAATCGGGGGGATTGCCTCGCTACGTAGAAGACCCAAGTCAACGTGTTGAAGATATCAGTCGCGTTATCGACTATGCAGTAACTTTACCATATGTCGATGAGAATAGAATTGGTGGACTCGGTATCTGCGGCGGTGGTGGTTACATGATCAATTCAGCCCTAACCGAAAAGCGCTTGAAAGCTGTCGTAGGTATTACGCCTGTTAACTTAGGCCGCTTGTTCCGTGAAGGCTTTAGTATGTACGACCCTATCGCCAATCTTGAAGCTATGGCTGCACAGAGAACAGCCGAAGCTCGCGGCTCAGAGCTGAAAATCGATGAACTTCTTCCTCCAAATATTGAATTTGCAAAAGAAAATGGATTAACAGAACGAGACGTGTTCGAAGCTACTGAATACTACAAAACATCACGTGGACAAACCGAAGGTGGTGCAACTCGTATGCTGTTTTCACATGCACAGAAAACACTGAGCTGGGATGCCTTTGCATTTGCCGAAACGTTATTGACTCAGCCTGTTATGGCCGTGGTAGGGCAAAAAGTCGGGGCATTTGGTGCTTATCGTGATGGGCAGGAAATTTATGGCCGCTCTGTTCAATCAAAAGACCGACAGCTGGTTAATTTGGAAAATTGGTCTCACTATGAACTGTATGACCATCCAGAAGCAGTCGGCATTGCAATGGACAAGGTTTCTGCATTCCTTGAAACACACTTAAAATAATCTAATAAGTTAGAAGCGTTTTGTAGAGTTGCAAAGCGCTTATTTTTAACAGCGTAAGATGTAGTTCGAAGCGAGTAGGTCGGTAAATCTTCGTGCGAATAACCTCATCTACAGGCTATTGACTAAATACCACTGCCAAATACTGTTTAAGACAATGTACACTGAAACCTAATTAAAGGCGTTAGATAGGAATGAAGTTTAATTTATGCGCAAATCAGATAAGAAGGTCGAGAATCTAATTAGAGAAGTGTTGACCGAAGTTTGTGAAGATACGCTAAAAGGCTACGATGGCTTTCTTTGGGTGACTCATACCGTCAAATTCTCTTCTTTTCCACAAAGCTTAGAAATAGTCTGCGTCTTCGAAACGAAGCAAGATCGAGCTAACTTTTTTGAAGGAGAGGGCCGCCAGCATGTTTCCACAACTATTCAAAAGGCCTTTAATAAGGTAGGAGTGCAACTAAAGAACGTCAGTAAGCAAATCAGTTACGATACAAAACAAAAGTGTTAGTGCGGGCAGCAATTGAAGTGAGTTAGGGTTGTTTTAGGCATCCAAAGCTTCATTTTATGAGTTTTGATATAAAGCCTGAAGACTAAGCTTGGGCTTTCTTTGCCAAACTTATCTTTGCCCCATTGTAAGGTAGGCCTTTTACTCATTCACATCCTGTTAATGTACATTTGCCCTACAAAAGGTTATCCGAACTTAGATGGAGAGAGCATACGCCTCAAATCAAATTGATTTTAGTTATCTTGCATAGGTAAACCAACACAAACACGGTCACTATTTAGCTATCATTGACCGATATTTACCTGTACTGGTCGAGTTGATGAGATATCAAAGTAAACCCGTAGATTCAATGTCACTTATGGCACCTGAAGATACATATAAAAAGAAAACACAAACCAATACTAATCACAACCATACGTCAACGGATACACCTCAAGACGTTACCTTGGAATACAATGTGGCGTTAGCGTGTTCACTCGATGAGGTAAAAGCATTCAGTATTGATTCGTTTGTCGTAGCTGAAACTGACAAAGAAAAGACTCCCCTCAACGCTTGGGTTAAATCAAAAGATTCAGATAACATCAGTACTATTTTGAGTACTCCGATATTGGTTAATGAGCCTAAAACTCTGCTCTATCAGTTTGCTGGCTCTAAGAAAACAGCGTTGAGCTATGGAAATGTTCTTCCAGTCAAAAAAGGCAGTGCCATTTATCGTGATATTTTTATCCCAGTTAAGCCTTCTGTTCAGGTTGGGGAGCGCTTAGGTTGGCCTACAGAAGGTTACTTCTACCACTTTATTGATGATGAGTTTATCCACGAGTATAAAATCGCGGGCAATAACAAATGGGGCTTCAATGTCACTGAGTCCACTAAATGGCGGCTCAGCGAGGAGATCATCGTATCCAAACCACAATCTACGATTTTGCTGCCTTATAAAATCGACAATCAAGTGATTGCAAGGCAACACCTTTTGTATAGAAAAGAAAAACTCTCACAAGATTTACTTTTGGATGATATTACGGCTGAGTGGCTCGATGAACACGCTTGTCTTCTTGATATGGGTGCAGTGTTTTCCACTCGAACGGCATCGATTTTAGAAAAAGAGAAAGAGCAGGATGGCAAAATCGTTTACATCATTAAGAGTGGGGATAGTCTGTCTAAAATCGCGCATAGACAAGGAATAACACTCGAAGAATTACTGACTTTAAACCCTAAATACAAGGACTCTCCAGATATGGTGAATGTCGGTGATGAAATCACCATTGAAGTGACTGAAACTTATGATGTTGAATCTGAGTTTCACACCTGTCAACTTGACTCTAAGACGAACCAACCTGAAACGTGGAGTAGTATTGCTGCATTATATAACCTTTCGGCTAAGTCCCTATTAGGAATGAATCCGAATTATGATGCGGATCCTTCGGTGTTATCACTTGGTGATAAGCTTCAAGTGACATTACCTAAAAAGACGAGTGGTCAATCTTCCGTTCGTTCTCCTTTGCCTGCTGAAGACGTAACAACATCAAAAACAGCCTTTGCTCATTCCAATATTCAGTGTGAAGTCAGCAGTAAATCCCACTGTCATGTGCATCCTATTGTTGGTAATGTGGGGGCAGATAAGAACACACCTGTAATTAAAGTTAAGCAACTCGTTCTGCGTTCAGAGCCGTTGTCAACATCTGATAAATTGGAGTTATTGGCTTCTGGTGGTGGGGAAGCCCTTAGTAAGGGAAGTAAAGGAGGTGAGGTCAAAGCCATTCAAGAGGCATTGATCTACTTAGGTTTCGATTTAGAGGCTGACGGTGATTTTGGCCGTGTGATAGAAGGTGCAGTTAAACAGTTTCAAACCCACTATAAGCCAACACATACCATACATAAAAGCTACCAATTTGGTGATGTGGATGGGATTGTCGGTAAAAATACCATTCTTGCTTTAGATGAGGCTGTTAAAGAAGGTTGGAAGTTTGTTGATGATGAGATGGACGAAAAGTGGCTAACAGTACCCAAGGGACAATTTACCTTTGACAGCGAAGGCGTTGACAACCCATCATCTCCCTATTTTTCGAGACAAGCCCATGTTCCTAATAATAGTGGCGTGGTGGTCGGTCGATCTGGTGTTACAATTGGCCGAGGTTTAGATATGGGTAATCCACCAACGGGTGCAACAGGACAATCACCTTCTGCATTGAACTTAAGAGAGTTATTCCAAAAATCTGGATTGATGCCAGAGCTTTCAAACTGGTTACTAAGCGTCGAGGGTATACAAAAAGAAGCAGCCCTTGAATCGTTGAATAATTCAGGATTGGACAACAAAACACTCACCCTAACCCGCAAACAACAACACCTAATGTTTAAACAAGTCTACGCGTATATGGAAGATAAGACCCGAATTTTGTTAACAAAACCTGATGTGAGAGAAAAATTTGGGGTAGTTGATTGGGATAACTTATCTCTCAATGTAAGGAATGTTTTAGTCGATTTAACTTATCGAGGAGACAATAGCCCTAGTACTAGAGAAGTGTTTGTTCCTGCATTAGTTAATTACAATGCCCAAACGTTTAAAGCAGTTATGTCGAATGTTAAAGCGTGGAGGAGATTTGATATTCCAAGTGGTAGGTTTATTGCAAGAAAGGAGCATTTAGAATGAAACTTAAACGTATTTTAACGGTATGTTTGGTGTTGGTATCAGCTTACACAAGTGCGTCTGAATATAGATTATATGCTTCGGATTATTCAGTTAGAACGAAGAAAGAAAATTTTGCTGCCTATGTTTTGAAAGATAATCCATGTATCACTGTGTATGAATTTAAAACAGGGAAGTCAGTCCAATATTGTGAATTGGGAAATAAAGAGAAAAAGGCAGGCTCTGTGCATGGTGATATATCATTAACCCACTTACAGCGAGACTATCCTACTGTTTATGTCATGGATTTAAGTATGTGGAGTGGTGACGTAACATTTACAGTAGCTACTCCTTGGTGTGATCTATCATGCACTATCGATGTTCAAACACAGGCAGTGAGTTGTGAGTAGCCAGAGTTAGCTATTTTACTCAAATTAGCTAACTCGCTTTTATCCTAGACCTTTTGGTAGATTTCACATCTAACCATAATCACGTTTTTTATGGTCCTAAAATAAAAGTGGTTTTTCATCTAAGCAGCCAGAAATGGGCTGCTTTAGTCAATTCATTTAGATCTAGAAGTGAGCAATGATAAACCCCTTGCATGCTGTTATCGGTTGCAATAAAGAAAGTCCTGTGCGAGTTAGTGAAAATGTTCGGGGTCAGGTCTTTCATTTTGCCCTAGCTAAATTTATCCGAACGTCCGATATTCATCAGAAATCGTAACGTGGAAATGAATGATATCTGAATAGAAGTTGACGAAAATCGTCGCGTTTTGGACAGAGGGGGTACATCATCGGTATGAGAAGAGGCACTTACCTGTTTATTTGCTAATAATTTTTTTGTTTACGGTGAGTACTTATAGCTAAGAAATGCCCCTAAACGTGTTTAGTGGATAAACTATCAATAGATTGATTTGTGCGTAAGCTTGTTTCACCAGTTTTTAGTTCCAGATACGACAAAGCTACAGGCAATGCCTATGGCTTTGTAGACAGCTACAGGAGGTTGTCATTCAAATCGAAGAGGGAACACATTCTGTGTGCAGCGTCGGGTGTTTATCACCAAAGTATATAGGAGGAAAAGCACCTAGACTTATCGTATGTCCTCGGTGGTCTGCTTTGAAACTAAGCCAAGTTCAATCCGATACAATTACTTCTGGCCAGACAGTAAATAGTAACTCCAAGAAAAAGCAGGGATACCCGAGGCTCACAAAGTTAGTTTAAAGTTAAGAACCGTATGTGGAAAGCTTACTTCTCCCCCAAAGTGTGCAAGGGCAAGTTGATACTTGAATTTAAACTCCATAATTTGGCCTACTTTTTCTTCATGTCTAGAGCTTTATCTTTATAATGCTGCCAAATTTGCTATCCCACTCTATTAACAACGTTTATTTTCAGGGTCGCAGTTATAGCCATTCTTTTTTAGGTATGTGCTCGCATGAACAGCAGCAATGTACATTTTCGCTAGGTCATCGACAAGACATAGCCCAGCACGTCTCCACCGCATTTGCTTTTCTTCGCTTTCAGACCCAATGAGATCATATAATGGACCGTCATAAAGATTTTGAATACTTAGCTGGGCTTGTTTTTGGTTAATTAGAAAAGCAGAAATGAGTCTCACTTCCTGTTCATTGAGTGACCAGACGATCATGTCATGCTCTAAGCTTTTTGGCGTGATTCCCGCGCTTTGAACGATAGGATAGCTTCCAGGACTTGCACTGACAAAGCCCTCATGCATACCTAGTAAAAGCTGAGGTATAGCTACATCTGCACGATGTAGCCTCTTTGCCCAGTCTTGAGTATCCAGATCTGCTGTGCCCTTTTTGGCTTCCGACCAATCAACTTGATCACCATACGTTGCTAAAGCGTCTCGGATAACAGCTTCAAAGTAGAGGAGAAATGACTTCCTCTTTCTCCGTTCGGTATAAATGTGTTTGATTATAGGTGTTATAACCGCCGTTCCCAAAACGACTATTACGGCTGCTATTATTCGCCCATCTAGAACTATTCCTAGTGAAGAGGGTGCAGTACCCGAAAGCTCTTCTGCTAATAAAAGAGGGGAGAAGACAAAGCTTCCCCCTATATTTAATAGTAGTTTCATGTTCGTCAGAACATTCTTGGTCCTTCCATATACAACTTCCTTCTCTTTGGTATGTAATTCCTTTCTTTTTGCCGACTTACACTTTAGTGCGAACACGCCTACAAGCTCTTTTCTATCATTGTAGTTCATCCAGTGTTACCTGTATTTTATACGTATATTAAATTCACAAGTGCTCATTTATTAACCTACAAGATAATCCGCTTGTTTGACAGAAATATGCGTCACTCAAAAAGAATTTTGTTAAAAACTGAGAAGTGAGCCAATCTTGAGTTTATTGCAGAGAGCAAAGGTGGATTGGTAGTGTTCTATCATAGGAGCCAATAAATGGAGTGCTCTGAACTAGCAGTTTGCATACTGCGTTAAGCGGTCAACATCAATAATACTGGACAATCATCTAAATTTGACTGCCATACTTGAGCTAATTTAAGCCTTTCTAATTTAGCAAAACCGTAACTTATTTATGTCCAAAAGCTTGTTGGTCGGTGTGCTGTTATTGGTTGCTCCATGCGCTATTAATAGAACTGCAAGCGAATAATGAGTGGGTAATCGCTCAAAAGTCGGGTGGAACAGCGATAAAACGGCAAAAATTATTGGAACTAAGTCAAAGCCCTTTTTTGATGGAAAGGCTTATTGATCTGAACACAACACTTCTCCATATAAGTATATCCACAAATACAAACCTCAAACTGGCGATAAAGAGCTTTAATATTGATAAATATATAAACAGCTTGGGCGCTGAAGAAATTTCAGTATACTGCGCTAGGTTACACTGGAGAAAAAATCGCCGTATTCCCAGCGGGGTCCTTTGATGAGAAATAGAAATCGCGTTTGAATATGCAACCAAATGATTTTGCCGCTTGCAGTTTATTCGGTATACAAATAATAAACCTTTGACTAGTCCGAAGGTCGGTCAAATGAGAGAAAGTCATGTTTTTTAATAAGTCGCTTCAACAAGAAAATCAACGATTAAAGCAGGAGTTGCAAATCCTGCAGCAAATCCAAACCAGTTTAGATGAAGAGATGATCCGCTTAACATTGGATAGTAAAGGCATCATTACTTCTGCAAATACTAAACTACAGCAAGAACTTTTCTTAAATGATGATGAGATCTTAACGAAATCAATTACTGAATTGGTACCGTCAAATTCGCGCAATACAGATCACTTTCATCGAATGAAGAAAGCCGTTCAAGATAAAGTATTCTGGAATGGGGCATTGCAAGTACAGAAAGGTAATGGTGAGGAAGCTTGGTTAAGAACGATTATCCAGCCTGTTTTAAATGAGCGCAGAGAAGTAGAAAGCTTTTTTGTTTTTGCTTCTGAACTTACGCGAACGATCAAATCATCCCGTGAGCAAGAGGACATGCTAAATGCATTAAGTCGTTCTATGGCGGTGATTGAGTTCACATTAGATGGCCATGTTTTAAAAGCCAACGATAATTTCCTAAACACAATGGGTTATACGCTTGATCAGATTCTAGGGAAGCATCATCGCATGTTTTGTGATCAGGAAGAGTCGAGCTCTCAAGCTTACCGTGAGTTTTGGCAACGTTTAGCAAAAGGGCAATTTTCATCAGAGCGATTCAAACGAGTTAACCGTTATGGTGAAGAGGTGTGGTTAGAGGCTTCATATAACCCAATCCATAACGACAGAGGAGAGCTCTACAAGGTCGTTAAGTTCGCGACAGATATTACCCAGCAGGTAATGCAGGAACAGAAAATGGCCCAGGCTGCGCAATTGGCGAATGAAATCTCCCAAGAAACTGGAACACAAACCCTGCAAGGGCAAGAGGTTATAGGCTCAACGTTAGAAAAGATGCAGATACTTTCCGATCAAATGCAGCAAGCGAACACCGCGATTGATGAGCTTAAAGCGCACTCATCGCGTATTAGCGAGTTGGTAAATAGCATCAGTGGTATCGCTGACCAAACTAACTTATTGGCGTTAAATGCGGCGATAGAAGCGGCTCGTGCGGGTGAGCATGGTAGAGGTTTTGCCGTTGTTGCTGATGAAGTCAGACAGCTTGCTACAAGAACCAATGCAACCACCGATGAAATTGTCACAATGGTAAGTGAAAACCTACAGCGAACAGATAACGCAGTTAAGCTGATCGCTAAATGCCAAAAAGAAGCACTAGATACGCTAGAGCTCTCTGAAAAAGCAGGTAATGTGATGAATGAAATACAAGATGGCGCTAGCCGTGTTGTAGAGGCCGTGGAGCAATTTAACCGCTCGTTGTAGTTAATCAATAAGTTTTCATTGCAGAGGCGATTGGTAAAAAGCAATTCGCCTTATTCAACCTGTATTGAGGTGCGCTGAAGTCGCAATACTACTCCTGCCGCAGTCAAGTTAAGCGTTTTGAAGGGTAGGTAGTTCGACACCCGGTACTGGTTTTAGCCAGTTTGCTTGCTGTATAGAATGCTAAAGTAATTTAGTATGCGAAAAGGCTTGCCTTAAGACTTTGCCTGCATTTAATGTATCTAGAAGCAGAACTTCAATCTGCGTGACAACAATACAGGAGAGGATCGGGCTTTCACTTTTTCGCTCGACACAAACCCCTTTCAAATTTACACAATAGCGCAGTGAAACTCTCTTGCTGCGCTATTGTGTGTTCCATATTTTGTGAGTACTTATGTTTAACTCAGAACGCAAAGCGACGGTTATTCTGGTTGCGACGACGATGATCGCGGCACTTGGCTGGATATTCTCTAAGGAAACAATACAGGGTTTACCACCTTTTGTCTTTATTGGGGCGCGATTTACTATCGCTTCGCTCTGCTTACTGCCTCTATGTTACCGACCTTTGCTGAAAGCAAACTTAAAAGATGTGCTTTCTGCTGGTGGTGTCGGGCTCCTGTTAGGCAGTGCCGTTATGACATGGATTTACGCTATTTCTATCAGTGATACTCTCGGGGAGGGCGCATTTATCATGAGCCTTTCCATGCTGTTTGTGCCGATTGTTGCATGGGTTATGTTTCGTCAACGACCACAACGAATTTTCTGGCTTTCTTTGCCTATCGCTGTATTAGGTCTTGCTTGTCTTTCTTTAGTTGGTGGCTGGAAACAATCGGCCAGTCAATTGTGGTTTCTTGGTGCAGCACTGGTTTTGGCGCTTCATTTTAATGTGAATAGCAAATACTCTCAAAAACTACCTGTGTTGCTGCTTACTTGCGTGCAACTTTTTTCAGCAGGTTGCTTAGGTTTGTTGGTTTCATTTTTTATGGAATCTTTCCCGGCAGAGGTTGACTCCTCTATTTGGTGGTGGTTTGCGTTGAGTACCTTATTAGCGACGAGCTTGCGTTACGTAATGCAAACCATGGGGCAAAAATTTGTTCAGGCAGGTAACGCTGCTCTAATTATGATATTAGAACCAGTTTGGACGGTTATTCTGAGCGTGCTGTGGTATGGCGAAGTGCTAACGGCAAATAAACTAGTAGGTTGTGTGCTTATCTTATTTTCTCTAATTATTTATCGTACTGGCGGGCGGTTTCGCTTCCCTACTCGAAAGTAGAGCAAATTAACTTGGGTTGGGAGAATTTGAGGTGCCGGATGGCCTTCTACGAAAGTGATAATACGCGGTTACGCAATGCTAATGACACTTTTGATGTAGGCTCCCGCCCCAGCTCTTCGCTGATCATCCAGCCAGCTTTAGCTAGTAGCTCTAAGTCGATCCCCGTCTCTATTCCTAACCCTTGGCATAAATACAGTACATCCTCCGTTGCGACATTCCCTGATGCTCCATGAGCGTATGGGCATCCACCCAGCCCAGCTACACTACTGTCGATGGTATTGATGCCCATACTCAGTGCCTGATGAATATTGGCGAGAGCTTGTCCCCATGTGTCGTGGAAATGGACAGCAAGTTGGGGGAGAGGTGCAACCAACATGACGGCTTCTAGCATAGCAGCGATACGGTTTGGCGTGCCTGTACCGATTGTGTCGCCTAGAGACACCTCATAACACCCTAAATCGATGAGTGATTTGACCACGCTCGCCACTTGTTTAGGGGCTGTCGGGCCATCGTAAGGGCAGTCGGCAACGCAGGATAGATAGCCACGAACAGGGATGCCGTGTTTGGTGGCTAATCGCATTACAGGTTCGAAGCGAGTTAGGCTTTCTGCAATCGAGCAATTGATATTGTGTTGGCAGAATCCTTCTGAGGATGAAGTGAAAATTGCGACCTGATTGGCGTCAGCCTCCAACGCTTGTTCTAAGCCTTTTAGGTTTGGAGTCAGGGCAGAGTAGGTAACATGATTTCGCCGTGTTATTGCTTTCATGACCTCTGTTGAGTCCGCCATTTGTGGTACCCATTTGGGTGAGACAAAAGAGCCCACCTCAATATGCGTTAACCCAGTATCAGAGAGTAAGTTGATCAGCCGGATTTTAGTCTGGGTCGCAACAGGAGATTCATTTTGCAACCCATCTCTAGGACCTACTTCGACAATCTTTACTTTGGAAGGTAGCATTACTTGTCCTGTGACTTGGTGACCCAACTTGGGCTACGTTTTTCAAGAAACGCTTGCAGCCCATCTTGACCTTGGGGTGATACTCTAATGTCCGCAATGAGCTTGCTAGTATAGTGAATCAGTTGTTGATCGATGGGGTTTTGATGACATTGATGGCAGAGCGTTTTCGCTTTACGCATCGCATCTGGGCTATTAAGTAGCAACGTCTTGATTACACTATCGACCGCATTTTCAAGCTGTTTGGCTTCTTTCACTTCGTGCACAATACCAAACCGTTCGGCATCTTCGGCTGAAATGACTTCACCACTTAAGATATAGCGTCTAGCTTGTCTATTCCCCATCGCGCGCATGACGTAAGGCGCAATGGTCGCTGGAACTAAACCAAGCTTAACTTCACTTAAGCAAAATTTGGCACTTTGGCTTGCGATGGCGATATCACTACAACAAATCAACCCTAAAGCACCACCATAAGCGGAACCTTGAACAACTGCGATGGTGGGTTGAGGGAACGAATCTAATGTTTCCATGAGTCTTGCCAAGTTTTGGGCATCAACGAAGTTATCTTGCCTCGTGCTGTCGGCCATCGACTGCATCCAATTCAAATCGGCCCCGGATGAAAAGTGCTTGCCGTTACTTCTTAATACCAAGCACCGCACATCCGTTCGTAAAGCGAGATAATCTAGGCGGTGGATCAGCAAGTCGATCGTACAAGCGTCAAAAGCATTGTGTTTAGCTGTTCTGTTTAGGGTAATGGTCGCTACGCCATTATCATCGACATGCCAAAGAACATCATCTTGCCTTTGGGCGTTGGGAATAATGCTTGGTTGCATTTCCTGCATACTAACTTCCTTAATTCTTCTTTGGATGTTTACATTCTGAAGACGCCAAACTCGCTATCAGGAATGGGGGCATTTAATGCTGCCGTTAACGC
Source organism: Vibrio sp. 2134-1 (assembly GCF_033339495.1). Classification (NCBI taxonomy): domain Bacteria; kingdom Pseudomonadati; phylum Pseudomonadota; class Gammaproteobacteria; order Vibrionales; family Vibrionaceae; genus Vibrio; species Vibrio sp. 2134-1. The sequence goes on from NZ_JAWOUS010000003.1 coordinate 403,292, forward strand.
TTGACTCAACACCTGACGCGTTTTTTTAGGGTCAATAATTCCGTCATCCCATAGCCGAGCACTCGCAAAATAGGGATGTCCTTGTGTTTCATACAAGTCTATGATCGATTCTCTAAAAATGTGCTCTTCTTGCTCTGACCACGCTTCCCCCTGACGTTCCTTCGCGTCTTTTCGAACTTGTGTTAAAACGCCTGCTGCTTGTTCTCCGCCCATCACAGAAATACGCGCGTTCGGCCACATCCACATCATGGTTGGATCATACGCTCGGCCGCACATGCCGTAATTACCAGCGCCGTACGATCCACCGATGATCACGGTAAACTTCGGCACGTCAGCACAAGCGACGGCCATCACTAACTTGGCGCCATGTTTTGCGATGCCTTCTTCTTCAACCTTTTTTCCGACCATAAAGCCGGTAATGTTTTGGAGAAAGAGAAGCGGTGTTTTCCGTTTGGCGCACAGCTCGATAAAGTGCGCGCCTTTTTGTGCCGATTCAGAAAACAAGATACCGTTGTTTGCCACAATACCAATCAAGTGTCCTTGAATACGAGCGAAGCCACACACTAGCGTTCTGCCATACAAGGCTTTGAATTCGTCGAAATCAGAATCATCGACGATGCGGGCAACAATTTCTCGAACGTCGAATGACAGTCGTAAGTTTGCATTCACGATTCCGTAGATTTCTTCTGCGTCGTAGCGGGGAGGAAGCACGGTGTTTTCTGGCTTAACAGGTCTTGTTCTATTGGCATTGGCAATGGCTTCTCTCGCAAGCATTAGGGCATGTTCATCATTTTCAGCGTAATAATCTGCGACACCAGATTTTCGACAATGCACGTCTGCACCGCCGAGCTCTTCACCCGTCACGACTTCGCCAGTGGCCGCTTTCACCAAAGGTGGCCCCGCCAAAAAAATGGTGCCTTGCTCTTTAACCATAATGGACACATCCGCCATGGCAGGAACGTACGCGCCCCCAGCAGTGCAAAGCCCCATCACAACAGCAACTTGGGGGATGCCTTTCGCCGACATTCTCGCTTGGTTAAAGAAAATGCGACCAAAGTGTTCTTTGTCGGGGAAGACGTCGGACTGATGAGGGAGATTTGCGCCACCGGAGTCCACCAAGTACACGCAGGGGAGTTGGCAACGTTGGGCTATCTCTTGCGCTCTAAGGTGTTTTTTTACCGTGAGTGGGTAGTAGGTTCCGCCTTTTACCGAAGCATCGTTGGCGATGACCATGCATTGAATTCCCTCTATGATACCAATGCCGGCGATAACGCCAGCACAGGGGATCGCTTCGTCATACACTTGCCAGGCGGCAAACTGGCTGATTTCAAGAAAGTCAGTGTTGTCATCAAGCAAGCGCGCGATGCGTTCTCGTGCGGGGAGTTTTCCTTTTTGCCTCTGGTGCTGAATGGCTTTTTCACCGCCGCCCTGTTTGATGGTCTCGATGTGTTGATTAAGTTGAGTGACCAACGTTTCCATCGCAGCTTTATTGGAAAGAAATAACTCGTCAGTTGGCTTAGTTTTACTTTTGATAATGGCCATAATGACTTCCTTGTCGTATGTTCCGTTAGCGAGATTCTTCGAACAGCTCTCGGCCTATTAACATGCGGCGAATCTCTGAGGTACCCGCGCCGATTTCATAAAGCTTTGCATCACGTAGCAAACGACCAGCAGGGTATTCATTGATGTAGCCATTCCCACCGAGCAACTGGATTGCATCGAGTGCCATTTGTGTGGCGAGCTCTGCACTGTACAAAATCGCGCCAGCGGCGTCTTTGCGTGTTGCGTTACCTCGATCACAAGACGCTGCGACGGTATATACATACGCTTTTGCTGCACTCATTCGAGAGTACATATCGGCGATCTTGCCCTGAACTAACTGAAACTCGCCAATGGATTTTCCAAACTGCTCTCGTTCATGTACGTACGGGACCACAATGTCCATGCAAGCTTGCATTATCCCGAGTGGTCCGGCAGCGAGGACGACGCGCTCGTAATCCAGCCCACTCATTAACACCTCGACGCCTTGATTCAACTCGCCAAGAATATTCTCTTTTGGCACTACGCAATGGTTAAATACAAGTTCGCAAGTATTCGAGCCTCTCATGCCTAGTTTGTCCAGCTTTTGAGCATGAGTGAAACCTGCGAAGTTACGTTCAATAATGAATGCGGTAATGCCACGTGAACCTGCGCTGACATCCGTTTTAGCGTAAAGCACCACTACGTCAGCATCGGGCCCGTTTGTTATCCACATTTTGTTGCCATTCAGTACAAAATGGTCGCCCTTGTTCTCCGCTTTCAGTTGCATGCTTATCACGTCTGAACCGGCATTGGGCTCACTCATCGCTAGGGCGCCAACGTGCGTACCATCAATGAGTTTTGGAAGGTATTTTTCGCGTTGAGAAGGCGTGCCGTTACGAAAGATTTGGTTGACGCACAGGTTAGAATGAGCGCCGTAGCTTAAAGCGACAGACGCAGAGGCACGGCTGATTTCTTCCATGGCAACAACATGAGCGAGGTATCCCATGCCTGCACCACCAAGCTCTTCATCGACGGTCACACCAAGCAACCCCATTTCTCCCAACAAAGGCCATAAATGATTCGGGAACTGGTTATCGCGGTCTATCTCAGCGGCGATGGGCGCAATATGTTCCGTAGCAAAGGCATTAACGTGTTCTCGGAGCATATCGATGGTATCACCAAGTCCGAAATTGAGTGGGGTATAGGTGCTTTTCATAACGTCTCCCGGTATCAGAGGTAAGGTGGAAAAGCCTGTAGCGGTGTTGCTAATTGAGTATAGCGTTTATGTCTGCTTGCTTTTGAGTGTTTGAATACAACGCTCCTTAGCGGCATTCAACTCTGCCATAACGACGCTGATGTCGTTGAGTTGTTGCTGTAGGACGGCTTGTTTCTCTTCAATGATATTGAGCATTTTCAACAACTGTCCTTCGGTTTGTTGCATGTCGTAGAGCTCGAAAAGTTCACGAATTTCTGCCAACGAAAAACCGAGTCGTTTCCCTCTTAAAATCAGTTTGAGGCGAATTCTATCCCTGCGTTGATAAACGCGCATATTGCCTTTTCGCTCTGGTTCAATCAGACCCACGTCTTCATAAAACCGGATACTGCGAGTAGTAATATCAAACTCCTTGGCGAGGTCACTGATCTTGTATTTTTCCATAACATACTTACCTCGAATAAAAATCCAGTTTCTGGAAATCGAACCTTAAATGGGAAGGCCGAACATCAACTTTGAAATATAAACGTCTGCTTGGTGTGTTTTTTCATCTCATTGTAAAGGCTAGTGCTATGCTTACGTAAACGTCAAGAAATCGCGGAATGAAAGTTTGTTAGTGAAAAAGGCGATAAAGGCTGGTGTGGCGCTTGGTGAGTAATTCTATGTAGGGTGTCATCAGTCTGCCAAGTGTTCACATATACCTTAAGGGAATGCGAATCATGGGAAAAGACATCTGGATTGTCAGCGCGAAAAGAACGCCAATTGGGCGCTTTCAAGGCAAGTTGCAAACTTACTCTGCTCCTCAATTAGGCGCACTGGCGATCAAGGCGGCAATGCACGAAGTGAATGTAACTTCGGTGGATGAAGTGTTCATGGGATGTGTGCTTCCAGCAGGGTGTGGACAAGCTCCTGCGAGGCAAGCATCTATGGGGGCAGAGCTTCCTTTGGGTGTAGGGTGTACCACCATTAACAAAGTGTGTGGCTCTGGCATGAAGAGCGTCATGTTAGCGCACGATCTCATTAAAGCTGGAACGATTCGCTCAGCCATTGCTGGTGGTATGGAAAGTATGACCAATGCGCCGTATTTGCTGAGGGAGGCGAGAAAGGGAATGCGTATGGGGCACCAGTCTGCGTATGACCACATGTTTCTCGATGGGCTACAAGATGCTTACGAAGGGCACTTAATGGGTGTTTATGCTCAGCAAGTCGCTGACAGGCTTAAGTTCACCAGAGAGCAAATGGATGAATGGGCCGTGATGTCGGCAAAGCGTGCGTTGGAAGCTCAAGAGCGAGGCTTGTTTGCCGATGAACTTTCGCCGGTTTCACTCAATACCAAGTCAGAACAAGCGGTGCTGGACTACGATGAGCACCCTCGCTCGATTGACCTTGGTAAAATTCCTCAACTCAAACCTGCATTCGATGAAAAAGGTACGGTGACCGCTGCTAATTCGAGTGCCATTTCAGATGGCGCAGCGGCTCTTGTGCTTATGGATGAAGACACTGCGCGTCATCAGGGGCTTAAACCACTTGCGATCATCAAGGCGCACTCTACACATGCCAGAAAACCTGCAGAATTTACTTTGGCACCCGTCTACGCAATTGAGCAACTGCTGTTCCAGCTAGATTGGTCAATTTATGAAGTGGACCTGTGGGAAATCAATGAAGCCTTTGCCGTCGTGACACAACTAGCGGTGGCGGAACTTGGACTAGATACGAGCAAAGTAAATATTAAAGGTGGAGCCTGTGCGCTTGGGCATCCGATAGGGGCTAGTGGCGCACGAATTCTGGTGACATTGATTCACAGTTTGCGTCAGCTACAAGCGTTAGGCACCAATGGTGATCTCGAAGCCAAAAAAGTGATGCGGGGTGTTGCGTCACTTTGTATCGGTGGTGGAGAAGCCACGGCGATAGGCATTGAAATACCGCTTTAATTGAAATCAGAAAGGAGTAAATGATGACTCGTTTGGTTCCCTTGTTTATTGGTGGCGAGTTTCGTGAATCTCAAACATCGGATTGGGTTGAGGTAACCAATCCCGCCACTAATGATGTCATTGCGTACGTTCCATGTTCCACAGAGCACGAGATGGAAGCCGCCATTGATAATGCGAAAGAGACATTCCAATCTTGGAAGGAAGTGGCAGTATCCGAGCGTGCCAGAGTCATGCTGCGTTATCAGCACTTGCTCAAAGAGCATCATGATGAGCTTGCCACACTGCTTTCTCATGAAACGGGTAAGATTTTAGCGGATGCTAAAGGCGATGTGTGGCGAGGCATAGAGGTTGTTGAGCAGGCTGCAAATATTGCCAGCAACATGATGGGCGAAACCGTCGAAAACGTTGCCACGGATATTGATAGTTACTCAATGATTCAGCCCCTAGGTGTGTGTTGCGGCATTACGCCATTTAACTTTCCTGCCATGATTCCGTTGTGGATGTTCCCAATCGCTATCGCTGCGGGCAATACATTTGTGCTTAAACCCTCCGAACAAGTGCCGTTGACCTCTATTCGTTTAGCTGAACTATTTGAGCAAGCTGGCGCGCCGAAAGGAGTGTTGCAGATCGTTCATGGCCGCAAAGAGCAAGTCGACTTTCTTCTGGCTCATCCTGATATTCGAGCGGTGTCATTTGTTGGCTCGGTTCCCGTTGCCCGTTATATCTACACCACAGGGACTAAACATTTTAAACGGGTTCAAGCTTTTGCTGGTGCAAAGAATCACATGGTGATCATGCCTGATGCAAACAAAGATCAAGTGGTGAATAACCTAATCGGATCCTCCGTTGGGGCTGCGGGGCAACGCTGTATGGCGATTTCTGTTGCGGTATTTGTCGGTGATTCAAAACAATGGATTGCAGACCTTAAACTGGCGATGGCGAAAGTACACCCAGGACCGTGGGATGATGAGCAGGCCGCTTATGGCCCACTGATCAGTGAGCAAGCCAAACAACGCGTATTGGACCTAATTGAAGATGGCAAACAACAAGGCGCAGTGTGTGAACTCGATGGCAGTCAGTGTGAAGTGGACGGCTTTCCCGATGGAAACTGGATTGGCCCAACCTTGTTTAGCGGTGTAACAGCGAACATGTCGATTTACACGCAAGAGATATTTGGCCCTGTTTTAGTTTGTATGGAAGTCGAAACGTTGCAAGAGGCCATTGAGTTGGTGAATCGCAACCCTTACGGCAACGGAACTTCTATATTTACCGCTAATGGCGCTGCTGCGAGAAAATATCAGCATGACATTCAAGTCGGTCAAGTGGGGATTAATGTGCCAATTCCAGTCCCTTTACCATTTTTCTCCTTTACTGGTTGGAGAGGCAGTTTCTATGGTGATTTACATGCGTATGGTAAACAAGCAGTGCGTTTTTATACCGAGACCAAAACGGTGACGGCGCGTTGGTTTGATGACGATATTCCAACGGGGCTCAATCTGACCATCCAACTGCGCTGAGTGAATAAAAGGAGCTTTTATGGACTTTGAACTTAATGAAGATCAACGTGCATTTGCCGATACCGCTCAACAATTTGCCGATGAGCGTTTAGCACCGATGGCGGCGGAGTGGGATGAAAAGCAGATTTTCCCCAAAGACGTATTGAGAGAGGCGGGGGAACTGGGGTTTCTCAGTCTCTACACACCAGAAGAACATGGCGGCTTAGGGTTAAGCCGTTTGGATGCGTCAATTATCTTTGAACAACTCTCAATGGGCTGTACGTCGACGACCGCTTTCATGACTATCCACAATATGGTGAGTTGGATGATCGCGAGTTTCTCGAACGAAGAAGTGAGAGCTAAATATTGCCCTAAGCTGGTCTCTGGCGAGTGGTTGGGTTCATATTGCTTAACCGAGCCTAATGCGGGGTCGGATGCCGCTTCGTTGGCTACAACCGCGAGCAAAAAAGGTGATACTTACGTGCTGAATGGCGGCAAAACCTTTATCTCTGGCGCAGGAGAGACAGATGTTTTGGTCGTGATGGCGAGAACTGGAGAAGCGGGTGCCAAAGGCGTGTCTGCATTTGTTGTTCCTGCTCAAACAGGTGGTATCAGCTATGGGCGCAAAGAACCCAAAATGGGTTGGAACAGCCAACCAACACGAGCGGTTACTTTTGAAAATGTCGTTATTCCAGCTAGCCATTTACTGGGCGAAGAAGGGCAAGGTTTTGTCTTTGCGATGAAAGGGCTTGATGGAGGGCGTATAAATATTGCGACCTGTTCCGTCGGTACGGCTCAACAGGCCCTTGAACAGGCGACACAATACATTCAGGAGCGTAAGCAGTTCGGCAAACCGCTTGCGCAGTTTCAAGCCTTACAATTCAAATTGGCAGACATGGCAACAGAGCTAGTGGCTGCGCGGCAGTTAGTGCGCTATGCCGCCAGCAAGCTCGACCGAAATGATCCGGATGCCACTGCTTATTGCGCTATGGCAAAACGGTTTGCAACCGATGTGGGCTTTCAGGTTTGCGACCACGCGCTGCAGCTTTATGGCGGCTATGGTTACATCAAAGAGTATCCAATGGAGCGTCATTTCAGAGATGTGCGTGTGCATCAAATTCTGGAGGGGACAAACGAAATCATGCGCTTGATCATCGCACGTCGTTTGCTCTCTGAGGAGTCGGCCTTGCTGTAGCGAAGTATTGGATTTGCTCATTGAGAAAGGATTCAGATATGCCATTAACCCAAGAAGCCATTCAACATACGATCACTAATCACGTTGCGGTGGTGACGATGAACAACCCGCCAGCCAATACGTGGACAGCAGAGAGCCTCAAGGTACTGAAGTCGCTGATACTCACACTTAACAATGATAAGCAGGTCTACGCACTGGTTTTAACCGGCAGTGGAGAAAAGTTTTTCTCTGCTGGTGCAGATCTCAAGCTATTTTCTGACGGTGACAAAGCGGTTGCGTTAGACATGGCGCGATGCTTTGGTGAAGCCTTTGAAATGCTCTCGGAATTCCGTGGTGTTTCCATTGCCGCTATTAATGGTTACGCCATGGGTGGAGGTTTAGAAGTGGCATTAGCTTGTGATATTCGAGTCGTTGAAGAGCAAGCGGTACTTGCTTTACCTGAAGCCAAAGTCGGACTTTTGCCCTGCGCTGGCGGTACCCAAAACCTCACAGCGTTAGTAGGGGAAGGCTGGGCAAAGCGTATCATTTTATGTGGAGAGCAAGTCAGCGCTGACAAAGCAAAAGAACTAGGCCTAGTTGAGGAGTTGGTTCCCAAAGGTGAAGCTTTAAGTAAAGCGCTGGAACTTGCTGAATCTGTTGCGAACCAGTCACCATCTTCTGTCGCCGCATGTAAGGCGCTCATTCAAAATATGCGCTCTGCGCCACTTAAGCACGGCTTAATGAAAGAGCGAGAGTTATTTCTGAATCTTTTTGATACGGAAGATCAAGTTGAGGGTGTTCGCGCCTTTTTAGAAAAACGCCCACCGCAATGGAAAAACCGATAGGAGGCCACATGGCAGGGATGGTAACCATTAGTGAAATAGAGTGCTTAGATGGCGTGCACCGCATTGGTATCGCAACGTTAGAAAACACCGCTTCATTGAATGCATTGACGTATGACATGTTGGTCCAACTCAACGATCAGCTTATCAAGTGGCAAGATGATCCACATATGGCTTGTGTGGTACTGACTGGCGCTGGAGAAAAAGCATTCTGTGCTGGTGGTGATGTTCGAGCTATGTATCACGTCATGCATAACGAGAGTAAAGAAAAAATCGTAGAGTTCTGTACGAACTATTTCTCGTTGGAGTATGAGTGTGACTATCTCATCCACACTTACAACAAACCCATTATCGGTTGGGGAGAAGGTATTGTCATGGGCGGTGGGATGGGGCTTTTTATGGGAACCAGCCATAAAGTTGTGACAACAACATCACGCCTTGCTATGCCAGAAATCAATATCGGACTGTATCCTGATGTGGGAGGTACGTGGTTTTTAAGCCAGATAGATCCGCAAGTGGGCTTATTCCTCGGATTGACAGGTTCAATGGTAAATTCAAGTGACGCTGTCACTATTGGTTTGGCCGATTGGTTACTGTTGGAAGAGCAGTATCCCACCTTACTGGATGAGCTAAAGCGGCTCCAGTGGGGCAAAGAAGACGCGAAAGAGTTGGTAACTGCACTACTACAGTTAATGGAAGAACAAGTTATTGATAGCAAACCAACCACGCAAATTTGTCCATACTTAGATCAGATAGAGGAAGCGTGCAAAGGCTTTGATCTTAATGCGATAGCACAGCGAATCATGACTATCGAAGGGAATAGCCAGTGGATAGAAAACGCGAAACAAACGTTCGCATCGGGCAGTCCGATCACCGCGCATATTTGCTTTAGACAAGTGAAAGAGTACCACAGCTTACCGCTTGCAGATTGCTTCCGTTTAGAGTTGAGTTTGTCGGTTCGCAGTGCCTTATTAGGTGAGTTTAAAGAGGGCGTCCGTTCTCGGCTCATTGACCGGGATGGCGAGCCGAGCTGGATGTTTAACAGTGTCAGTGAAGTCGATGAAGATGTTATCGATACTTTGTTTACCTCGCTTTGGTCGGATAACGAGCATCCGCTTGCTAATTTGGGTGAACAAACACTAGGTCAATAAGGAGAATGATCATGAGTACCATCGCATTTATCGGTTTAGGAAGAATGGGGCATCCTATGGCGCAAAACTTACTCGCGTCTGGATTTAACGTGCAAGTATTCGATGTCGATAGCGAAGCCGCAAAGCAACTAGTACCTTTTGGTGCCGTGGTGGCGAGCTCTATCGAAGAGGTAGTAGATGGTGCAAGCACAGTCATCACGATGCTACCAGCAGGATCTCACGTTCGTTCCGTGTATCTTGGCGACTTACATGGTGGCGTAGGTGTCCTCAACCTTGTCTCGCCAAGTACCTTGATGATTGATTGTTCAACCATTGATCCGGACTCCGCGCGATTAGTCGCCAATGAAGCGGCAAATAAACGCGTGTTGTTTGTCGACGCACCCGTTTCGGGGGGCGTTGCTGGCGCTAAAGCGGCGACATTAACCTTTATTGTTGGTGGTTCGGATCAAGCGTTTTCTAAAGCCAATGCCATTTTGCAGTATATGGGAAAAAATGTTTTCCATGCTGGCAAAGCAGGCGATGGTCAAATGGCGAAAATCTGTAACAACCTTATGCTCGGCATTTTAATGTCTGGTACGTGCGAGGCATTAAACCTAGGTATCGATCATGGACTCGATCCAAAAGTGCTATCAAACATCATGCAGCAAAGCTCTGGCCGAAATTGGGCATTGGAGCTTTACAATCCTTGCCCAGGTGTGATGGACAGTGCGCCAGCCAGTCACGATTACCAGCCGGGCTTTATGAGCAAACTCATGCTAAAAGATCTCGGCTTGGGGTTAGATGCGGCGTTACAAACACATTCTTCGGTTCCGATGGGGTCGTTAGCGCGCAACTTATATTCTTTCCACAACGCGAGCGGCCACGGCGAGCTCGATTTCTCAAGCTTATTTGAGTTATACAAGAGTAAGAAAGGCTAGACCGAGTTTTGTGACAAACCAGCCCGAGATGGTGACCTAAAATGCGCATCATTTCGGCCAACTTAGACTGGTTGAGATAGAGAACATTACGAGCTATGGAGTGCACCAATATGGACATAAAAAGTAGTGTTATTGCCATTACAGGAGCAGGGCAGGGGCTTGGGCAAATGATGGCCATTACCTTTGCTCAAGCTGGCGCTGATTTAGCGTTGTTGGATGTAAACGCCAGTGGCTTAATGGAAACACAAGAGCAGTGTCGAATGCTGAGTGCGAAAGCGTTGACATATCAAGTGGATGTCACCAACGAAATCGATGTTGAAACCACGTTTGAAGCGATTATCCAAGATTTTGGTCAACTCAATGGGTTAGTCAATAACGCTGGCGTGTTAAGAGATGGGTTACTTGTAAAAGCAAAAGATGGCGTGATCAGTAAGATGTCTTTGGATCAATTCAACTTGGTCATGAACGTTAACGTGACAGGAACGTTTTTGTGTGGGCGTGAAGCTGCCGTCAAGATGATTGAGAGTGGCTCCCAAGGCGTTATCATCAATATTTCTAGTGTTGCGAGAGCTGGGAATATCGGACAAACCAATTATTCTGCGTCAAAAGCGGCGGTCGCGACCATGGCGACAACATGGTCTCGTGAGCTCGCAAGATACGGTATTCGCGCGGCGGCGGTTGCACCAGGTGTAGTTCATACCGCGATGGCAGAGCAAATGAAACCCGAAGCCATAGAGCGATTAGAAAAGATGATCCCAGTTGGCAGGATGGGCGAAACAAGCGAAATCGCGCATGCAGTAAAATACATTATTGAGAGTGATTACTTTACTGGCAGGGTTTTAGAAGTGGATGGCGGCATTCGTATGTAAGTGATCACTGAAATAAGGCTCTGATAGACCTGAATAATAAGTCTCTTTCCATTTCAACATTTTCTATGTTGTGGAGTGCTAATTCTGCGCAACCCAAATGTATTTACAACTTATGTTTGGATTTACCTTGAGAATGATTTCTCACAATCCAATAAAGAGATGTAAATACCACTCAAATATTAAGTGAAATCATTAATTTGATGCTGATCACACTTTTGGTTTTTTAGTTTCCGCTTCTCATTAAGGCTATCTGCGTAAATGAAGTTGATAGTCAGTCTCATCAATTTTAAGTTTCAACTATTTGTTTTTAAATAATTAATTGTTGAAGCACGAGAAATTCGTGTTGAGGTTAATATTCTATTTAAAGTGTGTAACTTCCATTAATGGAAGGTTAGTTTCCAGTTGTGGCTAATGAGCTTTAACTTTTTACTCCTCATAATGCGCCAAATGTAACATAGTGTTTCAAAGTGTAACAATAAACTCACACTAAGAGTGTGGTTTTGATCTCCACTCAATTCCGTTTTGTTTCGCTCTGAGCCCGACGTTACTCATGCTCAACACATAAACATTCTAATGACTATAACAACTGGTTCTTGGCTTGATACCAATCGTATCGTAGCAAATAACGGTTCATTCTAGCTGGTTAAATGCTTGATGGCGAAGTTGAAAAATTGTAAGTAGAATAACTACTTATCGAAGTTTCTTCTTGTTCTCATACATTACCTCTGCGCTATTTGTGAGCTCTTATTTACTTTGATTGGCATCTGCTTTGAAACCAGACAACCATCGAGAAAGTTAATGGAAGCCTCAAGATATAAACGCATCTTGTCGAGGGGAAGTTTGGCGTCCGTCATACTTATGCTCTCAGGATGTAATTCAGCTTTACTTGACCCCAAAGGTGCCATTGGTGTGCAAGAAAAAGAGTTAATTATTACTGCTCTTTTGCTGATGTTGATCGTTGTAATCCCTGTGATTTTAATGACGATTTACTTCGCTTACCGATACCGCGCCTCTAACACTGAAGAAGAGTACGCACCCGAGTGGTCACACTCGACCAAAATCGAAGTGGTGGTATGGACAATTCCAATCATCATCATTGCGATTCTTGCGACGATCACATGGCGTTCGACTCATGAACTAGAGCCATCCAAACCTTTGGAAAGTGATGTTAAACCAATGACCATCGAAGTGGTGTCACTCGATTGGAAATGGTTGTTCATCTACCCAGAAGAAAACATTGCGACGGTGAACTATGTGGCGTTCCCGAAAGACGTGCCAGTGCAGTTCAAACTGACTTCGGACAACATCATGAACGCGTTTTTCATCCCTCGCTTAGGTACACAGATCTACGCGATGCCAGGAATGGTAACCAAGCTCAACCTGATAGCGAACCACGAAGGTGACTACAAGGGTTTTGCATCGAACTACAGCGGCGAAGGCTTTTCGCAAATGAAGTTCACAGCTTCAGCAATGTCTGATCGTGCTGCGTTCCTAAATTGGGTGCAGAAAGTGAAGGCGAGCCCTGATCGTATTGAAGATTGGGAGCAATACAGCTCACTGGCAGCGCCAAGTATCGCAGAGCCAGTCACTTTGTTCTCTAGCGTTCCTCCGTTCTTGTTCACCGACGTTGTGACTCAGCATCCTGGTTCAATGAACTGTTTGCCTGAAAACCAAGGATAATCGTAATGTTTGGAAGATTAACTCTTGATTCAGTTCCATTCCACGAACCTATTATCGTCATCACCCTAGCGGTTGTGGCGCTGGTTGGTTTAGCCGTAGTTTACGCGGTGACCAAAGCCGGAAAGTGGCAATATTTGTGGAATGAATGGTTTACTTCAGTAGACCATAAAAAACTTGGCTTCATGTACATCGCAGTAGCGATGGTGATGCTTGTTCGTGGTTTTGCTGACGCAGTCATGATGCGTAGTCAGCAACTCCTTTCTTCTGCGGGTGAAGCAGGTTACTTGCCACCGCATCACTACGATCAAATTTTTACTGCCCACGGCGTGATCATGATCTTTTTTGTAGCGATGCCATTGGTCATTGGTCTGATGAACATCATCGTGCCATTGCAGATTGGTGCGCGTGACGTAGCTTTCCCGTATCTGAATAACTTGAGCTTCTGGCTGTTTGTTGTAGGTGTCATCCTAACAAACATGTCTCTCGGCTTAGGTGAATTTGGTCGTACCGGCTGGTTGGCGTATCCGCCGCTTTCAGGTATTGAGGCTAGCCCAGGAGTCGGGGTCGACTATTGGATTTGGGCGCTGCAGATATCAGGTGTTGGTACGACGTTAACAGGCGTGAACTTCTTCGCGACCATTTTGCGTATGCGTACACCGTCTATGCCAATGATGAAGATGCCAGTTTTCACTTGGGCGTCTCTGTGTGCAAACATTTTGATCATCATTTCATTCCCAATCCTAACGGTGACTATCGCTCTGCTTACGCTGGATAGATACCTAGGCATGCACTTCTTTACCAATGATCTTGGCGGCAACGTAATGATGTACGTCAACCTGATTTGGGCTTGGGGTCACCCAGAAGTGTACATTTTGATCTTGCCAATTTTTGGTGTGTTCTCAGAAGTCACCGCAACCTTCTCACGTAAAAAGTTGTTCGGTTACACATCGCTAGTTTGGGCTACCGTAGTTATCACGATTCTTGCCTTTGTTGTTTGGCTACATCACTTCTTTACGATGGGGTCTGGCGCGAACGTAAATGCCTTCTTCGGTATTGCCACGATGATCATTTCTATCCCAACAGGGGTGAAGATCTTCAACTGGCTATTCACCATGTACAAAGGCCGCATCCGCTTTACGACGCCAATGATGTGGACGGTGGGTTTCCTGATCACCTTTACTGTTGGTGGTATGACGGGCGTACTAATGGCTGTTCCGGGTGCAGATTTCGTTCTGCATAACTCAGTATTCCTTATCGCTCACTTCCACAACGTTATCATCGGTGGTGTGGTGTTTGGATGTTTCGCTGCGATCACTTACTGGTTCCCGAAAGCGACCGGTTTCACCATGAATGAAACTTGGGGCAAACGTGCGTTCTATCTTTGGATTATTGGTTTCTTAATGGCGTTCCTACCGCTTTATGCGCTGGGCTTTATGGGGATGACTCGTCGTTTAAGCCAAGACATCAACCCAGAATACTTCCCACTGTTGTCGATTGCCGCAGCAGGTACGGTTGTGATTGCGCTGGGCGTATTGTCTCAGTTCATCCAAATTTACGTGAGTATCCGTGACCGCGAGCAAAATCGTGATTTAACTGGTGACCCGTGGGGTGGACGTACTCTTGAGTGGGCAACATCGTCTCCACCGCCGTTCTACAACTTTGCGCACCTACCAAAAGGTGATGTGCTGGATGCCTTCTGGTACCAGAAACAAAGTGGCGAGTTCGATCCAACTAAAGAAGTGGAATACGAACGTATTCATATGCCAAAAAACACGGCAACAGGCATCTACGTGTCGGCTTGGTCGCTCCTATTTGGCTTCGGCATGATTTGGTACATCTGGTGGCTAGCGGCGGCAAGTTTGGTCGGTATTATCGTGACGTGTATTCAGCATAGCTATAACGATGATGTGGATTACTACGTGGAAGTTGAAGAGATCAAAGCAATTGAGGCCGAACGTCGAGCTCAGCTTGAAGAAGCGAAGAAAAACTCAGTGAAAGACAGCGAAAGTAAAGATGATCTGGAGGTGACGTATGCAAACTAATATCGCAGCACATCACGACCATGATCACCACCATGACACGAATGGCAACAAGCTATTTGGCTTCTGGGTTTACCTGATGAGTGACTGTGTACTGTTTGCGACCTTGTTCGCGACATACGCTGTGCTGTCGAGCAATTCAATTGCGGGCCCAACAGGTAAAGACATTTTTGAACTCCCATTCGTGTTTGTCGAAACCATGCTGCTTCTGTTTAGCAGTATCACATTTGGTTTTGGCATTATCGCGATGAAGCGCAACAACGTTGCTGGTCTCAAACGTTGGATGTTAGTCACGTTCGCGCTTGGTCTTGGCTTTATCTGTATGGAGGTCTATGAGTTCCATCACCTGATTGAAGAAGGCTATGGGCCACAAACAAGTGCATTCCTATCGGCATTCTTTACGTTGGTTGGTACGCACGGCCTGCACGTAACCTTTGGTCTGATTTGGTTAGCGGTAGCGTATCATCAACTGTCGACGAAAGGTCTGAACGACAATATGGCAATGCGCTTTAACTGCTTAAGCCTATTCTGGCACTTTCTAGATATCGTTTGGATTTGTGTCTTTACCATCGTTTACTTACTGGGGGTAATGTAATGGATCAACATGTAGAAACCAGTTCGTCAGATTACGTGAAAGGCTTTATTGCCTCACTGATTCTGACGGTAATTCCGTTCTACTTTGTTTGGACGAAATCATTACCAGATACAACGACCTATGCGATTCTATTTGGATGTGCATTAGTGCAGATATTTGTTCACTTTAAATACTTCTTGCACATGGAAACAAAAACATCCGACGGACGTTGGAACCTTGTATCACTGATGTTTACCGCCATTGTTGTACTTATCCTTATCGCTGGCTCGGTATGGATCATCTACAACATGAACGTCAACATGAAGTTGTAGGTCAAGGTATGCTGAAAAGTTATTTGTCTATCACTAAACCGGGCATTATTTTCGGCAACCTGATTTCTGTTGCGGCGGGGTTCTTCCTCGCCGCAAAAACAGAACCAGCCAGTCTAATGCTGTTCGTTACGACGTTAGTTGGTGTTGGGTTAGTCATCGCTTCAGGTTGTGTGGTGAATAATATTTTCGATCGTGATATCGACCAAAAGATGGCACGTACACGAAATCGTGAAACAGTGAAAGGCAACATCAATATCGATATTGCGTTTGTTTATGCACTTGCTTTATTGCTGGTAGGAACCGCACTGTTATTTATCCGAGTGAACCCACTATCCGCTGTCGTCGTGTTGCTTGGCTACGTGTATTACGTGTTCTTTTACACGATGTGGTACAAACGTAACTCGGTGTATGGGACCTTAGTGGGAAGTATCTCAGGCGCAGTTCCGCCATTGGTGGGTTACTTAGCGGTAACAAACTTCATTAGCTTGGAAGCGATTTTACTCTTTACCATGTTCTGTCTCTGGCAAATGCCGCACTCGTATGCCATTGCCATGTTCCGCATGCAAGACTACCGAGAAGCCGGGATTCCCGTATTGCCAGTTAAAGAAGGTATTCATAAAGCGCATCGACACATGAAAGCGTATGTCGTGGCTTTTGGAGCAGCATCATTGGGGTTATTTTTACTAGGTGAAGCCGGGTATGAATACTTAGCAGTTGCAGCGGTTGTTTGCTTTATGTGGACGAAAGTGACCTTTCGCAGCATTGATGACAACAACTACATCGCTTGGTCAAAGTCGGTGTTTAAAGTCTCACTGCTAGTGGTGATGGGGATCAGTGGTGTGCTTGGCGTCGAGTTGATTCCTCTAGCTCTGTAATAACCAAATCTAAGCGTTTGCTACGCGCTAATATCTTGTGCTGCTGAATGCATCAATGGCCTTACCTAGAAGTAAGGTCATTTAACTTTCTATTGTCCTTTGTTTTCCCTGTTCCTCCTCTAGCTTCACTATCACGTATTCATATCTAAAAGCAAAAACAACCAGCGTGTAAAACATAGTGGAGCGCGTTTCCGCTGACGCGTAATAATGCCAAGAGATAGCGACGATTAAGCCAAAAAGTATAAACAGCGCAATAACTCTACTTACCATATGAGAATTCAATATCGACAGTTTGTAATGTAAACATTTGGGGGGAGTGCTAGTTCTCATAGCAGCATACAAACTAACAATGTGAATGTTTGAGTTGAATCACCTGCTAGCGAAATGCACAAGTTTTACTACTGAAAGTGGGAGAGGAAGCATCTTAACTCCAGTGAAATGAACACGATTAAGAATCATCCTTTTACATAATCTAAAAACTCACTAAACCTTAACCCAGATTAAAGTTTTGTCGTCTCCGAGGCATTAAGGTGCGCCTGTAGTTTGCAGGTCTCAAGGATTCAGAGAAGGAACAGCCATACATCGTGTATCGCTGTTCCTTTTTCGTTCTTGTTTACTTGCGAAAAGATAAAACATAAAGACAACTTTAAGAGGACTGGTTTTGAGCATTTTGTTTTCCGAAGCCCGCATTGGCAACATGACCCTAAAGAACCGTTTTGTGAGAAGCGCAACGTGGGAGAACATGGCGACCGAAGATGGTCATATGACGGCAAAGCTTTACGATATTTACGAAACGCTTGCGAAAGGGGAAGTTGGGCTTATTGTTACGGGTTATGCCAATATCGTTGAAGAAGAGAAACCCAACGCAGGTATGATGGGGATCTACAACGACTCTTTTATTGAAGAATACAAAAAGCTAACAGAGCTAGTACATCAACAAGATTCTAAAATCGTGATGCAAATTGCTTACGGTGGCACCAAAACCACCCATAACGTCGGTGAGCGTGTCATCTTCGCTCCGAGTGACGTGCCTGAGCGTGGTACAAATACGCAAGGCAAAGCGATGACAAAGGACGAAATCGACTACATCGTAAAGGCATTCGCATTGGCGAGCAAACGTGCTCAAGACGCTGGTTTTGACGGCGTAGAGATTCATGCGGCGCACACTTATTTAATTAACCAGTTTTTAAGCCCGTACTATAATCGTCGCGAAGACGAATATGGTGGTGGCTTAGAAAATCGCATGCGCTTTCTTTTAGAAATTTATTCTGAAACCAGAAAGCTGGTTGGAAGCGAATTTCCCATCCTCGTTAAACTGACGGCAACTGAGTTCTTTGACGGCGGTTTAACGTTCGATGAAACTCGCGTCGTCTGTAAGAAACTTGAAGAAGTAGGCGTTGATGCGATCATCGTATCTGGCAATGTTCACGGCAAAGCAAACGAACTTGTTGGTCAAACGTTCGATGGTTACACACTACAAGAAGAAGGTTACTTTCACGAATATGGTCACGTGATCAGTCAGGACGTTAGCATACCGGTGATTACTGTCGGTGGGCTGAGCGACATTGATGCGATTGAGAAAATTGCAGAAAACACAGATATCCAATTTTTTGCTGTGTCACGCCCTTTATTGGCTGAGCCACAGTTGATCAAACGTTGGAAAGAAGGCAATCGCGCACCAGTAGATTGTGAACGTTGCTCAAAGTGTCGTACCAAGCGTGGTAACTTTTGCGTGGTGTATAAGAACCGAAATCGTCGCAAAAAATAGAACGAAGCGATACACAAATACAAATTAGCCTCCACTCTGAATATGGAGGCTTTCAATTATCCGCATGTTAATCGAACCATTATTTATCTTCTTTTTGGTAGTTTAAATAATGCACACAAAGATCGTGAAATGCTTTAGCTTGAGGCGAGATCGTGCGATCGGTTAACGTAAATATACCAATTTGCCTTTCAAGCGGTGGTTCGATAAGCGGGATCCAAACCAAGCGTGTTTCATTGGTTGGGAAAGCAAGCTTAGGTAGGGTCGTGACACCAATCCCAAGCTCTAAGACAGAAAACAGCGAAGTAATATTCTCGACCGAATAGAGTGCTTGCTGACTCAGAGCTCTTGCTGGGGTTGGATCGAGAAGTGTACAAGTGCCGTTACGGATAAAGGGTTGTTCCAACAAAGTTTGCCACTCGATTCCTTCTGGATGACTTGCAATAGGGTTATCCTTTAAACACACCACGCCTATTGGATCGGCTAACAGTGGCGTAAAGTCAATGCCGCCCTCATCGAGGTGAGAGGGGTTACCGAGCGATAAGTCGACCTCACCGGAGAGTAGGCGAGCCTCGACGCCAGCGGCATTATCGTCTATCAAGCTTACTTCTACATTTGGATACTGTTCGCAAAAGGCGCCCAATACGCTAGGAATGAGCTTCGCTGCAACAGAAGGAACGCTCGCAATTCGCACTCTCCCTTGCTGTCCGGCCGCGGCTGCTTTGAGATCGTTGTCTAGTGCACTGTAGATATTGAGAAACTGAACCACTTTGGGAAGACAAATTTCACCAAACGGGGTCAATTTGGTTTTGTTTCCGGGTTCAAACAGCGTTTGCCCTAGAATTTTTTCAAGCTCTTTTATCGATGTTGACAGTGCCGCCTGAGAACGATTTGCACGATGTGAAGCGGCTCGAAAGCCTCCTTCCTCGACTACCATCACAAAATGCATTAATTGTTGAAGCTTAATACTCATCCCTAATGCCTCTTAATCCCTTTATTTACGTTATTTTAAATAGAGTGATAAGTTTAATTTATCAAATGTAAAAAATTTACCGTTAGATTTATCGCCTGTCAATGTGCATCATTTAACCATATTGAAACAAAGCTGTTACAAAGGTTGAAAGGCACGTGAATACTCCTACGAAAAAACACCCAGTTAAAACCAGTCTATTTGCTTCTAAAGCGCCGCTTGAATGGGCGATAGTCAACAACGGAACCCTGTATACGGCTCAAATTCCTATTGATGACACAGGCGCGGTTGTGGAAGGCGGTATCGAAGCACAAACACGTCAAACCTTTAACAATCTCATTCACACCCTGGAGTGTGCAGGGGAGTCTTTGGACTCGGTGTTGCAGGTCCTGATTTATGTGACTGATAGAGAATACTTAAAGACCGTTAACCAAGTGTACGCGGAATATTTTGAAGCACCGTACCCAAATCGCGCCGCCATGGTGGTTGCAGGGTTAGCGCGAGAAGAGATGTTGGTGGAGTTTGTCGTCTACGCGTCGGCAAGCCAACTAGAATAAATCCAATAAGAACAATTAGAGATCAGTGAGTGGGTGGCTTGCCATCACAAATCGGAAGAACAAGGAAAGAACCATGACTTTTATTAACAATGTTCAAGCAGAAAAATCCCTCTATATAGCGGGTGAGTGGCAATCGGGCATGGACACCATCGCCAATATTAACCCTTCTGATATCAGCGAAAACATTGGCGATTTCGCACAAGCGAGTGTGTCGCAAGTAGAGCAAGCGATTCAAGCGGCTAAATCAGCGCAGCCAGAGTGGGAAAAAACACCAATCGAGCGCAAGCAAGCAGTGCTACAAGCGATTGGTGATGAGCTCATTGCACGATGTGACGAATTGGGCACCTTACTTTCGCGTGAAGAAGGTAAGCCATTTGCTGAAGGTCGAGGTGAGATATACCGTGCTGGCCAATTCTTCCAATACTTTGCTGCTGAGGTTCTGCGTCAAATTGGCGATAACGCTGCTTCCGTCCGTCCAGGTGTCTCCGTTGAAGTTACTCGTGAAGCCGTCGGCGTTATCGCCATTATCTCTCCTTGGAACTTTCCAACAGCAACAGCGGCTTGGAAAATCGCGCCAGCACTTGCGTTTGGCAACAGCGTCGTCTGGAAGCCTGCCAACCTAACCCCAGCAAGTGCCGTTGCGCTGACAGAGATTATCCATCGCCAAGGTTTACCTGCCGGCACGTTTAACCTCGTTTTGGGTAGCGGTTCGCAAGTCGGTAATACCCTTATTAATTCGAAGGAAGTGAACGGCGTGAGCTTCACTGGTTCTGTGGGCACTGGCCGTAAAGTTGCAGCGGCAACGGCACCAAATTTTGTGCGTTGTCAGCTAGAGATGGGTAGCAAAAATGCGCTCGTAGTGGCAGATGATGCAGACATTCAGATTGCTGTCGAAGCGACAATCGCAGGCTCATTCTCGGGTGCAGGTCAAAAGTGCACCGCGTCTTCTCGTCTTGTGGTTATGGACGGAATTCACGACGCGTATGTTGAAGCGCTAATCAAACGCATGAGCGAACTTAAAGTGGGTCACGCTCTAGAAGAGGGCGTATTCATGGGCCCTGTTGTTGATGGTAACCAGCTGAATGCGAACTTTGAGTGGATCGAAAACGCACGCCAAGCAGGCGCGGAGCTGGCTTTCGGTGGTGAGCGTCTGAGCCTAGAGCATGACGGTTACTACATGTCACCAACTCTGTTTTTAAATACACAGAATGGCTGGGAAGTGAACCAAGAAGAAGTCTTTGCGCCAATGGCGAGCGTGATTCGCGTTTCTGATCTGGATGAGGCAATTGCAGTCGCGAACGATACGCGCTTTGGCCTGACAGGCGGCATTATCACGCAAAGCTTGCGCAATAGCGCGATCTTCAAACAGCAAGTCCAAACGGGCTGCGTCATGGTTAACTTGCCAACTGCGGGTACAGATTATCACGTTCCATTTGGTGGTCGTAAAGAATCTAGCTTTGGTCCTCGTGAGCAAGGTCAGTACGCCAAAGAGTTCTACACCGTAGTGAAAACCGCTTATCAGCGTCCTTACTAAGATCGGCAGGGTAACTGATGGTGTCAGTTGCCCGCACGAAAAGGCTAAGAAATTGTTTAAGGAGTGGTTATGTACCAACAACGGATTGTGATTGACGGATTGCAGTACTGCAATTGGGATCGAGAGTATTTCCAAACGCTTAAGGCGAGTGGCATTACCGCCGTTCATGCCACCATCGTCTACCACGAAACTGCGCGCGAAACCTTAACGCGTTTTGCTGAATGGAACTTGCGCTTCGAGCAAAATGCGGACCTCATCATGCCTATTTATTCAATGGCAGATGTAGAAAAAGCCAAAGCAGAAGGCAAAGTCGGCATCTTCTTCGGCGCGCAAAATTGCTCACCAATCGATGATGAAATTGGCCTGATTGAAGTGATGCGCCGTCAAGGTCTGCTGATCATGCAACTGACCTACAACAACCAAAGCTTACTGGCGACAGGTTGTTACGAACAAAACGATTCCGGCGTAACTCGCTTTGGTAAGCAAGCGATTGAAGAGATGAACCGAGTCGGGATGATCATTGATATGTCCCACAGTGCAGAGCGTTCGACGTTGGAAGCTATCGAGCTCTCTTCGCGTCCAATTTGTATCAGCCATGCTAACCCGACGTTTGCGCATGACGCACTGCGCAACAAGTCCAACACCGTGATCAAAGCACTGACGGAGCGCGGTGGTTTGATTGGATTCAGTTTATATCCATTCCATTTGCCAAATGGCAGCCAGTGCACGCTGGATGATTTCTGCCAGATGGTTGCGAAAACCGCAGACATGTTTGGCGTTGACCATTTAGGTATCGGTAGCGATTTGTGCCTAAATCAGCCGCAACAAGTGTTGGAGTGGATGCGCAACGGGCGTTGGTCAAAAGCGATGGATTACGGCGAAGGTTCTGCAAGTAACTCGGGATGGCCAGATGCGCTGCCATGGTTCTGCGGCAGCGCAGGGATGGAGAACATCTACAACGGATTAATGGGTCACGGATTCAGTGAATCTGAGGCTGGAAAAATATTGGGTGAAAACTGGTTCAACTTCCTTAAAGAAGGATTAGAGCCTATTTCATAGCATTCCCCAAAGTAGGAACCGCCTGCCCACATAATAACAATACGGCAGGCGTAAAACTCACATTTGTAGCCAGTCTTTGGCTGCTGCAAAGAACCTCTGGAGCCAGAGTATGTCTGATTTAACCAATAGCATGAAAGCTTCCACGATGAGCGTGTCATCGGGCAAGTCGAAAGCAAAACACAACACATCAACAACAGAAAACACGACGGACAAATTAGGACTGAGTAACCCGGCCTTTTGGTATAGCGGTGGTTTCATCGCGTTGTTCGTTGCTATTGCACTTTATGACGGCGAGCTGTTATCTACGATCGTTAACGCTGGCTTTGGCTGGGCAGTTCAGGTATTTGGTCCATACTGGCAGTTACTGCTGCTTCTCACTTTTCTTATTGGTCTTGGCTTGGCTGCAGGGCGAACAGGCAAGGTGATGTTGGGCGGGATTGCAAAACCAGAAATGGACTCTTTCCGCTGGATGGCGATTATTTTCTGTACCTTATTGGCTGGTGGTGGTGTTTTCTGGGCCGCGGCTGAGCCTATCGCGCATTACGTTAGCCCACCCCCTTTGTACGGCGCGCAAGATAACCCGCAGCAAGGTGCGGTGAATGCGTTGTCGCAATCCTTTATGCACTGGGGCTTTCTAGCTTGGGCGATTGTAGGTAGCTTAACTTCCATCGTGGTGATGCACCTACATTACGACAAAGGTTTACCACTAAAACCCCGTATTTTGCTTTACCCAGTCTTGGGCGAACGAGCACTTAAAGGCCAACTCGGTGCATTGATTGACGCGTGCTGCATTATCGCGGTAGCCGCAGGCACCATCGGGCCAATTGGGTTTCTAGGCTTACAGGTTAGCTACGCGTTAAATGCGTTGTTTGATATCCCTGATGGCTTTACCACTCAGCTTATCATCATCTTGTTTGCGATTGCGCTTTACACCTTGTCAGCACTCAGTGGATTAAGCCGAGGCATGCAACTGCTTAGTCGTTACAACGTGATTCTGGCAATGGCATTGATGGTTTACATCCTGTTTTTTGGTCCTACGAATTTTATCTTTAACGGATACATTCAAGGGGTCGGAAGCATGTTGGATAACTTTATCCCAATGGCGACCTATCGCGGTGACGAAGGTTGGCTAAGTTGGTGGACAGTATTTTTCTGGGGCTGGTTCCTCGGTTATGGTCCGATGATGGCAATCTTTATTGCGCGTATTTCCCGTGGTCGCACTATTCGCCAAGTCATTTCCACCATCAGCATTGTGGCTCCGTTAACCACCTGTTTTTGGTTCACGATTGTGGGCGGCTCTGGCCTAGCGTTTGAAATTGCTGAACCGGGTAGCGTGAGTGCGGCGTTTGAGGGCTTTAACTTGCCAGGTGCTTTGCTTGCAGTGACTCAGCAACTACCAATGCCAATGCTGACTTCAATTCTATTTCTGATTTTAACCACGATCTTCATCGTCACGACGGGCGACTCAATGACCTACACAATCAGTGTCGTGATCAGTGGTGAAACGGAGCCGAATGCGATCATCCGTACCTTCTGGGGCGTAATGATGGGTGTGACGGCATTGATCCTAATTTCCCTTGGCTCTGGCGGCATCTCTGCACTGCAATCTTTCATTGTGATTACCGCGGTTCCGGTTTCGCTGATTCTGTTGCCGTCACTTTGGAATGCACCGCAAATCGCAATCAAAATGGCGAAAGAGCAAGGGCTATAACAATTATCTAATTCAAACAACGTGGAGCTTGTGCGGGTGTTTTCCTCCTGCATCCGCACAAACCCTAGTATTCTTACAATAACAAATAGGTGGTGAGCAAAATGGATGCACATCGTTCTACTTATACGGAAGCAACTATGCGCGATGCAGCGATTGTCATGGCAGCCGAAAGGCTTGGCGCAATGCACCAAAACCGAATTAGCTTTGTACGCAGTCTGATTCGTAATATGGCAAGCCAAAACTGGCAAGTAACCAAGCATGAGTGGCAGCTTTGTCCTCGTGGTTATGGTCATGTGATTTACAAATTGACCACGCCAGAGCACGTTTATCATTTGGTGGTATTCTGTGATGAAATTGCCGACGACGAGCGTAATGATCGCGTAATTGCTGAGAAGTGGGACGTCACATTTGCACTGGTTCAAGGCGATGTTGATGTTACTTTGTTGGAAAGATTGCGAGAAAATGTACCGCTGCAAGAAGCGGGACGTAATCCAAACAACGTACTTGTTCTTGCTCGCGCAAATAAAAGTGTGCGCGTGTTTGAGCACATTGTTAGCGCGCTTTCTCAAGGCGAGCAGCCTGAGCCGAAAGAATTAGCGGAAGTGGGTTATATCCTGCGTACCACAGCTGTTTATGGTAACGGAAAGTTTGGTATCGCCGACTTCAAACTGTTAGAGAATAACTCAGATTTCAGCCAGTCTTTTAGTGCGCAAATGTGTGCCGTATATATGTTGCGTGAATTCAGCCTAGATTGGGTGCACTATCTGGCACTTCAACAAGGTGGCGACAACGCGGTGGCTTTGCATCGTGGCTTGCAGCGCTACCTTGGTGTCGGTAATGCTACTGGCTTAGGCATGGCTCCATACTTGATTAATCACCCGTGTATTGTTGACCAATGGATGACCTCTCGCGAACGTGCGGTAGCGCGAGTCTTTGCGATGCCTTGTGAAGCGTCGTTCCATGCTCCTTTGCAAGGATTGCTGCAAAAAGCACAGCGTCATTTAGAGCAAGTCATCACCATTAATGAACATCAAGACAGGCTCAATCATCAAGCGATAGCAGACATCAAACAACTGCTATCAGAGCTAACAACGTTAATGGCATTACATCCGAACTGGGCGAGTTTGGTCGAGCATAAGAAAACAATGAGTGTGGAAGCCCAAGAAATCCTCACCTCTTGCTTGATCGAACTCTACCCATCTTTAGTGGATGAATTTGCTAGCCAAATGAATACGGATGAAACGTTATCTATTCCGGGCGGGAAAAAGATCCAAGATTTACTGGAAGTGTTGCAAAGCAAGTACCGCTGGGCGATTGATGCGGATTACTCACTAGCCGAGAACAACTACTGGTTCTGGTATCGCTCACAAGACAAAGAAGAGCCAAGGCTTGGTGTCCGCGGGGAAGAGGCTGGAGAAGAAAAAGAACTGCCGCTTGATATTGGCAGACAAGTGAATCGCTTGTACCAGGCCTTGCTTGACTGTGATGTAGAAATGTCCGTAGCAGAGTTTCTATTGCAAAAACCGGCTTATCGTTCGATCACACGTCGCGTATGGACGTTAGGCAACCGTGCGATGGGGGATATTCAAATGAATGTGCTGCGTAAAGATGCGTTACCAATGCACTTACTGCGCTGTAAATTGGCGATCTTTGGTGCGACTACGTTTGATCCGCGCTCGGATCGTTGGGTTCGAGTAACTTTCTTCCAAGGTGCGCCGTTGTTAGATGAAATTCACGACCCTAAACTGGCAGACACATGGATTTTCCCTAGCATGCCGCCGCGTGACGAAATTGCGCAAAGTGACAATCAAAAAATCCACGGAGGATTTGCATTATGATCGTCTCTCACAACGAATTGGTGGCCGCGGTTAATAAGGCATTTCTTGGCATGCGCCGTCACTGTGGTGAGGCGGATGTCATTGCGAACATGGTGGCGGACTTGCAAATGGTTGGCTTACATGGAGTTCGTCATTTTAATAACGCCAGTCTGTTTCTTGGGTTAGATTCAGACTGCGCCGTATCGGTGACCAACAGTACGCCGTCAAGCATAGAGGTAGAACTGCACAACGGGAGTGTAGCGTGTCATTTACCCGCTGTGTTGGATTTCGCACTTGAGAAAATGATTAACCGTAAGTCGATTACTATCACGTTGACGCAGTGCCATAACCGTTGGCTAGGTTTTAGTGAGTTGTTGAAGCTCTCTGCAAAAGGCATTGCGTGCCGTGCACAATGGGTCAATGGCTCTAGTCCCAAGCGAACGCTTTATGTGTTAAACCGTGGACGAATCGCGCCAGAAGTCTTTTTCTCGGATCAGTTTGATGGGCATGATACGGATTTGCATAGTATGGTTATCGAGCTCTCCGTGAACGATTTCGATATCGAGAAAAGTGCACAAGGGTATACCACCCACATTGAAGGTGATGAGTTAAGCCGCACGCAACAAGCTTCTTGGCAAAATGGTATCTTTGTCGAAGACCAAGAATGGGAAACACTGAAACAAACCGCAACCGCGTTGCTGGTGGAGAACAGTGAGCGTTCTATGCTCGGTGCTGGCGGTGTGGTTTAAGCGATGAAAGGCGATGATTCCAAGTAGAAGTGATGAAGGCTGCTGTTTAGCGGCCTTTTTTGTGCGCGAAGTTTGGTCACTTCTGAAGTTCAAAGACTATGATTACCGTTATCCGCAAGATGGAGCAACACAGGTAAGAAAAATGGATCTGCAAGAGAACAAAAGAAATGCCATTGCGTTTTACGAAACCGCCTATCGAGGTAATCCAAGAAAAGCGGTTGAAGACTATGTTGGCGATGAGTACATCCAGCACAATCCATTAGTTGGAAATGGCCCCGAGGCTTTTATCGAGTATTTTGAGCGGATGCAAAATGAGTATCCCAATAAAGACATTACGTTTGTGCGAGCCATTGCTGAAGGGAACTTGGTGGCACTACACACTCACCAAACATGGCCTAATGATATTGAATACGTGACGATGGATTTCTTTCGTTTTGATCATAATGGGAAGATTGTTGAACATTGGGACGCTCTGCAAGAGATTCCTAAAGAAACATTGAATGGTCACACCATGTATTAACGAGTCGTTGACGAGTCTCCCATGCCGTTTATTCAAACGGTATGGGAGGTTAAATGATTTGTGGCACTTTAAGTATTAATCATCAAAGCGCTTTTTCGATTCTCACCGCGACGTCTTCAGATACCCAGCCTTTCCACAAGTCAGGGTAGGTATTAAAGAAGTAAAACATCGCTTCTTCACCGTCCGCGTAGTTATCTTCCATCCAGGCCAGCATTTCACTCATTTGCTCGTTGGTAAATCCGCGTTTCTGCAAGTACGCGAATGCTTGGGGTTCTTTGCTCGCAAACGCCTCAGTTGTTACTGTGCGAACTGGAGAAGGTGGGTACATTGTTACTTTTGGTGAAGCGCAATCAGGCTGAGTGGTACAGTTGCGATACTCTTCTAAATCTGTCCCGCTACCAAAATCCACTTTGACCATATCATACTTGCCCAATACGGGGGTCGGTGACCAGTAGTAACCAAACCAAGGCATTTTGCGATCATAGGCTTTGGCGATGGTGCCAGCTAATGCTGCGCCAGATCCTGGGTCAACCATCTCAAAGCCGTGCTCACTTAACCCTAATGCATTAAACAAGTGACCGGAGGTGATTTGGCATGTCCAACCAGCAGGGCAGCTATAGAACGCGAACTTGTCATCATCTTCTGGGTGTTCAAATAGTTTGGCGTGCTTGATGACGCCTTCTATCGTCGCGAGTTCTGGATACTGTTTTACCAGATAGGCGGGAACCCAAAACCCTTCTTCACCACCATTGACAAGCGATTCACTAGCGATGCGCAAGCGTTTGTCCGCAATCCCTTTATCAAGTGCTTCTTTAATACCGTTTGTCCATAACTCTGGCGCAACGTCAGGCTGTCCCTTTTCAATCATAGAGGTGCCTGTAGGAACGCTATCACCAGGGATCAATTCCGCATCGCACTGGTAGCCTTCATTTAAGACAAATTGGTCGATGTGCGCCATTAAGCTGGCCGAATTCCAATTCATGTCTGCGATGGTTATTTTTCCGCATTCGTCCGCATTTGCATGAGTAGATAATGCTGATAGCAGCAGAACAGAGAGCATTGAAGGTGTCGTCTTCATGTGACTGAATTTCCTTGTCGTTGTCATTTACTTCAGTATATACATCGGTTTATAAAGATTCAGTGAACAAGTTTTTTTCAGTGACGTTAAGCATAAAAACGGTGATTTATGAAGCGTTTGGTGAGGCGTGTTGAAAGGGAGCTAATACAGCAAGAACACTCCTTCGTAGCCGCCAATCTCAATATGAGAAACATAGTCGCCGATGTTACCGTCTTGATCTACAGGTCGCATAGGCTCTGGAAGCACGATTGTCATCTTCGGTGAGGTGAAATAATCGATATTCTTGCCAAAGAAATCAGTTCGATACAGCACTCGGCCTTTAGTGAATTCGCGGGCTAACACCATCTCCGTAGGACCATGCACCACCACCGTATCGTCTGAGTGATACGCAAAGTACGTATGGGTTGGTAACAAATCGATAGCGCCATTGGGCAAGTCAGGATGAGCCACTTTGCTCATAGAAGCATCTCCAATCACCGTGTAATCGGCAGGATAGGGCGTGCTGGTGGACATCATTACCGGAGTCGCCTGATACCCCTCTGGTATTTGATTGGCAGGCTCTCCCAAATCAACGGCAAGCAAGGTGCTAGGTTGATAAGCAATATTCATTGGTACGCCTGCCTTCCAGAAGTTGTCACTTGTTGTGTTATTACTTCCATATAAGTAGCCATTGTTCCACTGATTAAAGTAACTGCGCTCAGGGTGATAGTTTAAGTAGAACACTGCTAGTGCAGAGTATTGGTCCTGTTTCCAATTGTCTTCTGTGTTCCCAAAGTATTGAACGCGACCATAACGCGTTGTCGCTTGATAAATCACTTTCTGGCCAGCTTTGGCGAGTGCAGAGTTATCCCAAAACTTAGCTAACCCAGCATAGCCACTAAAGCCGGTAGAAGGGAAAAGGTAGTGCTCGCGCAAGTACAAGGAGCCAGCGTCAACCAAGTGGTTTTGCCCATTACGACCGAATAAGTTTGCCGTACCTATGTTGAGGCCAATTAACGCATCTTCATCCTGCGTTGCCAGTTTATTCAAGAACGCCGAGAATTGCGCTTTGTACGCATCGTCAGCAGCTTGGCTACCCGCCACCAAACCAAGCTCATCCACTGTGCCTCCGGAATATATGTAGAACTGATTTGCACCGAGTAACTTATTCGTATCGTCGTTGTACGCACCATTTAAACCTTGTTTCGCCCATTCAGCTTGGTAATAGTGGCGCATTGTATTGGTAAAAACGGGATTACCGAGATTGGTCAATGCCCAAGAAGAGGTTTGATTCCACATACGACCAAATGGAATAACCCGTGACTCCCAACGAAATCGGGCCGTTGCATTCTTATTCGAACGGTTTTTGTATTCATTCCAAGAAAGATAATTGTCTTGGTTTCGATCTGCAGATTTGTCGAAGCCACGAATTTTACGCCAGCGTTGAATGGTTTGACCTTCCGGTGTCTCCGTTGGTGCTCCTGAGATATTGACGGCAGGGAAGCTATTTTTGAGTTGAATGTTTTCGAGACGTGGGCGGTTTTCTATGTTGTCGTCATGCCAAGTAATTTTCGCAAAGTAAAGGCGGCCGCCGTCGCGTAAAAAGGTGGAGCCAAAGTACTGACCGCCACCATAAGTTTTTCCGCTACCATCATGCGTTGTAGCGCGAACCCAATCCGAAGGAACAGACCAGTTTACTGTTTGGTTTTTAGTCATGTTCTCAGTTTTGTCTTTTTTAATCGCGAAGCGTTTCCATTCTGTTACCCGACCAAACGGGTCGATAGCAGAAGGGTATTCAATCGTGAAGCTGCCGCCTTGAGCAAACTGAGAGAACGTAAAGGCTAAGCGGTCGAACTTCTCTGAGTGATAGACATAGAGGGCTCCACCATTATTCGCCTGGCCAAATACATCAGC
This sequence comes from Vibrio sp. 2134-1, assembly GCF_033339495.1. Taxonomy (NCBI): domain Bacteria; kingdom Pseudomonadati; phylum Pseudomonadota; class Gammaproteobacteria; order Vibrionales; family Vibrionaceae; genus Vibrio; species Vibrio sp. 2134-1. The sequence goes on from NZ_JAWOUS010000003.1 coordinate 433,559, forward strand.
ATCCCATGGCGGTGGTTGATATAGCCAAAAGCCGGCGTGGTCAGCGCTGGCGGTATAGCCAACGATCATCGGTTTTCGATTGAGTAAGGTATTTTCACCATGGCTTGAGTCGACTTCAGCTAGGATAGTGTCTTCAGAAAAGTGGAGAAAGAAATCTTCGTAGTCAATTCCATTCAGTTCTGCTTGGTTACGTATATCGTTTTCCAGCCAACCTGAGTTAAGTTCCAGCTTTTGGTTGTACATGTAACCAAGCGCTTTTACACGCTCGTTATCACTCTTATCTTTGTAAGCTCCAAACACGATATCGGCATTATCCAACTCCCATTCAAGTGCAGCGGCAGCAGATATAGGCTTATCTTGAAGATCAATACCCTGTTCATGCAATCCAGGTAACACGATTGATGTTCTACTCCAAACGCTGGGTATAGAAAGTAAGCTCAGAGAAGCAAGTGCAATGAGAGAAAAACAATGCGACTTCAACATGGGGTTATCTCACTCATACTTAGATGACTCGAATTAAGGGCCAGAATACAAAGAGAAATTATAGTCCATTCACAAAGTCCTAATCAGGAACCCGCCGATAGAAGGCTTTACCGGAAATCGAGGGGGGAAGCCCGGCAAAAATGAGAAGGTCTGCGTCGGGTGTAGTACGTTCAAAGACTCAAAACTCCGTCTACACAAGCACAAAAGTAACCAGAATTTTAACCTTGTTTCGATTGCCATCATATTGTTGGATTTTCATCAACAATTTCAGTTAAAACCAACTGATTAAACCAGTCATATTCTCTGTTGTATTGATTGCTTATCATACAAAAATTTAACAAAATTAATTTTTATACATTTTTATTGCATAAAATCTCTTTCTTGCTAGTATAAGCTCCAGATGACAATTAATGCAGTATGGCAGCATGAGTATTCAAGTTAAAAGTATCAATAAGTCTTACGGCGATACCCAAGTTCTACACGATGTCAGTTTTAATTGTGAAAGCGGTGAAACGCTGGTGTTACTCGGTCCAAGTGGTGCAGGGAAGAGCTCTCTACTACGTGTTCTTAACCTTCTCGAAGGGGCGGATAACGGCCAGTTAAACATCGCTAATGACGCATTCGACTTTTCAACTGAAATCAAAGAGAAGCAAGGTTTAGCGCTTCGTCGTAAAGTGGGCATGGTGTTCCAACAGTACAACCTATGGCCACACATGACAGTGATGGAGAACCTGATTGAGGCTCCGGTAAAAGTCTCTGGCATGGATAAAGAAGAAGCGAAGAAACAGGCAATGCAAATTCTCGCGACGCTGCATTTGGCAGACAAAGCAGATGCATGGCCGATGCAACTTTCTGGCGGTCAGCAGCAACGTGTGGCGATTGCCCGTGCCCTGATGATGAAACCAGAAGTCTTGCTTTTTGATGAGCCTACCGCGGCGCTTGACCCTGAAATCACGAACCAAGTGGTCAAAATCATTAATGATTTAAGCGAAACCGGAATTACACAAGTAGTTGTGACCCACGAGGTGGATTTCGCCAAGAAAATCGCTAGCCATGTTCTATACCTAGAACAAGGACACACCGTAGAACACGGCACGCACGACGCATTTGTTAATCCGCAAACCACTCAGTTTGCCGATTACCTAAATCACTAAATTACGTTTTTAAAGTTCAGTCTATTTAACAGATAAGCTCGGCTGTCATTGCGAGTGTCAGCCCACTAAGTACACACGGAGTATTGCAATGAAAAAGATTTTACTAGCTTCACTAATCGGTCTTGTCTCAGCGAACGCAGCAGCACAAGAAGAGATCAAATTTGCGATGGAAGCGACTTACGCACCGTTCGAATACATGGATGAAAACAACCAAATCCAAGGTTTTGATGTGGATCTGGCGAACGCACTATGTAAAGAAATGGAAGCAAAATGTACCTTCCACAACCAATCTTTTGACAGCCTGATCCCTGCATTAAAATTCAAGCGTTACGATGCGGCTATTTCTGCAATGGATATTACGGATGCGCGTTTGGAGCAAGTGAACTTTTCTGACCCTTACTACGACAACTCAGCAGCGTTTGTTTCTATCAAAGAAAAAGTGGCTGATCAAAAAGCACTAGAAGGTAAGCGTGTTGGTGTTCAAAACGGTTCAACACACCAAAGTTACCTAATTGAGCAAATGCCAGGTGTAACAGCGGTTCCTTACTCAAGCTACCAAGACGCATTCATCGATATGAAGAACGGCCGTATTGATTCTGTATTCGGTGACACAGCAGTCGTAGCAGAATGGTTCAAGAAAGAAGACAACCTAGCGTACGTTGGCGAGCACGTCACTAACCCTAAATACTTCGGTAACGGTTTCGGTATCGCAGTAAACAAAGGTAACGACGAGCTAGTGAACAAGCTGAACATGGCACTGAAAACAGTGAAAGCGAACGGCGAATACGACGTAATCTACAACAAATACTTCGGTAAGTAATATGGCACTAACGGGTTACTCTTTATCGCTTGTTCAAGCTAGTTGGATGACTGTCCAGCTAGCCTTCACAAGCCTTTTAGTCGGTTTGATTCTGGCAGTGGTATTCGCCAGTGGTGAAATGTCTCGCCGCGTTTTCGTTAAATGGCCAATGACGGCTTTTGTGACGATTGTGCGTGGCTTGCCAGAAATCCTTGTCGTGTTGTTCATCTATTTTGGTTCGACGCAGGTTCTGTTTTTAATCACCGGCGACTTTATTGAAGTTAGCCCGTTCTTGTCTGGCGTGGTGGCGTTGTCATTGATCTTCGCTTCCTACGCTTCTCAAACTCTACGTGGCGCATTAAAAGCCGTTGGAAGAGGGCAGAGAGAGGCAGCAAGTGCACTCGGCATCAGTCAAGCACATGCTTTTGTTCGCATTGTTTTGCCGCAAGCAGTAAGACACGCACTACCAGGTTTAACTAACCAATGGTTGGTTCTGCTGAAAGATACCGCGCTTGTATCACTGATTGGCGTAACGGATTTGTTGAAACAAGCGCAGCTAACGTCTGCAGCGACGCATGAGGCGTTTACATGGTACGCAACCGCTGCGGCAATTTACCTAGGCATTACTTTGATTACGCAACGTGCCGTCAAACTGATTGATAAGAAGTTTTCAATTCAAGGCATGAGCATGGGACAGGAGGCGACCGCATGAACGAACAACACGTTTGGCAAATGCTGGATGGCTTAGGCACTAGCCTTCAATTGACCGCCGCTTCCTTGGTTGTGGGCTGTCTTTTAGCTCTGATGATGACGCTGACTCTGATCCTACGTACTCCGGGTTTGCATTGGGTAAGTCGTGGCATCATCACCTTGTTCACTGGTACACCTTTGTTGGTACAGATCTTCTTGGTGTACTACGGTCCGGGTCAGTTTGATGCAGTAAGAGAAAGTGTATTCTGGACATGGTTAAGCCAACCTTGGTTCTGTGCGATGTTGGCGTTAGCGTTGAATACCGCGGCGTACAGTACTCAGCTGTTCAAAGGAGCGTTTAACGCGATTCCTTCCGGTCAATGGCAAGCGTGTCGTGCATTAGGCATGAACAAAACCGCCACACTGAAAGTGTTGTTGCCATACGCTATTCGTCGTGCTGTTCCGGCTTACTCGAACGAAGTGATTTTGGTCTTCAAAGGTACGTCACTAGCAAGCACGATTACGATCATGGATCTGATGGGTTATGCGCAGCGCATTAACGCACAAACCTACGATACGTTGACGGTATTTGGTATTGCAGGCGCATTTTATTTAACGGTAAATGGTGTGCTAACTCTCATTTTCCGTCAGGTAGAGAAGAAAGCATTGGCGTTCGAAGCCGCATAATCCTTCAATCAACACTCATCATTTAGTTCCACAGTGCCTCTGCGAATGGCTCTCTTGCAGGGGCATTTTTTATATTCGTCATGGCAAATTCCTTAAGTTCCCCCAAACTTAATTCAACGCAATTGTATTGGTGGCACCATGGAAAGAAGACACTTTTTAGCGCTGTGGACATTGTTGTTCGCCCCCTCTTTAAAAGCGAAAACACCAATGCGGCCAACGCCAGCACAAACTGAAGGGCCATTTTATCCAGTAGTGAACATTCCTCTTCGTCAAAACTTGATTCTGCAATCAGAAGGTTTGGTCGGTGAAGCTATCGTGTTGCAAGGTAAAGTCGTAGATACATCGGGAAACCCAGTTTCAGGCATCAAAGTAGAAATCTGGCAATGCGATGGGCAGGGGATTTACGATCACCCTAAGCAGCCAAATAATGATAAGTTTGATACTCACTTTGCAGGTTTTGGTGCAGTTTTAACTGACGAAGATGGGAATTACCTTTTTCAAACGTTATTTCCGGTTCCATACAGCTCTCGACCTCCCCACATCCACGTCAAACTATGGCGTGGAGGGAAAGAGTTATTAACGACTCAGCTTTATTTGAAAGGGCGAACTGGTAACGAGTGGTGGGGCGGAAAAGCCCGTGATTATTTGCAGTTTGAGCCTGTCAACATTGATGGTCGAGTCGTCGGTAAGTTCAATTTTGTGCTCGCTTAGTGTGATTAAGCATTATTTTGAAAATTCACATCGTAGATTACAAAAGTAATTAGCAAACAGAAGCTTCTAACAGATTAGTCTTGTCCGCCTCTGACTCTTAGTTTGTAGAAATCGCTGTACCCAGATTTGCGGAGTTGAACACCGCTTACACCTTTCGCTCTGGTGATTTTTTCTTGCCCCCAGAACAATGGTAAGATTGTGGTATCAGCTCTGAGCTCTGAGAGTATCCCCTCCAAACGTTTTTCAGGCTTGGTATCTGAGACTGCATCGTGTACGTGGTTAATGTGCTGTTCAAATTCATCAGAGTGAAGAGAAAATCGAATACCTGTACCTGTTAATAGCCACTCATAAATTCCATAGGTTAAAGGTGGCTCAATAACATCTTCGACAAAGAGCAAGTCGGCTTGTTCTTTTACAAGTTGAGGATTACTAGCGTCAGTTAGCTCCACAAATTCTACATGCAACCCAGTTTGACGGATTAAATCTACGATCCATTGGTTCGCTTTACTTAAATAATCAATCGTCCACTTTGGATGGGTTATGACCAACGTTCCTTCAAGCTGAGGAACATTCTCGTTATGAGAGTTATCATCGAGAATGTGCATTGTTTCCAAGCCATTCGCTTTGGCAAATTCAAATCTACGATTCTCGATAAAAGAAAATAGGCGCTGCCAAGTTTGCTCGCTTAGTGAGCACTCGGCGCGACGATTACGTGCTAGAAAAGAAAATGCCTGAATCATATAACATTCGGTATCGTCAGTTTCCTGGTTATAACTGATGTATTGATCCAGCTCAGTCCCTTGATGAGAGAGCGTTATTTGCTCCAATAATGCCTTTTTTGCGAAATAGTTATGATGTTTCTTCAGTACTATTTTGTCGGTATCCCAATGTCTAAGTACAAACGGGCCAGTACCTATTGTGATACTGCGACCTTTAAAGCTCTTCTGACGTCGAGTAGTGATAGACGCATTTGCGGTTGCTAAGCAGTAAATAAATAAGTTATTAGGCTGCTTTAAGTCAATACGGATAGCTTGTTTGGCATTATCGAAGCTGATACGAGTGACTTGCTGAAGTAATTTTTGGACGGGGCCATCGGTTGTAATGAGCTTATTTAAAGAGTGTACGACATCTTCTGCTTGTAATGTTAGACCATCGTGACAGTAGATATCAGGGCGGAGCCAAATATATATACAACTGCCTTCATTTTTGTACTCACAAGCGAGGTGATTTTTTAATTGACCGTAGTGATCAACGGTAAAAAGAGTGTCATACAAGCTGCGTATTACCTGCAGTTCCGAAAAGCGATAGGTCAGTGAAGGGTTTAGCTCATCTACCCAAGGATACTGGCTGACGATGAGTGTGTTTGAATCTTTGTTTTCTTCTGAAACTTCTGCGAGTGCCTGGCTAAGTGCGTTTACGGCGGTGCTACGATAATGTTCAAGTAATCGTGAGATAACATCAAAGCTACCATTGTTGATTTCATGACGGATCGTAAAGTAGAGCGCTTGATGTATCGTTGCCGTAACTTTTAGTGTACTGGCTTTCCCACGGCCACGACCTGGTTCCCAATGAATCCAATTGTAGCTATCCAGTATTCTCAGTATGTTAGATATATTTCGTCTAGAGGTTGAAAAAACCAGTTCTAAATCGTCGAGATTTACCTGATACGTTTGAGAGTGTTTGTAATGTTTTAATAGCTGGCTCAATCTACGAAGACATGTTTCTGTCATGTTTTATTATGTTTCCTCAATAGATGATTGATGTATTAAAGTTATATAATAAATTGGTTTCATATTATGATGAAGGAAAGGTGATAGCTTAAACCCTTCAGTGCTATTGATTGGCTGTTCTTCTTCCCATTTAAAAGTATTGGTGGTTTTTATTTTGACTCTAATATATTACTACTAATAGAGAGTAAAGGCTCACTTTTAATTTTTACTATAATATTAGAGGGTTATGATTAATGTTAGTGTTTGTTTTATTAGTTGTATCTAATTAGCTAGGCGTAATGACATGAAAAGTAACCCCCGCTCATCTATGTAAATAAGCAGGGGGAAAGTTTATTTTACTTCTGGGAAAGTAGTGAATATCGTCCACTCATCTTTAACCATTCCTTGATGACCGACAACAGTGGCAGTAACGCGGCGGTTTAATGCGTGGCTGACACGATCCATGCCCGGCTCTGCTAACTGTGTGTCGCCAAAAGCAATAATTGCAAGGCGGTTACCTTGGATTCCCTTTTTTATCAATAGATTGCGTACATTCTCTGCACGATGGCGAGATAGGTTTAAATTATAGTCTGCGCGTCCGACCTTACTTGCGTATCCTTGTATCTCTATAGAAGTGGTTGGATACTTTTTAAGAAATGCAGCTAACTCATCTATTTTATTTTTAAAAATTTGGTTAATGAGAGCAGAGTCATTATCAAATAAAATCTTAAGTTGGTATTGCTCTTCTTTATGCAAATAGGTTTCACAACCATCATTGTCCACTTCTGCCCCTATTGGAGTGCCTGCGCAAAGATCGCGAGCGTTTATCACACCATCTTGGTCCAAGTCATTTAGGTCAGCAATCTGATTCGCCTTTGGTATAGGAATGTACGTTAGCTCATCTTGTGCGTATGCATTATGATGACTCATTATGATTAAAGCCAGAGTGATTAGAAGATTCTTTTTCATTGTATTTAGTACTCCACCGATTGAGTCCACTCTTCCGGTATGTCGACGCGCAATGCGTCTAAAAGTTGCCCGGTTGAAGTCAGGGTCCGATATTGTGCGTATTGCTGTGCAAATTGTGTTTCTAAGTAGTTTTTGCGTGATTCAAACAACTCGTTTTCAGTGTTCAGCAGATCAAGTAGGGTGCGCTTTCCAATACGATATTGTTTTTGGTATGCAATAACGGTGTTTGACATGGAATCAACGTGTTGTATTAAAAAAGACTTTTGTTGTTTAGTCAGCTCAAGAGCGCTCCAAGAAAGGCGAAGCTCTTGCTCTACACTTCGGTATGCTCGCTCTCTGAGGTCTTTCGCTTTGTTTAGTTGGTAGGCCATGCTGTCGCTATTCGCTGAGTCCTGGCCACCGTTGTAAAGATTATATCGCATACGAAGCATTGCTTGCGTTTCAGTGTTGAGACCGCTTACTCCACCAACGTCGTCATTCCAGCTTTGTTTCGCTTCAAATGAGATGACTGGAAAATAGTTTGCATTCGCTTGTTTGTATTGAAACCTAGCAGAATCTACGTCTGCGAGTGCAGTTTTTATAACAGGATGATTGTCAAAAGCCTGCGATTTGGCCTCGGCGAGAGAGCTTGGGATGAAGTTTTGGTCTGCGTGCGGAAAAATAAGGTTAGTTGGAACTTCGCCAACTAAGCGAAAGAATGCTGTCTTTGCATCTTTATGATTATTTTGCGCGGCTAAGACGTTACTTTGGGCTTTTGCAAGGCGAGCTTTAACTTGATTAAGATCTGCAACTGAGCCAATTCCTGACTCTGTACGTTTTTTAATATCGGTATATATCCGCTTATGTGTGTTGAGATTGCTAGTTGAAAGCGCAGTTAACTTTTGTGTTTTTACAACATCCAAGTAAGTTTTGATGACTTCTAGCGCAACGTTTTGAGCATCTGCAAGTAACTGATAACGTACAGATTCTGCATCTGCAGAAGTACGATCGATATCATATAAAGTTTTTGAACCATCCCATATCAGTTGAGTGAGACTAATTGCCATATCTTTACGAGTCATTTCCGTATCACTCTTACCTGTTGAGTTGGAAGGGTGAATGCTCTCGTAACCGATACCTGCGTCAATATCGAGGCTAGGTTTATATGCTCCACGCGATTTGTCTATAAGATAATGGCTACTCATGTATTCGTTAAACGCACTTTTGATATCAGGGTTAGTTGCAAATGTTGTAGCTATTGCTTGTTCTAAAGTTTGTGCGCTAGAAACCAGTGGTATTAGCAAACCAAAACACGCGACACTAATATTACTTAGCTTCACTTAAATCTCCCCAAATAATTTTGACGCCAGTTATTTTTAAGAATAAACATTAAAGATTACTAATATTCCAGGGCAAACGTTTTCTCCTGACTTTCGCTTGTGGAATATAAGCTGCTATGTGCTATTTCAATAAAAATTTAATGACAAGTTTAAAAAATATTAAAAATAGGTCGCATAACATATGTTTTTACGGTGCAAAATAAAACAAATTTAAAACATGAAAATTATTGATAGGATAATTGCGTGTTTTAGATGGGTTAATTGATGCTAGCTTACGCCCAATTGTGTATATCGCTTCTTGAAAATAAGTCTTATTACTTTCTTGGTTTTATGGACTTTGAGATTTTTGTATTTACTAAATGAGGTATAGCTCTTGGTTGGACCATCAAAATTAACCGCACAAACTTATGTTGTAATCGGCCTAGATGGTCAAACTAAAGCTTTTGCGTCTAAAGAAAACTTGCTACCGGGAGAAGTGGTCGTTGAATTAGTAGAAGGGAAGATCCAACCTCAGCATGTATATATTGCTGGCACAGGAGGTGAAGCTCAAACGGATTCTACCGACAAGCTTGCGAAAATATTAGAGGCCATCGAAAAAGGGCAAGACCCGAGTGAATTAGGTGATGAATATGCTACTGAAGCCGGTGAACTTACGGGTTCAAGTTTGACGGCCTCTGGTACTGTTGAACGAACGGGTGCAGAAGTACTAGCAAGTACTTTTTTTGAAACCGCCGGCGTGACGACAGAGCAAAGTACAACGCTATTTAATATTTCTCGATTCACAGCCTCAGAAGTTGGTGAAACTGAAGCGTTGATTGATGGTGAAGATAGAGGTGCCGTTCAAGAAGACGTGACGTTTGAAGCTTCTGGCAACCTCAGTGTTACTGATCGAAACGCAGGTGAAGCGTTATTCCAATCACAGAGTGAGGTTCAAGATAGTCATTGGGGCGTTTTCTCAATTGATGCTTTCGGTAACTGGAATTATCAGCTGAATAATGAGCACGAAGAAGTGCAGGCTTTGGATCATGACAGTGACCCAATCATCAGAAGTATTACCGTTTTATCTGTAGATGGCACTGAGCATGAAGTAGTGATCTCTATTACAGGCACCGAAGACACGCCTATGGTTGACGGTACGTTCACCGGCAAGGTGACCGAAGGCAATCTCGGTGATGTTGCGACCGCAACAGGCACCATTGCTATTACTGATGTTGATAATGGCGACGATCCGATTTTTGCAAACACTACCGTTACGGGCACCTATGGTGAGCTAGCATTGGTGGATGGTCAGTGGACGTATACGCTGGACCAAAGCCAGGT